>NZ_CP151767.2:3418485-3775480 GCF_038443705.2 Yoonia sp. SS1-5 | reverse complement strand
AGGGTGGCGAAGGCGCCAATCATCCAGCCATTGTCGAAACTGCGCGCGAATGTCAGCGTGCCGCCCCAATCGCCAGCCAGATAGCGCCCCGCATCCAACCGCACGTGATATCCGGCACCCATATCCCAATAGAGCGATGCATGACCGGATGTGACGTCGTAATCCAGTATGTCGAAATCGCTTTCGACATCGCGCTGGCGCACATGATTAAACTCTAGGCCCAAGGCAAACGGACTGTTGGGCGGCGACCAGAGCACCTCTGACGAGACACCGGCGAACATCTCCTCCAGCAGGCCAAAACTCAGGCGGGTTGTTACGCTGTCAGACGGCTGGGCGTACCACGCGGCCGTCAGATCAATCAGGTCCAAATCGCCCTCGCGATCATAAAGGGCAAAGTCGCTGCGCACGCGCGGCAGAATGGAATCCGACATGCGCGTTGCCTGATCAAGGTTACCAGTCACGCGCTGCCGCACGGTCCCGGCAAAGACGAGCCCTTGCACAGGCGACCACCTGCCATCCAGCGCGATGCCCAGATCAGCGCGCAGCGGATTGTCAGGATCAAAGAGGTTTGTTGTCAGATAGGGGCCGATGGACCAGTTCGGGGCTGTTCCACCGCGCGCGGGATTGCGGGAAATATCGCGACGCACAACCGTTCGGGCACGGACAGCCCCGGCCCCATCAAGGGCAAATTCATATCGGCCAAGATCGGCCCGATTGATCAAAAACGTCTCACCGGCCACACCATTTTCTACTAACGTAATTTCAAAGGCAGACACGCCCGCCGGCGCATGTGCGGTCAGAATGCGGGCGGCCCGCCCGATCGCCTGCGCCGAGGCAATATAGCGGTCATTGGCAATCGCAACATGCAATCTGGCGCCCTGTCGGGACAGGCCCTGCAAGGTCATCCCGTCAGCGGCCAGATCACGGCGCAATCGCGCCTTGTCCAGATCAGCCATGCGCGGCGTTGTGACGACCGGCACGGGCCCGGTATCATAACCGCCACCATGCCGCGACTGACCGGGATTAATCGCATAGGATAATTGCGCGCCGATTTCGGCCCCATACAGGTAATATACCGACAGATGCAGATTGGGGCGCAACGCATAGCTTAGCCCGGCATTAATCTGCGACTTGCGATCAAACGACACGCCATCCTCGAACGGATAGGCATCAGAAGAATATTCAAGCACCGCCTCTGCGCGCCGGGTCATCTGCCAATGCACACCGCCAAACGGGGCAACATCACCCGAAAAAAACGTATTCCGGGTGACATTCCCGCCCTGGGCCAGATCCCTGATCGGGCGGTCGCCAAACGGGGCGCCAATGGCCCCGACCCCGGAAAGACGCCCCCAGCCCAAACCACCGGTCACCGTGACACCGGGGCGCAGCGTTTTGCTAGCAACAACGTATTCGCTGCTATAAATCCCTGTCCCCAGAAAATCATTCAGCCCGACAGCAATAGCGGGCCACCGGGCTGTTTCATCCGACAAACGGTAATGCAGTGCGAAACTGCGATCCAGAACGCGATCATAGATCAGGCCGTTCTGTGCGCGAACACCATTTAGCCCGGCATAACGAAAGCTGGCGGAAAGGCGGGGGGCAAGCTGAAAGGTCGCGGTGCTGCGGGTCTGGTCGGCAAAGTGACTGACGGTAAAGGCCAGTTCCGCATCCGGCGCGGAACGGGCGGTTGGCAGGTCAATCAGGCCCGGGGCGCCGTAGGTGTTATAGCGAAAGCCCGCCTCGTCTGCGGCAACGGCTTGCGCTGCAAGGCCAGCCAAGATCGCCAAGTACAGGCCTTTTTGCATCCCAACCCCTTCTTCCGCCCGATCCTGCCAAAAGGTCCCGGGCGGAAAAGGCGCGCGGGTCAGCCGGACGCGGGCAGATCAATGGTCAGCACATGACGACTGAAAAACCGCAACGCATCCCCAGAGGTCAGCGTCAGGCCACCATCAGCACTTCCCACGATATAAGCCTTCGCCAGCCAATCGAGACCACTGCCAGCCGCAGTGGCATTTAGATTTGGCCGCAGAAAGGTGTCTAATTGGTTAACGCGGTTATTGGGACCCGCCAGCAAACCGGCCTCGTGGCCATAGCGCAAGCTTGCATCCCCGACCGTCGCGGTGATGCCGATGCGACTTACGTCATCAAAGTCGATACTCGCATTGCTGACACTCTCATAGTCCGCAAGGGTCACGGTCGCGCCCTGGGCCGGTTGCAAGCTATCCGCGACCAGGCTGCGGCTTTCGCCATCCCAAGGGACAAATGGGGCCATACCCAGATAACACCAGTCAAACGCCAAGGTGGGGCCGATACCAACCACGTTGACCTCATGCTGGACGGCGCCCGGTGTGATGCGACGGACCAGGGTGCAATTGGCCGCATCACCGGCGGCGCCAGCCTGCCACACGGTCTGTTCGGTGATGGTGATATTTGCACCAACGCTCAACCCCGCACCGGCAGGGGCCGGAGCCCATGGGCTATCATCGACAAGGATCGTGCGTGATTGCAGATCCTCGTTGCCATGGGTCTGGCCACCGACCTCGATGCTTGGGCCGCTTTCGGTAAAGCTGACGGCATATTCGCGCTCGGACGCGTAGTCGATGCAGACGAATTGCGGATAGGTCGGGCGGTTGTCGGCACGCCAGTCCAATGCGCCATCCGTGTCGATACCACCGGTATGCGTTGGGGCCTCTGTCCCGCTGGTCCCGGTCGCGCGGGCGGCATAATAGATGCCCTGGTATTGGACCTCGTCCCCCATTGCGTAGTCGGTATTCGGCTGCCATGCCGGTGGGAGGATGCGCGGATCCTCCAGTGATCCTGATATGCCCACGGCCTCCAGCATCAGGGTGGTGCCACCCGGTGTGGCCCCGCCGCCATTGCTGATCGTGACGGTATGGCTGCCGGTCAAACCGGTTGCGACCTTTACGGCCTGACGGCGCTGCAAATCGGCCGCGCTATAGGTTGAAAACGCCTTGAAACCCAGACCGGCCGGATCATCAATTGCGTCAACGAGGGCCTGTGACCCATCAATATCGACCCGGGCAAACGCACCGCTGGTCCGGGCGGTGAAATAGATCCAAAGATCATAAGGGGCCGACCGGTCAACCGTGACGGACGCGGTCGGCGATGTCGATGAGGTGCTGACGGCGCGATTGCCGGTGTAGCTGCCGTTAAACCCCACCCCGGAGGTCTGCAATTGTACCCAGTTGCCGGTCAGGGTGAGGTCACCAACCGGATAGATATTGCGCAGCTCCATCACCAGCGTTTCACGCCATGACAGGCGGGTGGCGGCATTGTCATTGTCCAGACGCATGCAGGCGGCATAATTCGGCGCCAGCTCTGTCCACAGGTTGATGCCACCGTTTCTGCGTTCTGACACAGCCACAGACTGGCCCGTCGCCGGTGGAAAGAACGCAGCCAGTGGAATGATCTCCGACTGGATGCGCTGCCCCCATCCGGGAGACAGCTCAAACCCGATCATGGATTAGTACCACGCAATCAGCTGAGCCGTCGTACCGGCTGCGAGAACACGGACAGGGCGCAGACTAAGGACTGTTCCGGCGGCCACCTCATAGCTGACGACCTCGCCATCCTGATCCTGCAACGCGACCGTCCCCGATCCATTGACATATAGCGCGCGTGGGCGGACAGGCAGATCAGCACCGTCAGCCGGGATCACCGCGTAATGCGAAACGGCAGGGGATGTCAGATTGACGTAATCGGTTTCAAATGGATCTGGCATGGGGCCTCCAATAAATGGTTGAAGCCCCTGATTACCGACGCGATGTTACCAACCACTTTTGGCAGCGTACGTTGCTTGCCCTGGGCGCCCGGCCCTAGGCACCCCGGCCCGACAGCACCACGATGATCGTGCGCCAGGCAATCCACAAATCCAATGTCAGTGTCGTATTCGCAATATAATGCAAGTCGGCGCTGACCTTGCGGCGCACGCCCTCCAACCCGTCGACATAGCCGATTTCGGTTTGCGCCAGCCCGCTGATGCCCGGCATCACCTGATGCCGATGCCGGTAGCCCGGAACAACGCGCACATAAACGCAGGCATGATCATAACTGTCCGGGCGCGGACCAATCAAGCTCATCTCGCCGCGCAGGACATTGATAATCTGGGGCAATTCATCAATACGGCTTTTACGCAGCAAACGGCCCAAGGGGGTGATCCGATCCGTCTCAAGCTGGTCAAACGCACCGCGACTATTGGTGCCCTCATGTCGCATCGTCCGAAATTTGAGCGCCGAAAAACGCCTGCAACGATATCCCATGCGATCCTGCCAGAACCATAGCGGCCCGCGATTGGCAATCGGGTTCACAGCGATCAATAACACCATGAGGATGGCCAAAAGTGGAAGCAGCATGACAGCAACGATCTGGTCAAACGCCCGTTTGACCGGAAGTGGCGGGCCTTGGGGTGTCGGTGCCACCACGGCGTCTGGCCCGTCTGGATCAACTTCGAAAACATCCCCTTGAATATATGACATTACCGCGCCCATGGATTCATAAAAGTTAACTTAATTACAAACCCTTACGGGCCAGTCTTCTTAAGAAACCTGAAACGGGGCGGTTAAAGAGTTCTTAAATACGCCCCCCTGAGGGGGAAAAAACTGCGAATTTTAGGAAAATTTATTGCAGGCAAGACGATGACACACGTCATGCGTGTATTTCGACGCCTAAAGGCTTTTAAGCAAACTTAATTCAAAGCACGGCGGCAAGATCGCGTTAAGACACCACGCGCTTCACTCACGCTGGGATTCGTACTTGTTGCGAACGGGTAGAGTGGAACATTTTATGGTACAGACACTTCGTGGCTGGACGCTTGTCGCGTTCGGCCGATTGATAGCGGGCATCGGCATCATGCTGATCTCCACGCAACTTGTGACAGCGCAAGGCGGGCAAGTCCATGTTATTGGAAATGATCGGGGCGGACTGATCGGCGCCCGGGTACGTGAAATTGCCCAAATCAATGCCGAACAGGCCCGGGTCGAGCTACGTGGCCGGATCTGCTATTCATCCTGCACATTATACTTGGGCGCCGATGATGTATGTGTCAGTGCGAACACAACCTTCGGCTTTCATGGGCCAAGTCGCTACGGCCAACCGCTTCCGGCAGAGCGATTTGAACATTGGTCCGATGTCATGGCCCGCCATTATCAGCCAGCTTTACGCAATTGGTTCATGCAGGAAGGGCGGCATCGTATCGTGGGATATTACCAACTGAGAGGCGCACAACTTATTCAGCTGGGCTATCCGTCATGTTGAGGATCACTGCGTATCAGGCGTCGTATTCCCGCCGGTCAAGCCAGACGCAATGGCGGTCACCACACCGGCACCCACCAGCGGCGCCAACCCGCCCAGCAATGGAACAAACGCTGTCGCGTCTTCGCCGCAGGTCACGCGAATGACGCCCGGCTCGCTGACCACAGCGCCCGCAACACCCAGCGGCTCGCAGGCCGCATTTAATCGTGCCACGATTGTGGGATCCTGCAAATCCTGCGCCGACACAGCACCCGGCACCAGCATCAGGCCAACAAATCCAATTCTGACAAGCACCCGCATGGGCAATCCTTTCCGGTCGTCCGATCCGATGCAGGCATCAAAACGGAACAGGGTAAAGATAGCGTAAACGCGCAACCACTCGGAAAGGCGCGGCGCGAAGCCAAGAGCTGCACCAGATGCCAGTCTTTGGACGCCTCCACAAACCGCATCAGATGCGGCCGAAATTAGCACCCTAGAACCACTAAATTATAAATTTTCAAATACTTAAGAGGACTTCCAGACCATCAGATTTGTTTTGGTGCGGACGGCGGGACTTGAACCCGCACGATCATACGATCGAGAGATTTTCTTACCCGCTACGGTTTTCACCGCCGACGCCAAAGCGCCGTTTGTGGTCTGGACTATCCCTTCACCATCGCCGGTCCCCGGCCTTAGGTGCTGCCCGTCTAGTCTCTACACCTTCCGTTCGGACACTGGTCCCGAACGGCTTGGCTCGGGATTGGCATAAGCCATCATTGTGGCCGTTAGCTTTCCCCGAATTTGAGCAGTTCTACTCCCGGAGTTTCCTCCGAGGCACTCAAAACATGGCTTAAGTCTCTTGTGTCTACCGATTCCACCACGTCCGCATCCATTGTTGAGGATATCACACACAAAGACGCCAAAGGCCACTGCTTTTCCACCCGAGTGCAGCGTGCCGTCGACGCGGATTGGAAAAGCCATTGAGCGGTGCGCGGAATGCGATGGCCCCCTTCAACGCGCGGATCGCCAGGGCACGTTTCATCCGGCCAATCGAATAAATCCCGTCTGACGTCGTCGCGTGTTGGATATCTACAAAGCCTGATCTGGCAGCCCCGCACGACAATTTCCTTTCCGCCAGCAAAATCGGCACGCATCTTTGACTAACTGCCTACCGCATTGGAAAAATTGTCATGATCGCCGAGGCATATTCAGCCCGTGTAATCGTCGCACGATTGCCCGCGTATCGGTGATAGGCAGAGCGACCGTCGGCCATCGGCAAACCGGCCCAAACCTTAGCTAACCGATCCATAAACGCATCATGGGACATACGGCCCGCAATGAAACGGGCATAGCCTGCCTCTTCGATCAGATAGCGTCCCATACGGTCCTGTGTCGGCCGATCATAGACGGTATCTCCGGACAACCCCAACGCACTGACAAGGCGATTGAAGGTTGCGGGAATGATCTGATTGCGACCAATGGCATGGGGCTGGCCCGGCGTGGCGCGGACCCAGGCCTGTATCTCTGCAACGGTCAGTTGTGACGGTGGTTTGCCTGGCTTTATTCGGGCGCCAAAGTGAACGCTGTCGTAACCGTGCACCGGGCTTTCCGCCCGGCTTATCAGTGCCAGTAGCTGGGACATGGCCGCATCCTGATCAGGCCGATTTGCGGCCGAAACTGGCGTTGTGCGTGACGATATCGCGGTATCTGCCGCAGTGATCGCTGGCTGACCGGCCATCATGCCAGCATATCGCGTTTGATCATCTGCGGCAGCCGCCGAGCCTGTCATGCCCGCTAGGGTCGACAAACCCAGGACCAACCCCGCCTTACTGATTTTCTTCACGCACATTTCTTCGCTCCAAGGGGCTCAGAGCCCACCAATTCTGTTTTCTCAGCTGCG
This sequence comes from Yoonia sp. SS1-5, assembly GCF_038443705.2. Classification (NCBI taxonomy): domain Bacteria; kingdom Pseudomonadati; phylum Pseudomonadota; class Alphaproteobacteria; order Rhodobacterales; family Paracoccaceae; genus Yoonia; species Yoonia rhodophyticola. The sequence continues at coordinate 3,768,330 of NZ_CP151767.2, read as the reverse complement.
CAGCCATCGCCAGGCAGAACGTGGGTCGGTCAGGACATCATTGAAATACGGGGGGCATCGAGCTTCGCCAGTCGTCGTGACGACGGCTCTCAAGACGCACTCCCGGATCCAGGCTCCGACTTGGCGTTCGAACTAGCACCTGCTAGGTGGTGGCAGGATCGGTGGCCTCAACGCAGGTCGTGCAAAGCAATCACCCAAATCACTACGTATCGGTGCGCAACAGATCTGGGCAGCAGCGACGCGGCGGTGTGACCATGCGCCCGTCTCACCCAACAATCGGGAACAATACGGCGCAGATCGCGACCACATTCATACTGATACGGCGTCCATATGCGGCAAACGGGGCGATGACAGCGTCAGCTGCGTGGGTGCGGGCTGCCATCTAGGTGGTGACACGCAAGAGTTTTAGGTAGTGGTCCGCACAGCAGCCGCATCGTCCCCGTCATAATGTACAGAAGCGAACACAACTCACAGGAGGACGATACGAATGATCAATGGTGTACAAGGTGCCGGCGTCAACTTAGCCCAGCTAAATGGTGGCGGACAACAAATGGACAACATGGTGAAGGATGCTTTCGGCGGCGAGCAAGGCATGCAGCAGCTGTCGCAAGCCCTCGACAAGAACAGCGATGGCAAGATCAGCCAGAAGGAATTCGACGCAGCTGACTCAAACGGCGACGGCATGCTTGATCAGCAAGAGATCGCAAACATTCTCGAACAGTCGGAGGCCTCGCAAGGTGGTCAGGGCAGCGGCGGCCAGGGCGGCGGTCAGGGTGGCGGTGAGCAATCCGGCGGCGGCGAAAAAGGCGGTGGCGAACAAGGTGGCGGTGAACAAGGCGGCGGCGGCTCTGGCGGCGGCGGTGTTGCTGGCAGCTTCGGCGGAATCTCTATCGAAGATCTGATCTCTGCGCTTGATAAAGATGGAGACGGCAAGATCAGTAAGGAAGAGTTCCAGAAAGCCGACAAGAATGGCGACGGTGAAATCGACAAAGAAGAACTGGCAGCTGCCAAAGAAGAAAACGGCGCTGAAGGCGAAGGCGGCGGCGAAAGTGGCGGCGGCGACGTCGGCGGTGGCAAAGGCTAAGCTCGCCTGGCAGACCTTAGAACCGACGAGAGACGCGACATCCCGTCGGTTCAAGCCACATCAACCGCGGCCGTGTTTCTCCCAGGCGCGCGTTGCTATCGAGGCATCTTTGAACGTCCGCACCACGTCCCAACAAAACGGGGCGTGGTACTTTTTTGTCGCCGCGCAGACCGGCACGGCCAACCGGCGGCACAAGCACTCATCTTTGTAACTGAATAGTAACGACGCGGATCAATCGAGCAACAGACTCAGATAGCGGAACATCCCGAGATGTGATGCGGGATCTGAACATCGTGTTGCGGTCATTGTGCTTCGGGTCAGGCGTAGAGCGACAACATCAGCCGCAGACCCTTACTCATCACACTAGGTTCAAAACTGGCCGGCGTTATAGGCTTCGCCGCAGGTTTCCACCACGATGAAAAGGAGGTGCGAGTTTTCAGAAAGTCCAGCAAGCGATGTTAAAGCATTCATAGTGGAACAATATATCTAACGAGCGGCGCTATGGCCGGAAGCCGCCAATGTTCCACCGCAGTTTGCATATTACGAAAAGCGTCGGAAAAAGGTTATTGAGCATTTCGCCTGGCCATCAGCTTTTTAAGAACTCTTTCGGCCACAGGATCATCGTTTGTGATGCGCACGCTCAGATCGACCCAAGTCGGCCAGAAAATTCTTGTGTCGTCCAAATCAATAAAATACTGCATAAACTCAGCTCGAAAATTCTTCAAGTGTAAAACACACGACTTGATCTGACATTTCTGCTCTTCTGGAGCGCAATCAAGGAGTGTCGATCAATGACAAGTATTCAAGAGAAGATCATCAAGCCGAAGCTGGGGCTGTTGGAACTGGCCAAACAGCTCGGAAGCGTGTCGCAGGCCTGCAAAGTGATGGGTTATTCGCGGGACAGCTTTTACCGGTTCAGAGAACTTTACGATCAGGGTGGCGAAGAAGCCCTGATGGATCTCAGCCGCCGCAAGCCGGTGATGAAAAACCGCGTGCCAGAACATGTCGAGAAGGCGGTCATCGAACTGGCCATCGACAACCCGGCTCTGGGTCAGAAACGGGCGTCGTGGGAGCTGCAGCAGAAAGGCATCATGGTGTCATCGTCGGGCGTCCGGTCGATCTGGCTGCGTAATGATCTGGAAACCATGAAAAAGCGCCTCAAGGCCCTGGAGGCCCGTGCCGCCCAAGAGGGTATCTTGCTCACCGAGGATCAGTTGGCCGCGCTGGAAAAAGCCAAGGCCAAGAAAGAAGCCCATGGCGAGATCGAGAGCCACCACCCTGGCTATCTGGGCAGCCAGGACACCTATTATGTGGGCACAATGAAGGGCGTCGGACGCATTTATCAACAGACCTTTGTCGATACCTATGCCCGCGTGGCGATCTGCAAGCTCTACACTGAAAAGACGGCAATCACCGCGGCCGACTTGCTGAACGACCGCGTGATCCCGTTCTTTGCAGAGCATGAGATCAGCCTGCTGCGCGTCCTGACAGACCGGGGCACGGAATACTGTGGCAAGGTCGAGAACCACGCCTACCAGCTTTATCTGGCCGTCGAGGACGTGGACCACACCCGAACCAAGGCCAATTCTCCGCAAACAAACGGCATCTGCGAGCGGTTCCATCGCACCATCAAGGATGAGTTCTACGACATCGCATTCCGCAAGAAACTGTATCGGTCAGTCGAAGAGTTGCAGGCCGATCTGGATGCGTGGCTGGCAAAGTACAACGAACAGCGGCCACATTCGGGACGTCACTGCTATGGCAAAACACCTATGCAGACCTTCCGCGAAACGCTACACATCGCTGTCGAGAAGACGATCAAAACGCACGACCAATCGGACAGTGCGCAACCCGTTCTCAGCGTCGCAAGCTGAGATGTCCGTCAGATCAAGTCTGAAGTTTTACACTTCAAGAAATGCGCTGAGACAGAAACGTTATGTTCTTGTGCAGAATCGTGCAAAAGTTGCTCAACAACCTCAACGGCTTTTTCTTTACTTTCCTTCGGCGTCAAATCGTCGCTGAGAACAAGAATAACTTCGCCATCGTCAGTTGTTGTAACTTTTGATTCCTCATTCTTATCAAGACTGACATCAACCTCTGCTCCAGAATCCGTCTTGACCACTGTTTCCTTGTCATCTTTCACGACAACAACGGTGACATCCTTTTCGATGGTATCGCCAGCCTCGACAACAGTTGCGGTTACATCGCGTTGCTCTTTCTTTGAACGTTCGTCCTCTGTTTTCCCATCTATCATGCTTTCAACATCTTCACGGGAATCGTCATTTTCCACAGCTTCGACAAAGGTATCCAAGACTTTCTCAGCGGCTTTCGCCGACTTTGAATCCGCGTTCGGTTTAGTTTTCGAAATATTTTTGTCCGCCTTCGCCCCGGGGCCCTGGGCAGTATCAAAGGAGAAAACGGGCCCTTCGGGTTGCTCCGGTTGGGCCATCATTGGCGGTGCGGTTGTCGGTACGGGTTTCATAGTTGCTGTGCCTCCGATTGGCGTGCAATTTACACTTCATGATAGCGGAGCGAGGACCTAGGGTGATAGCTGACTCAACCACCTAGTTTTCTACGTATTGGCGGCCTACTTTATTGCGCTCTTAACCGCCAAAGATGGCTTGCATCCCACGTACCAACGGTTTGAAGGCAATTTCGTCCACTTGATATCCCGGTTCGGTACCAAACGAGGTCTCAACGATCTCTTGGTCCTGGAGTTCACTAAAGCCGTTTTCCTTGACGGCCGCGCGCAGCTTTTCGACGGCTTCTGGGGTGCCAGCCTTTGCTGCGACGATGGGGATTGGCGCATGATCCGGATGATAGCGAATGGCAACTGCACGATCTTCGAAGAAGAAGATCATGTTCGCTTTATCAACACCGGCGCTACCGGCGGTCCGCGCCATTTCATCCCGTATGCGGTTGCGTTCGCGGCGGACCTCATCAGAGCCGAATTGCTCCTTGCGCTCCTTTTTCACTTCCTCATCGGTCATTTTTTGCTCTTTGAGATAAAGGCCACGCTGAAGCGGGACCTCGATAAGAACCGACACCAATAGTATGACGATTGCGGTCGTCGACAGGATCCCAAAGATTCGTAACGCCAGAATGATCGCGCAGTTCTCATTGCATCGATCAAGGTGAAAAAGATCGTCCAAATAAAGATAGAGTGTTAAAAGAACAACCGCGAACCACGCTGTCAGCCGCAATAACCCCTGACCGACCTCAACCCAGGTGCGTTTCCCGAACATGCGCTTGAGGCCAGCCGCCGGGGACAAGCGGTTTGGTTTGGGTACCAAGGGCTTTAGCGCAAAATTGATACCCTTCAAAAGGATCATTGATGTGAAGACGCTAATTACAATTTTCGCCAAAATGAGCACCCCAACGCTCAGGAAAACGGCATTAAGTGCGGCAAGAATGGCAGGTCTATAAACAACCATAAAATCAAGAACCTCTGCCCGTTCAACAACAGAGAATAGCGACATCAAATGCTCTATGATTATCATCGCGATAATTGGAATGACAACCAAGGCGACTGCGAAATTCCAAAGGCTCGTCACATCCGAGAATTGTGGAACATTGCCTTCCTCACGCTGTTTACGCAGCTTCTTTTCGGACGCATTATGTTTTTTCGGTTGTGAGTCGCTCATGGAAAGTACGAACGCATAACGTCAACTGCATCAAAAGCTGCAATAAGCTCGGCATCTGCGACCCTGAGTATGAGCATTGCAGTTAATGGCAGCGTGAGTTTTGTAACGAGGTTCTTCACAACAAACGAAAGTTGGAAGATGCCAAAGCGCCGAGCAAGCTTTTCGGCGATTGCCAGAACAAGCTCGACGATAAACAAAAGAAGGATCACCGGCGCGATGATCTTGACGGCCAGACGTAACGCCTTTCCGAGCGCTCTTAATGCGATATCTGCGGTGCCGTCGACCAAAAACGGCAACGTCTCCATCAGCGGCCATATCGCATAGGTCGCATAGATCATATCAACGATGTAGATCAGCCCACCGTTGCCAAAAAAGACAGCAAAGCCAATTATCAGATAGAAAAGTGACGTCGTTTGAATGCCGCTCCCGTCCGGCGATGTCAGGCCGCTGTCATTCTCACCACGGAACGTGTCTGACACGGCCCCGGCATATTGCAAAGCACGAAACGGGCTGGATGCCAGCAACCCCAGCCCGTACCCAATTGCGAATTCCTTCGCCGCAAGCAGCGCGATTGTCAAAGATGACATTGTGGCGACGCCCTCGGCCACAGTCGTATATTCCAGCAACATAAGTGGTGCGGTCAAGGCGACAACAACACTCAGACGCATGATACGGTCGGAAAAGAACCCCCAACTAAAGGGATAGAATGAGTAAAAGATCCCAAACATCCGTAACGAACATATAATAAACACTGCCATTCCAGTCTCGAATGGCACATTCACAAACTGTAAAACAATGTCCCGGCTCATAGGCTAGAAGCCCAGATTTCCGAATGAACTGAACAACTCGCGTGTCGAGCTCAATAGCGGCGCAACCAGGGACCCACCAAAGCTAAGCAACATCGCTGTGATGGCGACGATCTTCATTGTTTGCGAAAGCGTCTGATCCTGAATCTGGGTGACTGCCTGGATAATTGAAACAATTAGTCCGCTGACCGTCGCCACCGCCAATGGCAGCCCGGCTAATAGGACAACGTTCATCATAAACGCAATCAAATAATGTGCAAAAGTACCCTCTGCCATATCACTACCCCAGATATGTTACGACCAGTCCGCTCACCAATTTTGCCCATCCATCAACCATGACGAAGATCAGCAACTTGAAGGGAACCGCGATTATGTTTGGCTGCACCATCTGCATTCCCAACGCCATGAGGATGCCTGTGACCGCAAGGTCAATTGCAACAAATGGCAGGTAGAGCAAAAATCCGATTTCAAACGCCTCGGTCAGCTCCGTCACCAGAAAGCTTGGGACTTGTATGATGAAACTTTCTGGCGTTGCGACGAGTCCGGATCCCTCCCACAGCTCATTCGCAATATCGGTGAAGAAAAGGCTTTGAGCCTCGTCAATATTGCGCTCTAAAAATATCTGGAAGGGTGCAATGCCGATATTCCATAAGGCTACAAAATCTGCAGGGCTTTCTAGCTTAATGTCAGTGTCCTGAATCGCACCGACCGCCGCATTGATCGTTGGCAGTGATATGAACAGCGCCAAAAAGAATGCAAGCACCATCAAAACCGCATTTGACGGGACGTGCTGCAAGCCCATAGCGTTGCGAATTATCATGAACACAACCGACAGCTTGACGAAAGCTGTCATGGACAACACGGCCAGCAAGAAGAAGGAAGCCAGAAAGCCAATGACGAGAGGTGAAGTGTAATCCATACGCGCGGCTAGCTCGTACGGTCGTGCTCAGCTAAAAGCTGAACACCGACCTGCCCCTCGTAGTCGACCAGTTTTCCATATCTCAGAAATTTGCCATTTACGAGAACGCGAACCACATCGTTTTCCGGCGGATTTATCGGTAGAATTTCTCCACCTCTCATGCCCGTAACTTCCTGAAGACTGATCTGCGCTCTGCAATGCTCGATGCTGACATTCACGAGAATTTCGCGTGCATCAAAGACATCATCGCCGTCCAAACGATCAGGTGTTTCCTGCGCGATAGCACCATCTGCGTCTATTTGTTCAATGTCCATTTTGTCTCCCAGGATAATTTTGCCACTGCGGCGACGCGTCGCCCTCCACAACTGTGTGTTTGCGATGCGAATTATGCGATCGGTGGTCCGGTTCCATGACCGATCCAGCAAGATGACGTCGCCCTTGGCCGCGTCTTTGATCACATGAAGCGGGATCTGGAAATCGGGACTGCGCACCGATACTGGCACGATGATCCCCTCGGCGTCAGTCGATACGCCATCTGCCGACCCGCCCGCAGCTTCATCTTCACCACCCATCCAGTCGCGCATGACGGACGGCAGCGTATCGATAAGGAGCGGCAACGGCTGCACATTTGCGTCTGAAAGATTGATGCTGAACAGCAATGAGGCAGGCAAAATGCCGGGATCGCTCTGAACCGCCTCACATTGCGTGATCAACACGGTAACGCCCTGTTGGTCGTGTAACTTACCAAGTTCTTCGGACAGCAGGTGCCGGTACATGATCTTGCGCAGGCGGTCGGTCCATGCCCGTGTCTTTTCATTATACCCGGCGTTCAAAAAAATCATTCGAAGCGCCAATGTTGGCACATACACATGACAGGTTTCTTCGCCGACAACGACGGTCAGTTTGTCCCAATCAGCAACGACGCCATCATACGCATCGTCAACGAACTGAAGTCTAAGATCCGCAAGATTGATCGCGCTGGCATTAAACTTTTCAATGAGAATCTTGCGATCTCTTTCGGTCAGCGGCCGACTGCTTGCCTGGCCATTATCTGCGTGATCTCTTGGCATTACGCGCTGCGCCCCCTTGGCTGGCACATGACTGTTGCAACCTCATCAAATTCATCTTCCTCAAGCATGTCGGCCTCGCGGCGTTCCTTAATTTCAAGCTTGTCTTTCAGCCGCTCTAATTTGATGCGTTCAATGGCTTCCTGGCGCAGTGTCCGGCCAGCCTGCTTCTTTGTTGATTGCGCAACTTCAACATCATCATGGGCACCATTTACGTCATCTTCCGCACGGCGAATGGCGCGCCGGCCCCGGCTAAGCGCGAGTGCAACAACGGCAAAGCGTGCCTGAGGATCCTTGGTCTCTTCAGCAGCCCGCAGGGACTTTTCCACCGATTTATAATGGTTTGCGACGGATGATTGCAGATCTTGCTCAGCTTCTTGCACGGCAACGGATTTGCGCTTCACGTCTCGTCGCGCACTTGCCAGTCGCGCCTGCCCCAACTTTTCACGAAAATTGCGGACTTCCAGGATAAGATCGAGCGACTTACTTTGCATCGGACAGAATTTTCTTGAAAAGAGCAAAAGTGTCTTCCAGCGCGAACTTCTCCTCAATCTTCTGTTTGAAGGCTTCGTTTATTTTCGGGACCAGCGCGACCGCGCGATCATTGTCCTTGTCCTGACCGGGTTCGTATTCCCCGATCTGCACCAGGATTTCGATCCGCTCATAAATGGCGATCAACCGGCGGACCTCGATCATCATTTCCCGATGCGTGTCGTCAGTGACATCACCCATGATCCGACTAAGGCTGCGGGCAACATTAATTGCCGGATAGCGGCCCTCGGCAGCGATTTTGGGGTCCAGAATGATATGGCCATCTGTCAGGCTGCGGACCTCCTCACCAATCGGGTCATTGGCGTCATCGCCTTCGACAAGGACGGTAAACAGACCGGTAATATCCCCATGCACATTGCGGCCTGCGCGTTCGATCAATTCAGGGAGTGCCGGGTAAACCGACGCGGGGTAGCCGCGACGCGTCGGGGCCTCGCCGGCGGCAAGGCCGATTTCACGCAAGGCACGTGCAACACGGGTCAGGCTATCCATCATCAACAGCACGGATTTGCCTTCGTCGCGAAAGCTTTCGGCAATTGCGGTTGCCACATGGGCGCCGTTCAGCCGCTCCATCGGTGATCGATCCGACGTCGCCGCAACAACCACGGTGTTGCGCCGCTTTTCGGCTGGCAAGCTGCGCTCAAGAAATTCCCGCACCTCGCGGCCGCGTTCGCCAATCATGGCGATCACGATGATATCTGCTTCACAATGCTGGGCGATCGCTGAAAGGGTTGACGATTTCCCGGTTCCGGCGGACCCGAAAATCCCCACCCTTTGCCCTCGGCCCAAGGTGGTCGCAAAATCGATGGCTTTCATGCCCGTGATCATCGGGCGTTCGATCAATGGCCTCGTCATCGGTGGCGGGGCATCACAGGTGACAGGACGACGCATCATGCCCGGGGGAAGCGGGTCCAACCCGTCAATCGGGTTGCCCATCCCATCAAGGGTGCGGCCTAAAAGTTGGTGACCCACGGCGACGGTAAGTTCGCGGCCATAACTGCGCACCGGCGCACCAACTGCCAAACCTGTACACGCGCCAAAGGGGCTGATGATCACTTCATTATCGTCAAGACCGACAACACGACCAATGATGGCGGGCTGTCCAGCCGTACGATGGATTTCACAGATTTCACCGATGATGGCGTGCGAGAATACAGCCCTGATCACCGGACCCGAAAGCCGGGTGACACGGCCCTGTGGCGGGCGTGGCGTCATCCCGTAAAGCGCCGCGCGCGTTGCCTCAAGCCGGTCCAGCAACAGGGTCATTCCGGCGACCCTTCGCTATCGACCCGCCCGAGCGTTTCTTGAAGCACCGCCTCAATCCGGCTGAACTGATCTGCCAGACCAAAGTCAATCGAGCCTTCTTGCACCAACAGGCGCATGGCCCCTGCATCGGCATTCGGGTTGACATTGACCGATAGGTTGGCAAATTTTTCCGCCTTTGCGGCCTTTATCGCATCGTTGATCTGACCCGCACGGTCGGGTGCGACCTCCAGCGTAACAGCGCAACCTGTCGGAAGATCATCCAACGCCTTCTGCACAATCATCCGATATTTTTTTGCGTCAGGCATTGCGCCGATGACTTTTTTGGTCGTTTGAATGATGAGATCAGAAATGGCCGGCAGGGCCTTTTCGAACGTTTGGCCAATGGCAGCGATTTCCTTGTCAAGCGCGGCAAGCTCTGTGCCTAGCCTTTGGGACTTTTGTTTTTCAACCCAAGCCGAAACATCCTCGTCAAGCGCCTCGGTACGCCGCGCCAACAATTCGGCGGCATTGTCCTTCGCCCTATCGATGATGCTTCTGGCCTCTTGCTTTGCTTCTCTCAACATCTCCTCTCGCGCCTCGTCGGCGGCCGCGCGACCGAGGCGGGTCGCATTATACGCGTCAAACTCCGCCGCACTCAGCAACTTTGCAGAAAATTGAGGCTGTTCAGCAGGGATCATCAGACTTCGAAGACACGTGCGCGAGAGATGAACTGCGTCATCAAAATAACGCGCGCACCACAATCCGTCAGGCCAATTCGCGGCAGTTTGAGGTCGGGTATCTGCAACAGAATCTGCGCGCGACTGTTGCTGGGCAATGTCTGCATCCAACACGCGATCGTTTGCATGCCGTCCGAAGAAATTTCCTCCAACGGTGGCAGCGGCGTCTTATGCGCCGAGAACCCAAGATCATGCTTCTTTCTGAAACTCAGCGCGAGGCGAACCAGCGGCCCCGGAAGCTGTTGAAGCAGCGCTCGGCTCAGCGGATTGTTGAGCTCCATGACCATCTGCTCAGCAAATCTCGCGATCCCAAGAATGATTGGCAACATGACCAAATCTTGCGAGATGAACCAATTCACCTCGTCGATATGTCCGCGATCTTGTTTTGTCAGCTGGCCAGTATATCCGGTAGCGCTGTAGGCCTCTTGACGAATTTCATCCCACAGATCCGGATTGGACATAATGCTGTTGCGCAGTTCGTGGGATTCAATTTCACGCAAAATGATACTGCGGGCATATCCTCCCATGATTTCTGGGGTCAGTTCGAAAGTCGCTGTTTCGGTCATCTCAGTTATCTCCGGCTTCTCAGTGCTGCGCAGGCAAGTTGGTAAATACAAAAGCAAATCGCCATCAGAAGCCCAGCTGCAATAAATAACGCTGAGTTCATGCCAAAGACGTTGGCTTCGCTCACTTCCGGGGCGGTCACCGTAACTTCAGATCGGACGACAGGAAATGACACGACCGCCACTTGCTCATAGTCGAGATCGGCAATCGCACCCGAAATCAGTGTTTTGATTTTCGGAATTGCGGCCTGAACATTGAAGTTCACCTCATGATGGACAATCACAGACGCCGAGCCGGGCCGAGCCTCGTTTCGCCCCCGCTGCTCGTCTCTTGGCAAGCTGATCGTCACACCAGCGTCCCGCACGCCTGCGATAGAAACAATATCCTGAGTAAGCTGTTGTTCCAAAGCGAAGGCATATCTGACTTGCTCTTCAAAGGGCGTTCCAACCAACCCCTCGGCAGTGAAGACATCATCCATTGCGCGGAACTCGCGTGATGGCAGCCCATGCTGGTCCAGAATGATTGTTGCGATTGCCAAATCCTGCTTGTCGATCATCAAGGAATAGACACCAGCCTCGACCTCTTTCCGGCTGGCCGAGACATTCGCGGAAATAAGCGTCGCAACCATTTCATTCACAGCGCGCGCGCTCAAATTGGTATAGATCGCCTCCTTGCAGCCCATCAGCAGCAAAGGCAATGCGAGCAGCAACGAAGTGCGAATTCGACGATGAACCATTTAAGCCGCCTCCCTATTCCGACAAAGATCAAGCTTGATCACTGTCGAATGTGACAGGGGGTGCGAAATTTTCGAATAAGGGATCACTCCGGTCGTCTGCGGAGGACTACGTAGCAATGCTAGTAGCTACTGAGTATTTCGCGTTTCAGTTGCGAGCGAAATTAAAAGCCCGTCGTTCGGTCAAATATCGAAGCAACGCTTGGTCAAAATTCAATGGTAAGCCGCGTAGATCAACACGCCCGCATCCAGCATGGGCCATTCCATGCATGCCGAGCAAGCGGGATCAGAGCTCGATATCGGGTGGTTCCACTAACAGCGCCCGCTCTTGCAGCCAAGGGTTCATTTCAACCGCAGCGCGCAACGCATCCTGCGCCTCGTCGTGACGGCCCAGACCCATCAAGGTCAGGCCCTTGCCGGACAATGCAGCAATGTGATTGGGCATGATTGACAACGCCTTGTCCAGATCAATCAAGGCGGCCTCGAAATCCTGTCGCAGGTAGCTTGCAAATGCCCTTTGGTTATAGCCTTCCGCATAATCCGGGCAATATTCGACAAGCGCGTCAAGCGTGTCGCGCGCGCCCAGAAAATCGAAACTGGACCGCTTGCGCATGCCCTCATCCAAAAGCGCTTGCGCCTTGGCATCCGGCGCATCCGTCCACAAAGACCAAAGCTGCTGGCTCAGGACCTGCGCCTCGCCCTGACCACGGGCCTGGCCCAGATCAACGATGATTTCACCCAGTCGCGCGGAATGATCAGCGACCGGCGGGCATATATCGGCAAAGGCGGGCGGGGCCAGAACGGCAGGCAAGATGATCCACTTCATATTGCATGATCTGCGCCCAATTCGGTTTCAGTCAAGTCACGATGGAACGCCAAGCGTGGGCGGGTTTGCCCCATTCTCCTTGATCGCCTGCATCGCCACATAGGTCGATGTGTTCGACACATGCGGCAAGGTCGATATTTTCTCAGCCAGAACAGCACGATAACCTGTCATGCCGGATGTGCGAACCTTCAGCAGATAGTCGAACGCGCCGGCAATCAGATGACATTGTTCTACCTCGGGAATTTGCATCACTGCCGCGGCAAAGGCAGATAAAGCCGTCTCACGGGTGTCAGATAGTTTGACCTCTACAAATGCCACATGATCGCGCCCCAGGCGTATCGGGTCGAACAAGGCGCGATATCCGCGAATGACACCGGACTCTTCCAGCCGTTTCAAACGGGCCTGGGTCGGCGACTTGGATAGCGATATACGCCGTGCCAGCGCCGTTACGCTGATCCGGCCCTCTACCGCGAGAATATCAACGATCTTACGATCAAAACTGTCCAGTTCGGAAAACAAATCGCCCACGAAAACCTCAAATTGCAGTTCATTTGCCTCGTCGGAATTAAAATAGCAGGCAATAAATACCCGTTCAATCCGGTATGATGGGCCAACGGGGAAAGGACACCACATGCCACGCGATGATCATCCGTATTTGCGCCAGGAAATCGACGCCCGGGCTTACGCCGATGAGGCCACATGTCTGGCCGAACTGATCAGCCAGGCCGCATTCTCAGATACGGACCGGGCCGAGATCAGCGACGCTGCCGCCACCCTTGTTCGAAAAATCCGCAACAGCGCCGAGCCCGGCCTGATGGAGGTCTTTCTGGCGGAGTATGCTCTTTCGACAGATGAAGGCATCGCGCTGATGTGCCTGGCCGAAGCCTTACTGCGTGTGCCTGACGCCGAAACAATTGACGCACTGATCGAGGATAAGATTGCCCCGTCGGATTGGGGCAAACATCTGGGCCGATCCGCCTCATCACTGGTGAATGCATCAACCTGGGCGCTGATGCTGACCGGTCGCGTGCTGGATGACGAGCAACCTGGCATTACAGGCCAATTGCGCGGCGCCATCAAACGACTGGGCGAGCCGCTGATCCGCACAGCCGTCGCGCGGGCCATGCGCGAAATGGGCCGTCAGTTTGTGTTGGGCGAGGACATCACCAAGGCGATGCGCCGCGCCGAAGGCATGCAGGCAAAGGGGTTCACCTATAGCTACGATATGCTGGGTGAGGCGGCCCGCACCGACGCAGACGCCAGAAATTATCACCTCGCCTATTCGCGGGCAATCAGCGCAATCGCGACACATTGCACACACGATAGTGTTGCGGAAAATCCGGGTATTTCGATCAAGCTCTCTGCCCTGCATCCGCGCTACGAAGTGGCCCAGAGCGACCGCGTGATGGCCGAACTTGTGCCACGCGCGCGCGCCCTCGCAATGCTTGCCAAATCCGCCGGGATGGGTCTGAATATTGACGCCGAAGAAGCCGACCGGCTGTCACTGTCGCTCGACGTGATCGAAGCTGTCTTATCCGAACCCGCCCTTGCCGGCTGGACAGGGTTTGGCGTGGTTGTGCAGGCCTACGGGCAACGGGCAGGTCTGGTGATTGATCACCTGCACGCCCTTGCGACCCGGTTGGACCGCAAGATCATGGTCAGGCTGGTCAAAGGCGCCTATTGGGACGCCGAGATCAAGCATGCGCAGGTTCAGGGCATGGACGGGTTTCCGGTATTCACGGCGAAACAGCACACCGATATCAGCTATATCAGCAATGCACGCAAACTCCTTGGTCTGACAGACCGAATCTACCCGCAATTTGCCACGCATAACGCGCACACGGTTGCCGCCATCCTGCATATGGCGCGTGACCTTCAAAGAGACCCGCAAAGCTACGAATTCCAGCGCCTGCATGGCATGGGCGAGGTTTTGCATACCCTCGTCCTGAAGGAACAAGGCACCAACTGTCGGATCTATGCGCCAGTGGGCGCGCATGAAGACCTGCTGGCCTATCTGGTGCGCCGTCTGCTGGAAAACGGGGCAAATTCCAGCTTCGTCAACCAGATCGTTGATGAGGATGTTCCGCCAGACGTTGTGGCCGCCTGCCCTTTTGATCAGCTGGGCGCAAATGTGGCGTTGACCAAAGGCCCTGATCTTTACGCGCCCGAACGGCAGAACGCCAAGGGCTGGGACCTGACGCACATGCCGACCCTTGTGGATATTGACGCCGCCCGGAAGCCGTTTGCCGCGACCCAGTTCGCAGCGCAGCCATTGACCGCAACAAATCCGGACGACCCACGCAGCCCGGCGGCGGACGCGACACCAATATACAATCCCGCAAAGCCAGACGATCTTGTTGGTCATGTCGCTGCGGCAACGCATGCTGACATCGACACGGCCCTCGCAGCAGCACAGCCCTGGGACGCAGATGTCGCAACACGCGCGCGCATTTTGAACGCGGCCGCCGACGCGTACGAGGCCAATGCAGGCCAGATATTTGCCCTACTGGCCCGCGAGGCTGGAAAGACCATGCCCGATGTGGTGGCCGAAATCCGCGAGGCTGTGGATTTTCTGCGCTACTATGCAGCACAGGCCCGCCCTGACCGGTCCGCGCGGGGCATCTGGACCTGTATCAGCCCATGGAACTTCCCCCTGGCCATCTTCACAGGCCAGATTGCCGCCGCACTTGCGGCTGGCAATGCCGTGATCGCAAAACCGGCAGAGCAAACCCCGTTGATCGCAAGCTTTGCCGTCGCATTGCTGCATCAGGCCGGCGTGCCTGCGCATGTGCTTCAGCTTCTGCCGGGCGGCGGTGCCGTTGGTGCGGCCCTCACGGCAGATGTCCGGATCAACGGCGTTGCTTTTACAGGCTCAACCGCAACCGCCCGCAAGATCAGGGCGTCCATGGCCATGCATTGCAATCCCGGCACCCCCCTCATCGCAGAGACCGGCGGGCTGAACGCGATGATCGTGGACAGCACCGCCCTGCCCGAACACGCAATCCGGGACATTATCAACGGGGCGTTCCGGTCGGCGGGGCAGCGATGTTCGGCGCTGCGCTGCCTTTATGTTCAGGACGATATCGCGCCAAAGCTTCTGAAAATGCTCAAGGGCGCCATGGACGAATTGCGGGCTGATGACCCATGGGACATATCAACCGACCTTGGGCCGGTCATTGACAAGGCAGCGCATCAGAATATCGCCGACTACATCCAGCAGGCGCAGGCCGAAGGCCGGATTATTCATCAGCTTGATGCCCCCAGACAGGGCCATTTCATTCCACCAACCGCAATCCGGGTCGACAGCATCGCGCAGATGGATCGGGAAATTTTTGGCCCCGTCCTTCATGTGGCCACGTTCCGGGCCGAGGCGCTCGACGAGGTTATCACCGCGATCAACGACACGGGCTACGGGCTGACCTTTGGGCTGCACACACGGATCGACGATCGGGTTCAAGCCATCGTTGAACGGGTCGATGCGGGGAATATCTATGTCAATCGCGACCAGATCGGTGCTGTCGTTGGCAGCCAACCTTTCGGGGGTGAAGGGCTTTCAGGCACCGGCCCCAAAGCTGGCGGGCCGCACTATCTGCCGCGCTTTAGCGGTGAAACACGCGAACCCATCGCCGATAGCTGGGACAAGTCAGCTGATCTTGAGGCGCTGACCGATACGCTAAAGGCGGCCCCGCGCCAGAGCCCAAGCGCACCCACCCAGATGCCTGGGCCGACCGGCGAATCCAACCAGCACAGCACCCGCCCGCGCGGCCCGGTGTTATGCCTGGGTCCGGGCAAGGCCGCAGCGGCACAACAGGTCGCGCTGGTTGATGCATTGGGTGGCTATGGGGTCAGCAGCGCGGGGTCGATTCCGCCAGAGACACTGGAAAGCCTGCCCATCGCGGCTGCGATCTGGTGGGGTGATGCAGCGACCGGGCGCAAGATCGAAATGGCATTGGCCAAACGCGACGGCCCGATCACGGCCTTGATTACGGACACGCCCGATCTGGCACATGTCATGCATGAACGGCATGTCTGTATCGACACAACCGCGGCAGGCGGAAATGCGTCACTTCTGGCAGAGGTCGCGGGCTAGGGTCAGGACCCTAAGGCGCTTGACCCCACCCTATGCATCGGGGACGGTCAGCCCATGTTACCAATCCGCGATCATAACCCGTCCGAGCGTATCCCTTATGTGACATTCATACTGATGGGGGTGAATATCGCGATCTTTTTGCTTGGCCTGGCTTTGGTGCAGACCGAACAGGCACAAGCATCGCTTTACCATCACTATGCGATGATCCCCGCCCGGTTGGCGGATGGAGAGAATTACGCCGCTTTGTTGACGTCGATCTTTCTGCATGCAGGGTTCATGCATCTGGCTGGTAACATGCTGTTTTTGTGGATTTTCGGCGACAACCTGGAAGACAAGATGGGGCATGTCCCGTTCCTGTTCTTCTACCTGCTATGCGGCATCGGGGCGAGCCTGGCGCAATTCGCGACGGAACCGACATCGACCATCCCGACAGTCGGTGCCTCGGGCGCGATCGCGGGCGTGATGGGGGGCTATCTGCTGCTCTTTCCCAAGGCGCGGGTCGATATCTTCATCTTCTTTGTCGTCTTTTTCCGGATTCTACCGATACCGGCCTGGATCATGCTGGTCCTGTGGTTCGGGCTCCAGCTTTTCAATGGGTTGAATACGGATACGACAGCCGGGGGCGTCGCCTATTGGGCGCATGCGGGCGGGTTCATCATTGGATTTGTGGCAACGCTGCCGCTCTGGCTGCGCCTTGGGGGGCAAAGGTTCTGGGTGCGAACCGATGGACACCCCGACCACCCTGCGGCCACATATGGGCGCAGCAATGTACCAGTGGTGCGCAGGCGCTAGGACTTGCGGATGACCTTTGCAAAGGTCTCGAAAATCGGCTCATTGGCACAGATGATCTGGCCATCCGCCAGAATGTCGCCACCCGGTTGCAACGGCTCTACAATGCCGCCCGCTTCGCGAACAATCACGATACCGGCGGCGATATCCCATGGGTGCAGGCCACGCTCCCAAAAGCCGTCATAGCGACCGGCGGCGACATAGGCCAAATCCAGGGCCGCTGCACCAAAGCGGCGAATACCCGAAGTCGCCGGCAAAAGACGCGCCAGATCCTGCAGGGATTCGGGCAACTCAGGGCGACCGGCAAAAGGCAGGCCCGTCGCAAAGATGCTCTCGATCAGGCGATGACGACCGGATACGCGCAAACGGCTTTCATTCATCCACGCGCCGGCACCTTTTTCCGCATAGAACATCTCATCCTTGGTCGGGTCGTAGATGACCCCGGCGACAATCTGTCCCTTATGTTCCAGCGCGATGGAAACAGCCCAATGCGGCAGGCCGTGCAGAAAATTCGTTGTGCCGTCCAGCGGGTCCACGATCCATCGTCTTGTGGGGTCCTCACCCTCTATCTCGGCCCCTTCCTCGCCAAGAAATCCATAGGATGGGCGGGCATGCATCAGTTCCTCTTTGATCGTGGCCTCAGCGGCCTTATCCGCGCGGCTGACAAAGTCACCGGGCCCCTTGGTGCTGACCTGCAGGTTCTCGACTTCACCGAAATCCTTCAGCAAGGCGCGCCCGGCCTTGCGGGCTGTCTTCATCATTACATTCAGGTTTGCACTGCCGGCCATGCCATCGTCTCCGGTTTCGGGATCAAGCGCGGCGTATAGGCCGTCCTTGACGGGGTCACAAGGGGCAAGAACGCCTTAACCAGGGTGGTCGAAACGGGCGCGGGTTAACCGGTTATTACATCGGCTTTGCTATCTGGACGACAGGAGGCCGCGAAAGACGCATATGTTCCGCAACTTGGTTGACCAATTCCTGCACCAATCCCAGATCGCAGGGCATATTTCGGGCCGTGACGTGGTCAAACGTGTTGGCACGGCCGGCATGATGGTTGGCGTGTGCGGTATCGGCGGTTTCTGGGTGCAGGGGCTTATTGCAGGCCTGTGCATAATCCTGCTGGAACTCTGCGCTTATCCACTGAACAAGCGCGCCAGCCGCTTTGAAAAGCGTCTGGAACTTGGGACAGCCATCTGCGTGTTTCTGGTCAACTGGGGGGCCATGATCCCATTCCTCAGCTTTTCGGTGATCCTGTCACAAAGCAGTTCACTGCCCCTTATTCTATGCGGGTATCTGTGGGCGTTTGGCATCTTCATCCATGTCAGCAACACATTCGGCCTGCTGCCCCTTTATAATTGGAGCCAGATGACACCCGCATTCGGGACCATCTTTATCATGCTCTGGAACCTGTCCCGGAATGAAACATTTGCCACAATGCCGGTCCACTGGGTGATGACCGTGATGTTGATGATCGTCTATATCGTGAACACATTTGACACGATGAACCGGCAAAAAGACACGCATCAAGCACTCTCGCGGGCACGCGAAGAGGCGAACACCCGGCTGATGGAACTGGAACGCCTGTCGCGTCTTGATAGCCTCACCGGGCTGATGAACCGGCGCGCCTTTGACGAGGTTGTGCAAAGCATGATGCATCAGCACGCCAACAAACAGGGCATCACCGTCTTTCTGATCGACCTTGATAGTTTCAAGCCGATCAATGACAGCTATAGTCACGAGGCTGGTGATGCGGTGCTGCGCGCTGTGGCCGAACGGCTGGGCGGGCTTGTGGGGCAAAACGGCAAGGTTGGCAGGTTGGGGGGGGACGAATTTGCCATCCTGCTCAGCGGCATCACCTCGACCCGCGAGGCGCGAAGATTTGCGGCCGATATCATGACGGCGCTGCAGGCACCGATCCCGTTTGAGCAAAAGAAACTGGTCATCGGTGCCAGTATCGGCATCGCCCGTCAGGGCAGTGACACCAGCACGCCAAACGCACTGATGTCAGGCGCCGACCAAGCGATGTTTCTGGCCAAGCAGGACCCCGAAGGCAGACCGCGCATATATGACAAATCGGCCTTTCCCGTGCGGGCCACGCTTGAGCATCGCCAAATCCTGATGCGGGCGATGGAAGACGGCGAGATCATCCCGCATTATCAACCAAAAGTCAGCCTGCGGAATGGCACAATCGTTGGTTTCGAGGCGCTATCGCGCTGGCACCACCCGACCCGCGGCATCCTGTCCCCTTCAGAATTTCTGCCCATGATCAACGAGTTGGGGCTGCAGGGCGCCTTCATGATCCACACGGTCGATCATGTCTTGCATAATCTGTCCGACCTGATCGAGGATGGTCTGGACCCCGGGCATGTTTCCATCAACATTCCCGAAATGGCACTGGCCACATTGTCTGGGCGCGACGAATTATTCGCCTCTATTGATCGCTATCCCGGCTTGCGCAAGCACCTGACCTTTGAGATCACCGAGGACATTTTTATTGCCCGCGCGGGCGATATCATCCGCGAGTCCATTGTCCGCTTCCGCCGGGCGGGTGTGCGTATCTCACTGGATGACTTTGGCACCGGGTTTGCGTCGCTACAGCACCTCAAGGAGTTAGAGTTCGACGAACTTAAACTTGATATAGGTTTCATTCGTGACCTCGGGATCGACCCTGCCGCGCATGTTCTGGTTCAGGGGCTGATCACAATTGCCCAAGGCCTGAACGTCGAGATTGTCGCCGAGGGGGTCGAAACAGGCCAGCAACGTGACATGCTGCGCGACATGGGGTGTTGTCTGGTTCAGGGGTATTATTACGGGGCAGCGCAACCGTTTGACGAAACCATGGTCAGACTTCTGGCGCAAACGCCACAGGGGAAATTTCCGCGCGCCATCAGCCGGGGGGTCTCTCGGCACGCTGAAGCTTTACCGCCTCCTGCCGCGCCAACCGGATCAGATGGGCCATGAACGGGCGGCTGGTGTCATCGGCGCGGGTCGCCGCATACAACCGGCGGGTCAGGCCGGTTTTTGTCAACGGCCGGGTCACGTAGTCGGAATTGTACCGCACCTGCCGCACAACCCAATCGGGCAAGACCGCCACACCACGATTGGACGCCACAAGCAAAAGAATGACAGCCGTCAATTCCACCTGCCGAATTGCAGCCGGTTCAACCTTGGCCGGGGTCAGCAACTCGGTAAAGACATCCAGACGGGTCCGATCCACCGGATAGGTGATCAGCGTCTCACCGCGAAAATCCGGCGCCTCAATGAACGGCTTGTTGGCCAGCGGATGCGCTGCAGCGGCGACAAAAACCGGCTCATAGTCAAAGAGCGGCGTAAAATCAGTCTCCGGCAGATCCTCGGGATCCGAGGAAACAACCAGATCGACAGTCTCTTTGCGTAAGGCCGGCAAAGCATCAAAGGCCAGTCCGGGACGGATATCGACATCGACCTCGGGCCAGGCCTTGCGGAACTGTTCCAACACAGGAAACAGCCACTCAAAGCACGCATGGCATTCAATCGCGATATGCAACCGGCCCGCACTGCCTGCGATCAGGCCGGTGAACTCGGTCTCCAACGCGGCCACGCGCGGCAATATTTCCTCGGCCGCAGCCAGCATCTTCATGCCCGCCGCCGACAATTTCAGCGGCTTAGAGCGGCGCACAAACAGCTCCACCCCTGCCTGATCTTCGATCCCCTTGATCTGATGGGACAAGGCGCTCTGCGTGATGTTCAGCCGATCCGCCGCACGGGCCAGACCACCGGTCTCATGGATCGCCTGGATCGTACGCAGATGTCTGAATTCAATATGCACCTTTGAGCCGCCCTCATGATCGTAGTGAGATTTATGAATTTGTTTCAACTTAATAGATATGAGATCAGGACGTTGCAAGAGAGAGGTCCGTCCGATGTCTACACCATCCGTTTCGTTTGAATTCTTTCCGCCGCAATCACTGGCGGCATCCTTTCGACTGTGGGATTGCGTGAACACGCTGGCCCCACTTGGCCCGGAATTTGTGTCCGTGACCTACGGGGCGGGTGGCACGACCCGTAAACTGACCCACGACGCCGTGACAACCATTCACCGCACCAGCGGATTGACAGTCGCCGCGCATCTGACATGCGTCGACAGCACACAGACCGAAACCATGGGCATCGCCGCGGATTACGCAAAGGCTGGCGTACGCGACATTGTGGCCCTGCGCGGCGATGCGCCAAAAGGCAGCGACGGCTTTCGCCCACACCCGGACGGGTTCGACAGTTCTGTCGCGCTGATCAGCGCCTTGGCCGATACTGGCGACTTCAACATCAAGGTTGGTGCCTATCCCGAAAAACACCCCGAGGCTGCCGATAAGGCAGCAGACATCGCCTTTCTGAAACGTAAAATTGACGCCGGTGCAACGGCGGCCATTACGCAATTCTTCTTTGAGGCTGACACCTTCTTTCGGTTCCGGGATGCATGCGTCAAGGCAGGCATTGATGCCCCGATCATCCCGGGTATTCTGCCGGTCGAGAACTGGACAGGCACGCAGCGTTTCGCGGCCCAATGTGGCGCGCATATCCCGGCGGTCATCCGCGATGCCTTTGCCAATGCAACCCGCGATGGCACCACCGATCTTCTGGCAACTGCGCTGGCGACGGAACTGTGTGACGAGCTTGTCGAAGGCGGCGTTGAGCATCTGCACTTTTACACGCTGAACCGCCCCGAATTGACACGGGATGTGTGCCACGCACTTGGCGTCACGCCGAAAGCACGGTTGCAAAACGTGGCCTGACGGGCCAGCCTTGGCCAGATCTATGACCGAGGCCCCATGTTCACTGCCACACAACCAGACCAATTGCCGGATCGCGACACGATATTGTCGATGTCTGGCCTTGCGTTCATGCAAGCCATGCAACGCGGCGAAATCGCCCGTCCGCCGATTTCGGCCTTGCTGAACTACACGCTGGACAGCGTATCCGAAGGGCAGGTCAGTTTTCGTGGCACCCCCGGTTTTGATCACACCAACCCGATGGGTGGGGTGCACGGCGGCTGGTATGGCACATTGCTGGACAGCTGCATGGCCTGCGCGGTGATGACAATCGTGCCGCAGGGATCCGTTTACACCACGCTTGAATACAAGGTGAACCTGACCGGGGCCATTCCCCTTGATCGTGAAATCGTCGCGACCGGTATGCTGGATCATGGCGGGCGCAGTACCGCCGTCGCGCATGGTGAAATCAGAGGGGCAGCAGACGGCAAGCTTTATGCAACCGGCTCAACCACTTGCCTGATTATGAAACCGACCCAGCGCTAATACCTCAGTACGGTTTCGGGGTTTTTCGCGCACAGTGTCATGAAGCCGTTCTGACTGGCATTGCCCGATCATCCGCCGCCGGCGCGACAGGAAAATCTTGGACCAGCCGCGCCAATTGCCAATGGATGGCGCTTGCGCGTTCTCCGGAAAGCGGCTTTGCCAGCCCTCAGGCAGGGACACGCCGCACATCTCAAGTTTTTCCAGCATCCAGACAAGCGGGATATTCGCCAAAGGGCGTGCGGCGGGATATCTGCCAACCTGCCCACCGACATCGCCGTGGTTTCCGCGAAACCAGACCTGTTCCATATTCCCATTCCACCCCTGTGGGCGCGCCCACAGGACGGGCGCATAGGCTTCGCGTTTTTCGTTGATGGCAAGTGCGTGAAATCCGTTGCGGACATGATCGCCCAGCGCATGATTGTGAAAATCATGCTGTGACTGCGCCCAGCGCCAGACAATGGGCAGCCGCAGGCCAAGCGCCTTGACCGTGTCCCAGACGGCGACGGCCTCAATCTCGACATCCGGGTGGCAATGTACGTCCCGGAATGCCTGCGCGACCGGGCTGCGCGCGCCTGTCCGGTAGTGGCGATAGGCCTGGCGCACGGCACGGACCGTTGCGCATTCGGCCTTCACAAGCCCCACCATATCAATGACGCCGGCAAGCGACCGCACGGCATAGGCGCCGCGGGAATACCCCACCAGAATGATCTGGTCACCTGGCCTGTAGCGTGACGCCAACACCCCGTAGGCGCGCTTGATCTGCCGGTTGATCCCCTTGCCGGTCATCACGCCCCATGTGCCCGACCAGTCGCGCCATTGAATACCAGCCTCGTAATAGACGGTCAGGTTTGCGCGACGGCTGGCTTCGTTCAACAGCTTGAAGGTCAGCCCTGCATTGGTTTCATGCCCGTCATCCAGCGAGGACATCGTTCCGTCAAGAATGACGACATGTGTGGCCGGGCCCCGTTTGCGCGATCCACCTTCCTCGGTTCGCGCCTGTCGCCCAAAAAGACCAAAGAACCAATCACGCAGCTGCACTGTCACCCTTTGCCTTTTCGATCAATTGCCAGATCCGGTGCGGGGTGAACGGCATTTCCGCCTCACGCACACCCACATCCCAAAGCGCGTCGATGACCGCGTTAGTGACGGCAGCGAGGGCGCCAACGGTGCCCGCCTCGCCACATCCTTTCATCCCCATCGGGTTATACAACGACGGTGTGCATTCGGTTGAGAAAGCGATCATGGGGATATTGTCGGCCCGCGGCATTCCATAGTCCATAAAACTCGCCGTGAGCAGCTGACCATCTTCGTCATACACAACATGTTCGGTCAGCGCCTGACCAATCCCCTGCGCGACCCCACCATGGACCTGCCCTTCGGCAAGCATCGGATTGATCAGATTGCCGAAATCGTCCACCACCGTATAGCGCGCCACGGTAACCACGCCGGTATCCGGGTCGATCTCGACCTCGGCCACATGGGCCCCATTGGGGAAACTGCGGTTTTCTAGTGTGATTTGCGCGGACTGGGTCAACAGATCGTCGCGGCCATCCGTGCGGGCCATCTCGGCAACATCCAGCATTGTGGGTGTCAGGTTCGATCCGGCAATCCGGAACCGTTCATCATCGAAACTGACCGCTGCGGCCGCCACACCCTCTTTATCGGCCAGATATGCGCTGAACGTCTCGACAATGGTTTCTACCGTTGCCAGCGTCGCTGTGTTCTGCACAGTGACAGAGCGTGAGCCGCCGGTTCCGCCACCTGTCGCAATCTGGTCCGAGTCGCCCTGAATGACCGTGATCTGATCTGCCGGGATGCCGGTATGGTCAGACAGAAACTGCGCATAGACTGTTTCATGCCCCTGCCCGTTCGACTGCGTGCCAACATAGATCAGTGCGCCATCGTCGGTGAACGCGACCTTTGTGGTTTCGGTCGGATCGCCAAGGATGCTTTCGATATAATAACACAGGCCCTGCCCGCGCAATTTGCCAGCGTTCACCGACTCTGCCTTTCGGGCAGCAAAGCCATCCCTGTCCGCCTCGCGCGCCGCAGCGTTCAGAACCTGCATGAAGTCACCGACATCATAGGTAACGCCGGATACGGTGGTATAGGGAAACTTCGCGGGCGCGATGAAATTCTTCTCGCGCAGCGACCAGGGGTCGATCCCCAATTGCCGTGCCGCCTCATCCATGACCCGTTCCAACACGAATATCGCCTCTGGTCTGCCCGCCCCACGATAGGCATCAACAGGTGTGGTATTGGTAAAGATCCCGCGCGTGCGCATATAGGCTGTCTGCACATCATAGGTGCCCATCAGAACTTTCGAGAACAAATCTGTCTGGATCGGCTGCGCAAATTGCGAATTATAGGCGCCCATATTTGCAATCGTATCAATATGATAGGCGGTGATTTTATAGTTAGCATCAAAGGCAAGTGTTGCCTTTGTGGTCAGATCGCGCCCAGCATTGTCCGACAACATCGCCTCGGACCGGTCCGACATCCAGCGCACAGGCTGACCAAGGGTGCGACAGGCATGTGCGACGCAGTAATACTCGGGGTAACGCATGGCCTTCATGCCAAAACCACCGCCCACATCGGGGTTTGTGACACGAATATCCGCCGCGTCCATGCCAAGGTAATTGGCCAGATCGGCCTTGGTCCCCCAGACCCCCTGGCCACCAAAAGCCAGATGCAGCCGGCCATCTTCCAGCGCGGCATAGCAGCCACGCGGTTCCATTGAATTGACGATGACCCGGTTGTCAAAGACGTCCACCGTGACCACATGCGCGGCTTCGCCGATGGCGGCCTCCGTGGCGGCCTCATCACCCAGGCCCCAATCAAACGCGAGGTTCTCGGGGGCCTCTTCATGGATTTGATCACCACCGATGGCCAAATCGACATGAACGGGCAAATCATCAATATCCAGCATGATCAGCTCGGCCGCATCACGGGCCGCGGCAAGACTGTCTGCGACAATCATCACGATGGCCTCGCCCACATGGCAAACGCGATCCTTGGCCAGCATCGGGCGGACCGGGGCAGCCCCGCGCGAGCCATCGCGGTTCTTGACGGTCACACCGCCAAGCTTGGTCTTGACCCCCGCCTCTTCAAGATCATGCACAGTGGCAACCATGTGCACGCCCGGCGCCTCGCGGGCATCTGCCACATCCAGTTCCGTGATCCGGCCATGTGCAACGGTGGATCGCAGGAAATAGGCGTGTAGCGCCCCGTCCGGCACCAGATCGTCGACATATCGGCCATGGCCCGTCAGAAACCGCGTGTCCTCGACCCGTTTGACCGATTGGCTTTTCCCGAACTTTTCCATGTCATGCTGCTCCGCTGCTATTTGCGCTAGAACCTAGAGACTCTGTGCAGACTGTCCAGCGA
Source organism: Yoonia sp. SS1-5 (assembly GCF_038443705.2). Lineage (NCBI taxonomy): Bacteria > Pseudomonadati > Pseudomonadota > Alphaproteobacteria > Rhodobacterales > Paracoccaceae > Yoonia > Yoonia rhodophyticola. The sequence continues at coordinate 3,742,599 of NZ_CP151767.2, read as the reverse complement.
TTTGCATACGTGACAACGGTCATTGATCGACCCGGGGAACCGGGCGCGGATGCGGCGCGCGCGGGCCGACATCGCCCTCCCACCAACTGCGCTTGGGGCCACGATAGACATGGATCGTCGCACCAGCGGGCCAGCTTTTCAGATAGGCCTTGCCATGAGGCAGCGACCGGCCCCGGCGCCCATCGGCATCACGCCAGATCAGACGCCGATCACCGGAATCGTCGCCATGCCGGTCGCGAACCACCTCTTGGCTGACAACCTCCGCTGCGATCCGTGCGCCGTAGCGGCGGGCCTTGACCGCGCTGTTGGCATATCCCCCAGACCACACAAGCCCGACGCACGCCGCAACCCCGGCAATCAAGGCAAAGACCTGCAGCAAAATACCGTCATTGCGATACTCGCCCTGATACGTCTGAATGATGGCGGGCTTGCGGGGCAAATAATAAATCTCGGCCGAACTGCCCAGTTCATGCCGATTGTAATAGCGCTCCCCCACCTTTTTGCGGATCGCATAGACCCGACCCTTGGGGGTAAAGCGAAAGGTCAAGTAATAGCTCTTGTCGCCATCATCGACCTCGATATCGCGATCGACAACCTCGGCTGTGATCGACTGGCCGGCGCGCGCAAACTCCGCACCGACACGGTAATTATAGGTGCTGGCAATCGTCAGCCCCAGCAAGGCAAGCCCGGCAATCATCGCAGCCCAGCCATAATGGGCCAGAAACAGGCTGAACCAGCTGCGTGGTTCTGTCAGCTTGAGTTTTGACACCTTTGCCCTCTTTTGTGTCCTGTCCGCTTTGGTTAAGAGGCATGCAAGCACATAAGGACGGCAAGATCATGGCGATGGAAAAATTCAACGCGGCCGAGGCAGAGGCCCGGATCTACAAGATGTGGGAAGAGGCTGGCGCCTTCCGCGCTGGCGCAAACGCATCGCGGGATGAAACCTTTACGATCATGCTGCCGCCCCCCAATGTCACCGGTCACCTGCATGTGGGCCACGCCTTTTCCCAGACCCTGATGGATATCCTGATCCGCTGGAAGCGCATGCAGGGCTACGACACGCTGTGGCAGCCGGGGCTGGACCACGCGGGCATCGCCGTGCAGCTGATGGTCGAAAAGCATCTGGCCGAAACCCAGCAACCCAAACGCACTGAAATGGGGCGCGAGAAATTCCTCGAAAAAGTTTGGGAATGGAAGGCCGACAATGGCGGCATGATCGAACAACAGGGCCGCCGTTTGGGCAATTCGCTGGATTGGGAACGGTCCGCCTTTACCATGTCAGGCGCCGAAAGCGCGCCCGAGGGCGAAAAGCCCGGCAACTTCCACGACGCCGTGCTCAAGGTCTTCGTGGATATGTATAACAATGGGCTAATCTATCGCGGCAAGCGCCTCGTGAACTGGGACCCGCATTTCGAAACGGCGATCTCCGACCTTGAAGTCGAGAATATCGAAGTTGACGGCCACATGTGGCACTTCAAATACCCGCTCGCCGGTGGGGAAACCTACGAATATGTCGAGAAAGACGAAGACGGCAACGTCACCCTGCGCGAGACCCGCGATTATATCTCAATCGCGACAACCCGCCCCGAAACCATGCTGGGCGATGGGGCCGTGGCCGTGCACAAAGATGATCCGCGTTATGCGCCCATCGTCGGCAAGCTGTGTGAAATCCCAGTTGGTCCCAAAGAACAGCGCCGCCTGATCCCGATCATCACCGACCCCTACCCCGATATGAATTTCGGGTCCGGTGCGGTGAAAATCACCGGCGCACATGATTTCAACGACTATGAGGTCGCCAAACGCGGCAACATCCCGATGTATTCGCTGATGGATACCAAAGGGCATATGCGGGCCGACGGCAAACCCTATGCCGAAGAAGCCGCCACCGCCCAGCGGATTGCCAATGGTGAAGAAGATTTTGACGAAAACAAGATCGCCGCCATGAACATGGTGCCGGAAGAGTATCGCGGGCTCGACCGGTTCGAGGCCCGCAAACGCGTCGTCGCCGACATCACGGCAGAGGGCAACGCGGTCATGATCGCAAACCCCGCCTTTGAGGCCGCCGAAGAGCGCGACGGCGACCAGAACGATGTGCCGGAAACTATTCCTTACGTCGAAAACAAAAAGATCATGCAGCCTTTCGGCGACCGGTCCAAGGTTGTGATCGAGCCAATGCTGACCGACCAATGGTTCGTCGACGCCGAAAAGGTCGTCGGCCCCGCGCTGGACGCGGTCAAGGAAGGCCGGACCAAGATCATGCCCGAGTCAGGCGAAAAGGTGTATTACCACTGGCTGGAAAACATCGAGCCTTGGTGCATCTCGCGCCAACTCTGGTGGGGGCACCAGATCCCGGTTTGGTATGGGCCAAGCATCGAAGATATCTCGGACGACGATGTGGCGGGTTTTGCATATAACTACAAAGAACCAGTACACTTCTGCGCGGTAACGGTGGCTGAGGTTCAAGATATGGCAATGGCCTATTACACCGACCTTCTAGGCCCTGATGTGAAATGGGTTGGCATTGCAGAGGATGCATCCCACGCCCACGACATTGGTGACGAAGATGGCTGCATGCTACCGGTTGCTCTGTGGCGCGACCCCGACGTCCTCGACACGTGGTTCTCTTCCGGTCTCTGGCCGTTCGGCACGCTCGGCTGGCCCGAACAAACGGACGAGCTGAAAAAATACTTCCCCGGTGATGTGCTTGTCACAGGGCAGGACATCCTATTCTTCTGGGTCGCCCGCATGATGATGATGTCAGAGGCGGTGATGGACGACATCCCCTTCCACACGGTCTATCTGCACCAACTGGTCCGCGACGCGCAGGGCAAGAAGATGTCGAAAACCACCGGCAACGTCATCGACCCGCTCGACATGATCGACGCCTACGGGGCCGACGCACTGCGGTTTTCCAATGCGCAAATGGCGGCCTTGGGCGGTGTTCTGAAAATCTCAGAGGATCGGATCAAAGGATACCGCAACTTTGGAACCAAGCTTTGGAACGCCTTCAGCTTCGCCGATCATTACGCCATTCCCTACCCTGGCGACCCGGCGCGCACCACCGCCACGCAAACACTCAACAAATGGATCATCGGTGAAACCGGCAAAGTGCGCGAAACCGTCGACGCCGCCCTCGCCGCTTACCGGTTCAACGACGCAGCCGATGCGCTTTATGGGTTCACTTGGGGCAAGGTTTGCGACTGGTATCTGGAATTTTCCAAACCCATCCTGCAGGGCGACGATGCCGGAGCCAAGGCCGAGACGGAACAAACCCTGCGCTGGGTTCTCGACCAATGCCTGATCCTGCTGCACCCAATCATGCCCTTCATCACCGAAGAGCTGTGGGGCATGGCAGACCAACGCGCCAAAATGCTGATCCATGCGGACTGGCCCAGCTACACCGCTGATCTGGTTGATGCGGATGCAGACCGGGAAATGAACTGGGTGATCGGGTTGATCGAAAACACCCGCTCTGCCCGCGCGCAGGTGCATGTACCCGCAGGCGCCAAAGTGCCGCTGCTGGTCACAGGGTTGGATGCCAAGGGGCAATCCGCCTGGGACAACAACCATGTGCTGATCCAACGGCTTGCCCGGATCGAAAGCCTAGAACATGTGGGTAGCTTCCCCAAAGGCTGCGTCACCATCCCCATGGACGGCGGCACTTTTGGTATTCCCCTCGAAGGGCTGATCGACGTGGATGCCGAAATCGGGCGGCTCGAGAAAACCATGCAGAAACTGGCCAAGGAGTTGGGCGGATTGCGTGGACGTCTGAACAACCCCAAATTCGCAGCCTCTGCGCCCGAGGATGTCGTGGCCGAAGCCCGCGAAAACCTGCGGCTGCGCGAAGGGGAAGAGGCCGAGATCAAAGCCGCCATCGCACGGCTGCAGGAACTCGGCTAAGAAACGGGATGGCGGGTGGGGCGTCGTCGCAGACGCGCGTCACCCGTCATGGCACCACACGTTCCACCGCCCGCATCGCGCCCAACGCTTTGTCATAGACAAGCGTCAATATCCGCCGCCCACCAGGCCGGGCCATCTGCGGCAATCCACGCGCCGCCAAGGCCGCCCCGGAACTGACCAAAAATCCGCGTCTACTCATCTTCATCGGGACGTCCTTTAGTTGCGAACGATTCTCATGTAAGAACACTTGCCACAATTACAAGGGCTTGCTTAGCTATGACCATGAGAACACCCAAACTAACACCGCTCGCCGCAACGCTCCCCGCCACCGTCCCCTTTGTGGGCCCAGAGGCGCAGGAGCGGCAGCGCAGCCGCCCATTTCAGGCACGGCTTGGGGCGAATGAAAGCAGCTTTGGCCCCGCGCCCAAGGCCATCGCAGCCATGCAGGCCGCCGCATCCGAAACCTGGATGTATGCCGACCCCGAAAGCCATGAATTGCGCCACGCCATTGCAAACCACCATCAGGTCGCACCCGAAAACATCATGATCGGCGAAGGGATCGACGCGCTTTTGGGGCTGGCGGTACGTCTATATATCGGCGCCGGTGATCCGGTTGTCACCTCTGCGGGGGCGTATCCGACGTTCAACTACCATGTGGCCGGTTTTGGCGGAGCCATTCACAGCGTGCCCTACAAGGATGACCACGAAGACCCCGACGCGCTGATCGACACAGCACACACGGTCGGCGCCAAAATGATCTACATCGCCAATCCGGATAACCCGATGGGTAGCTGGCACCATGGTGACGTGATCAATCGCATGATCGCAGGGTTGCCCGATGGCTGCATGCTGGTGCTGGACGAGGCCTATATCGAACTCGCCCCCGCAGACACGGCCCCGGCAATTGACATCACGACCACCAACGTCATGCGGATGCGAACCTTTTCCAAGGCGCATGGGATGGCCGGGGCGCGGGTTGGCTATGTGATCGGCGCAACCGAAACAATCAGCGCCTTCAACAAGGTCCGAAATCATTTCGGGATGTCCCGCATCAGTCAGGCGGGCGCGCTTGCGGCGCTTGAGGATCCGGACTGGTTGGCCGATATCCGCCAGAAAGTGGAGGCTGCCCGCGAACGCATCGGCGCCATTGCGCGCCGGCACAACCTGGCACCACTGCCCTCAGCCACCAATTTCGTGACAATTGACTGCGGTGCGGATGGTGCATTTGCGCGCGAGGTGCTTGATCAACTGATTGCACGGGATGTCTTTGTGCGCATGCCATTTGTCGCACCGCAAAACCGGTGCATTCGGGTCAGTTGCGGCACAACCGAACAGCTTGATGTTTTTGAGGCGGCCTTTGGGCCCGCACTCAGCGCCGCTCGCGAAAAATTGGGGTGAACCACCGTAAAACTGCGCTAAGATCATAGCCGTTGAGGAAACTAAGGATCCGACATGTCGCGTCCGCCGATTGAACCGGTCGAAGACTATACAGATGCCTTTCTGGGAACACTTGGTGTGTTCCTGTTCATGGTGTTCTGGATGATCGCCGCCGCACTTGGCTACGCATGGGTCGCCGTGACAGCCTATGGCATTGACCGCATCTTCAAATGGGTTGGTCGGCTCAAGGCGGCGTGACATCCGCCCCGGCAACCACGGCGGATGCCGCATCCAACGCGCCGGGGCCATGCGGTATATCAAGCGCCCGAAGCCCGGCATTGATCGTGCCAAGCACGCCCATGATCATATGCGCATTCACATGACCCATATGACCGATGCGGAAATAGGCGTCTGCCGGATCGCGCCCCAAACCGATCCCAAGCGTGAGGCCGCAAGTCTCTTCGCACCATTGCCGCAAACGATCTGCATCGGGTGAGGTCATCGCGATGGAGGTGACCGCATGCGACCGGTAGGCCGGGTCCGCGATATTCAGCGCCAGCCCCCCGTCGCAGGCCCATTTCTCTGCCGCTGCCCAAATTGCCTCCGCCAGACGGGCATGGCGGGCAAAGACATGGTCCAGACCTTCGGCCTTGATCATGCCAAGCGCGGCATGCAACCCGTACAGGTGATGGGTCGGGGCGGTGCCATTGAAGTATTGATAGTAGAATTCGGGCGCGGTGCGTGGCGCCCAATCCCAATACCGGGTCACACAGGCGCCGCGCTGCGCGGCGGCTTTGTCATTATACCAGACAAAACTGATACCCGCCGGCGTCATCAATCCTTTCTGACAGGCGGAGACCATCACATCGACGCCCCAGACGTCCATTTCGAACCGGTCGCAGCCCAATGATGCGATGCAGTCGACCATCAAAAGTGCAGGATGGCCTGTCTTGTCCATCACATGCCGCAAACCGGCGATATCGTTCTTGACGCTGGTTGATGTGTCCACATGAACGGCCAGAACCGCCTTGATGCGCCCGTCCTGATCAGCCGCCAGCGCCGCTTGCACCTGGGTCAGGTCGATGGGTGATTGCGGGCCGTAGTCAATGGTTTGAACGGTACATCCCAACCCTTCAGCCACTGCGCCCCAGCCGATGCAAAACTGGCCCGTCGCCAGGACAAGAACGGTGTCACCGGGGGACAGGACATTGGTCAATGCGGCCTCCCAGGCCGCATGCCCATTGCCAATATAGATCGCAACCTGATGCACCGTCCGGGCCACCGCCTTCAAGTCCGGGATCAGCGCATGGGTCAGGTCGTGCAACTCTCCTTCGTAGATATTGGGGGACGCGCGATGCATCGCCTGCAAGACCTGATCGGGCATGACGGAAGGGCCAGGAATGGCCAGATAGGGACGGCCCTGTGACAATGACATAAGACTGCTTTCATAGACGATCTGGTCGGACATTAAGGACCATCGGCGCGGGGTCAAGCTTGCCCAACTTGCCCTATGACCCCATTTGCGACTAGACCGACAGAACCGGTAGGAAAATGGACCCTTTTGCATGGCAATCAACCGCCCAGCGCCCACAGACAGGCGACAATCAGCGACGGCCCTGTTCTGGTGGCTGTGGCAGGATTATCTGCGCCACCGCAAAGGGTTGCTGATTTGCGCGATGCTTTTGATGGCAATCGAAGGGTCGATGCTGGCACTGCTCAGCCGGATGGTGCAGCCGATGTTCGACGACGTGTTTGCGGCCGGGGACAAGGCCGCGCTCTACTGGGTTGGCTTTGGGGTGATGGGCATTTTCGTGATCCGGGCGCTGACCTCCTCGGCGCAACGCATCCTGATGACGATGATACAGCAACTTGCCGCTGCCGATATGCGGCGGGATCTGTTGCGGCACCTGATGTCGCTGGATAGCAGCTTTTTCCAAAGTCATCCTCCCGGGCAGTTGATTGAACGGGTCCAAGGGGATGTCGGGGTCATCAATTCGGTGTGGGGCAGCATTCTGACGGCCCTCTCGCGGGATCTGATCTCACTGGTTGGGCTGTTTTCGGTTGCGTTGTGGATTGATTGGCGCTGGACCCTGATCGCGGTCGTTGGAATCCCGCTGTTGGTTCTGCCATCCTTGCTGGTCCAGCAATTCATCCGCAGGCGGGCGGGTCAGGCCCGTGAAATTGCGGGGCGCATCTCGACCCGGCTGGATGAGGTCTTTCACGGGATCAACCCGATCAAGCTGAACGCGCTCGAAGACTATCAGGCCAAGCGCTATGATGGGCTGATCGACGAAAGCGTCTCTGCCGAGGTCAAAACATCTGTCGGGCAAGCCGCCGTGCCGGCCTTGATTGATATCATGACCGGGCTGGGGTTTCTGGGGGTGCTGATCTATGGCGGGGCCGAGATTATCTCGGGCGAGAAGACCAATGGCGAATTCATGGCGTTTTTCACCGCCATGTCGCTGGCTTTTGACCCGCTGCGCCGCCTTGGCGCGATGAGCGGTCAATGGCAGCGCGCGGCAGCCAGCGTCGAACGGCTGCTTGCGGTTCTCAATATTGCGCCAACCATCCTATCCCCGCCGGTACCACTTGCGCGGCCCGATGGCGCGCCCGAAATCACCTTGCAGAATGTCGAGATGAACTATGGCGAATTGCCAGTGCTGCGCGGTGCGACATTCACGGCCGCAGCAGGCAAGACAACTGCGCTGGTGGGGGCATCCGGGGCGGGCAAAAGCACGATCTTCAATGTTCTGACCCGCCTGGTCGAACCCTCCTCTGGCATGGTCCGCATCGACGACAAGCCCATCCACGAGATGAAGCTGACCGACCTGCGCGGGCTTTTTTCGGTTGTCACACAGGATGCAGCCCTGTTTGACGAGACCCTGCGCGACAACATCCTTCTGGGCCAGACCGCGATCGAAGAGGCCCGGTTGCAGCAGGCCCTTGATGCAGCCCATGTCACCGATTTTCTGCCAATGCTGTCTGACGGTCTTGACAGCCCCGCAGGGCCGCGCGGGTCCAACCTGTCGGGCGGGCAGCGCCAGCGGGTCGCCATCGCGCGCGCGCTGTTGCGCAATACACCGATCCTCTTGCTGGATGAGGCCACTAGCGCGCTCGACACCAAATCCGAAGCCATCGTGCAATCGGCGCTGGACGAGTTGTCGGCAGGGCGCACAACGCTTGTCATCGCCCACCGGCTATCCACCGTCCGCAACGCACATTCGATTGTCGTGATGGATCAAGGGCGGGTTGCCGATCAGGGCACACATGAAGAATTGCTGGCCCGCGGCGGGATCTATGCAGATCTGCACCGTCTGCAGTTCAGCAAATCAAAAGAGGGTGCAGATGACCAATAGACATGTGCTCGCGATTACTGGCGCGGACCGGGTCAGCTTTCTGCAGGGATTGGTGACCAATGATGTGGACAAGCCCGCCGGCACGATCATTTATGCAGCCCTGCTGACGCCGCAGGGCAAATACATCGCGGACTTCTTTGTGATCGTCGAAAGCGACCAGTTGCTGGTGGATGTGGCTGACCTGCTGGGGCCGCAATTGATGCAGCGATTGAACATGTACAGATTGCGCGCGGATGTGCAGATCACCCAAACGGATCTGGTTGTATCCCGCGGCACGGGCCCCGCGCCTGACGGGGCTCTGGCCGATCCGCGGCATCCGGCGCTGGGATGGCGGCGCTACGCCCCTACCCTGTCACGCGATGAAACCGATTGGGACAAGCTGCGGGTGATGCATACGATCCCCGAAAGCGGGATCGAACTTACCCCCGAAAGCTATATCCTCGAGGCGGGGTTCGAGGCGCTGAACGGCGTTGACTTCAAAAAGGGATGTTATGTGGGCCAAGAGATCGTGGCGCGCATGAAACATAAAACCGAGCTGCGAAAAGGTCTGGCCAAGGTGCGTCTGACGGGATCGGCGCAGCCGGGCGATGCGATTACGGCAGATGGCAAGTCGGTGGGCACCCTGCACACTATCAGCGGTGACGCGGGCATCGCCTATCTGCGTTTTGATCGGGCCAATGGGCCGATGCAGGCGGGCGATGCCACCGTGACGCGCGCGACCTAGGGTCAGGACCCTAGGCGCGTTCGGCGTATTCAAATGTCTCGGTATTGACCACGATATCCTCATCCTGCCCCACAAAGGGCGGGATCATGACCCGGACGCCGTTATCAAGCGTGGCTGGCTTAAAGCTGTTGGCAGCCGTCTGACCTTTGACCACCGGTTCGGTCTCGACCACTTTGCAGGTTACCTTTTGCGGCAAGGTGACGTTTAGGGCCTCTTCGCCGTAATATTCGATCTTGACGGTCATACCGTCCTGCAGGAACGGACGGCGGTCCCCCAGAATATCAGCAGGCAACGCGATCTGGTCATAGGTTTCTGTATCCATGAAGGTCAGCATATCATCCGCTTCGAACAGGAACTGCTGGTCCTTTTGATCAAGCCGCACGCGTTCAACCTTGTCCGCGGACCGGAAACGCTCGTTCAACTTGCGACCATCACGCAAGTTTTTCAGCTCAACTTGCGCAAATGCGCCACCCTTGCCCGGTTTCACATGGTCCACCTTGACGGCAGCCCAAAGGCCACTGTCATGTTCCAAAACGTTTCCGGGACGAATTTCGTTACCATTGATTTTTGGCATTGGTCACTTCTTGTTAAAAACCGGGGGAATGCTTGATATGTCGTTAACGAAGGCTATATCTGTCTGATGACCGCCGCGCAAGGCCAGGAAATATAGGGTTTGGGGAGCCTTAGCCATGCGCCGGAAGCATAGCTGCCATTCCAAAAGAGAGCCCCCGAATCGGTCTCGATTGGGCATATTGGCGGTCACGCGGAACTACAAGAGCAAAAAAAAGGGAAATTAGAATGCGAGACTTCGTCGACGGTACAGCGTTCAACAATGAACAAGGTAACCGTGCCCGTAAGCTGTTTGCCGCAGTGGTGCTTGCTGCACTGGATGATGCAATTGCAGATGACAAGAAATATGGAAATGGCCCCGAACAGATCGCCCGCTGGGCGCGTTCGCGCGATGGCCGTGAAGTTCTGTCCTGCGCGGGGATTGACCCCAATGAACGTGTGGTCGAAGGCCTGATGGAATTTGTTGGCAAGGGCGTGCGGACCTCTGTTGCCCTGTCACGCGAAGAAAGCGAGCGGCGCAATGCCGCAGAGCAGGAAGCAAAAGCCGCCTGAGCGTCGCAACATCAATGATTTCGGAAAACGCAGTGCTTTGGCGCTGCGTTTTTTGTTGGGTTATTCGTCAGCCGCCCGCAAACATCAGGGTAAAGACGATGACCGGCGCAAATTCCATCAGCCCCAGCAGCACAATCAGCACCCGCATCGCGGCGCCCTGAAACCGGCGCCAAAGAACGACGCAGCAACCCAATGACAGAATGATTTCGATCGGCCCAACGATATTCCCATAGTGATTGCTGTCCCAATAGCTGACCGGGCTTTGGAATATCCAGTTGCTGATCGGCCAGAAATGCGCGCGCCCGTCATCATGATGCAGCAGAAAATCAAGCCCCAGATGCAACAGTGCCGCCCCGCACAGCGCCACCATCACTGGCGCCCGCCACATCAACCCGATCACCAGCGCGATACCCCAAAGGATGATCGAATTGTCGATCCGAAAAATGCTTTGCCACGCGTCCGAGAAATACAGCCGCCCGAACACCACTTCTGGCGCCGTGCCAAGAACCTGCAGGTGCCACCCCGCCATCAGATAAAGCGACAGATCGGGCAGTAGCGCACCAGCCAGCGCCGCCCCGGTGACGGCAGGTCGCCCTGCCTTGCCAAATGCCGTCAGTCCGAAAATCAGGTGCGCTGGTGTATTCATGCTCTTTCCCTGCGCAATCCCTACACCTATGAACCTAGAGGCAGGAGGCGTGATGACCAAGGCGATAATGATCCAGGGGGCCGGTTCAAATGTGGGCAAGTCGGTGCTTGTCGCCGGGATTGCCCGCGCTTGTGTAAAACGTGGTTTGTCTGTTGCCCCGTTCAAGCCTCAGAACATGTCCAACAATGCCGCCGTCACAGCCGATGGGGGCGAGATCGGGCGCGCACAGGCGCTACAGGCCCGGGCCTGCGGCCTGGCCCCGCAGATCGACATGAACCCCGTCCTGCTTAAACCCGAAACAGATACCGGCGCGCAGATCATTGTCCAGGGGAAGCGCGTTGGAACGCTAAAGGCCCGCGACTATGGCAAGCACAAAGCCACCCTGTTGCCCGCTGTCCTTGAAAGCTTTTACAAGCTCAGTCAGGGGCGCGATCTGGTCATTGTCGAAGGTGCGGGCAGCCCGGCCGAGGTCAATCTGCGCGACGGTGACATCGCCAATATGGGGTTTGCCAATGCGGCCAAGGTGCCCGTCGCCCTGATCGGGGATATTGACCGGGGCGGCGTCATTGCACAATTGGTCGGAACGCATGCGGTCCTGCCACCGGATGACCGCGCCTGGATCAAAGGCTTTGCGATTAACAAATTCCGCGGCGATCCCACCCTTTTCGCTGACGGAATGACAGCTATCGCAGACCATACAGGCTGGCATCCACTTGGCATCCTGCCGTGGTTTGCGGATGCCTGGAAACTGCCAGCCGAAGACGTGATGGATATCGCCAGCCACGGCAAGGGCAAGTTCAAGGTCGCCGTGCCGCGCCTGAACCGCATCGCCAATTTTGACGATCTCGATCCACTTTCGGCCACACCCGATGTCAGCGTCGAGATTATTGCCGAAGGCCGCCCGCTGCCCGGTGATGCAGACCTTGTGATCATTCCAGGGTCCAAATCAACAATCGCCGATCTGGCGTATTTTCGGGCGCAGGGATGGGATATCGACCTGATGGCCCATATCCGCCGGGGTGGCCGGGTCTTGGGGATCTGCGGTGGCTACCAAATGCTGGGCAAGCACATCATCGACGATGAGGGCCTGGAAGGGCCGCCATCGCGGGTTGACGGTTTGGGCCTTTTGAATGTGGAAACGGTAATGCGGCCGCAAAAGCGGCTCGCCCTGTCGGACGCGACCTACCTGCCGACACATGATCCGGTTTCAGGATACGAAATCCATCTTGGAACAACCACCGGGCCGGACTGCGAAAATGCGTGGCTGGCCGTGGACGGTATCCCGCACGGGGCTGCATCCGCGAACGGACGCATCCAGGGATGTTATCTGCACGGGCTTTTTGCGGCCGACGCGTTTCGGGGTGCCTATTTGAGGCATTGCGACATCAGCATTTCAGATTACCGGTATGATGACATGGTGGACGCCACGCTGGACGCATTGGCCGCGCATGTTGAACAGCACCTTGATCTGGACGCGCTGCTGACCATAGCGGCAGCTATCGAAGCGCCTGCCACCATGTCTTAAGGCCCTATTCGGCGATATCGCGGGCAGACAGGATCCGGTTGATTTCCCGGCGCACAAGCTTGCGAATACTGCCAGTCATCTTTTCGCCGATCTCGCCACTTAATTCTTCGCGGATGATCTGTGCGACCATGTCGCGCAGCATGTCTGGATCAACCTGTGCAACCGCTACCGGCTCAGCGGCAGCGGCATTATCCGGCGCGTCAGCCGACGCTGTCGGGTCTTCGTCGGGCTCCGCAGGTGGAACCAGCTTGTCAAAACCTTCATCGACAAGATAGCCATCCAGGGCTTCTGCTGCAGGGGATGAAAACGCGCTCTCGGCCCAGTCATCTTTCTGGTCAAAGCCTTCGCCCTCATCGGCCTCCCAGTCTTCAGGTTGTGCAGTCACAGCGGCCTCCAGCTCTGCGATCGTGGCTTCCAGCCCGGCCAGTTCAGCGCGCTTGGGCTGCTCCAGCACAAACACCTTGCCCTCGCCTGCGACATCAGGCGTTGGTTCAGATTCCGGCGGGTCGACCCGCAATGCAGGGGTCAGCAAGAAACGATCGTTGCGAGGGGGTTCCAGCAATTCGGCAGAATTTGCGGCGCCAGATGCGGACACGTTGGCGCGCAGCTGACTCATTTGATTAGAATCGGACATTGGTTATCCCGTTGTCACCCCCACGTTGCACGCTAACGCAATGCAACGATTGAGACAACAAAATCCAGTATCACTCGTTTAACGCGCGCAAAATGCGATCCAGCGCCTGCCCTTGCGTGGAATCAAAGGTCGGGGCCTGCTTGGCGATATTATAGTAGGCCGATGGATCATATTGCTGCACGGGCAGCCGCAGATGCTCTGCATTCAGTAGGCCCATCGCAGCCAGCACCGAATAAGAGGCGATGACCTCTTCAGCCTGCGCCGAGATCAGATTGGCCCGCGCATCCAGCAATTCCTGCTCGGCGTTGAGCACATCAAGCGTGGTCCGGGACCCCAATGTGGCCTCTTCGCGCACACCGTCAAAGGCAACCTGCGCCGCCCTGATCTGCTGGTTAGAGGCCTGAAGCGACGCGCGCGCCACCATCAGAAACGAGAACGCATTGCCAACCTGCTGTTCAACCCCAAGCCGGGTCACATGCAGCGCGGAACGCGCCGCGTCTCTTTGCGACATGAATTGACGGATCTGGCTGGACAAGCGGCCACCCTGATAAATCGTGCCCGTCGCCTGAATACCCAACTGATGCGAGATTTCGCCGTCCTGGTCCGTGCCGACAAAGCCTTCCAGCGACACGGTCGGGTCAAGGGCTGCGGCACCGCGGCGAATATTCAGCTCTGCGGCGCTAACGCCGTGCTGCGCCTGAAGAATGCTGGGGTGATTGCGCACGGCAAACGCTTTTGCATCCGCGATGCCACGCGAGACAGGCGCAGGCCCAACAGGGTTTGGACTTTGTGGTGCGCGACCAACGGCTGCGCGAAACTCCTCGCGGGACCGGGCCAACGTGCCTTGTGCAGCAGCCAATTGGCTGCGGGCGGCGGCCAGCCGGGCCTCGGCCAGTGAAACATCTGTGCGGGTAACCTCGCCCACGTCAAAGCGATCTTGGGCTGCGCGGAATTCCTGTGTAATCAGCCGCACGTTGTTTTCGCGTAGCGATACAAAAGCCGCGTCGCGGCGAACGTTCATATAGGCCTGTACCGCGCGCAGCAGCACGTCCTGCTCCACACCGCGCAAAGCCTGGCGTGTGCCAAGGATAGTTTCTTTCTGTGCCTCAACCGCCAGCGCACTTACACCACCATCATAAAGCAACAGCGATCCGGCCAGCCGGGCGCTTGCCTGATCAAGGTCGTTGATAACGCTGTTCTGACGCGTGTTCGACGCGGACATCACCCAGCTGATCACCGGGCGGGTCGTGGCAATGGCCTGCGCCAGATCCTCGTCAGCGGCACGCAGCAAGGCGCGGTTCTGTTCCAGCAAGCCCGAATTGTTATATGCAGCCGTCAAGGCATCTGCCAGCGTCTCGGCTTTCGCCGCACCGGCAAACCCAATTGAAATTACCGCAGCTACGGCGGCTAATCCCATGCGTTTGATCATTTTTCTGCCCTCACGACTTATTTTTTGTTCAATAAGTACCTTAGCTGGGCGAAATGACCAGCTTTAAAGCACGAATGCATCCTGTTTGTGGAAACCCGGCAACACCGGCGCGCCGGCATTAAACGCAAATCGCCAGTTGATCGTCCCATCATGTTTGTGGCCAATCCGGACCACGCCAAGCGCCCCTTCGGCAAAGACGCAGGCAATCCGGCCACCATCGCGCAACTGATCACACAGCGCATCGGGGACCGTCTCAACGGCCCCTTGGACCAGTATCGCGTCATAGGGTCCGGACTTAGCCGCACCCTCAGTCAACGTGCCGGCCATAACGGCGGCGTTGTCAAAACCATGCTCTGACAGCAACTGCTGGGCCTCTTCCGCACGTTCCTCGTCATCTTCAAGGCCCACAACGAAATCGCACAAACGCGCCAGAATAGCTGTCGAATAGCCCAGACCGCATCCCACATCCAACGCCACATGCTGCGGCTGGATATCCAGCGCCTCAAGCATTTTTGCCAATGTGCGCGGCTCAAGCAGGGTACGACCGCCGCCAATGTCCAGATTTTCGCCCACATAGGCAGCCTCACGCAGGCCAGTCGGGACAAATGCCTCGCGCGGGATGTCCAGCATCGCGTCGATGATAGGGAATTTCGTGACATCAGATGGGCGCACTTGCGTATCGACCATCATTGTGCGGCGGGTTTCATAGTCGCTCACGGGGGAAACTCTTTTTGTTCGGTGATCTTGCTTTGTCATGCCACAGAAGGGGCGGCACAGCAACGGCTGATCGAATGCGGCACGTCTCTTGCGCAGCCCCCGACCATGGTATATCTGCGCCCCAGCGGCGAGTGGGCAGGTAGGTTATGCAGCGGATTGCAAATCCGTGTAGACCGGTTCGATTCCGGTACTCGCCTCCACTCAAACTTGTTGACCTGAGAACTCCAGTAATTTGAGTATAGCCCATGTTTTACTGAGGCTTACAATCATCATTGTGAGCCACTTGTGCTGCAATCTGCGGGTCATGAAGCCGCCATTCACTTCCATGCGGGGTAACACGCGGGCGTGGCCAAAACTGCAGCGGTCGCGGCAATGTCGTTCACAAGTCCAGAACGAGCTTGTCACCGTTTGCGCGCGACACACATAGACACATCTGTTTGCCAGCCGCGCGTTGTTTGTCGGACAAAAAACTGTCGCGGTGATCCAGCGTACCCGCGATCACATCTGTCACACAGGTGCCGCAAACCCCCTGCTCGCACGAGAATGCCGCATCAATTCCGTTGGCGTCCAGCACGTCCAGGATTGTCTCATCGGCACCGACCTGGAGCGAGACACCCGTGCGGGCCAGTTCCACCTCAAACGCATGTGTCGGGGCGCCTGCCAAGGCCGGATTGGCCGCAAAACGTTCCAGGTTGACCGCATCGGCTGGCCAGTTTTCCAATGCCAGCGCTTCGGCCGCATCCATGAACGGGCCGGGGCCACACATATAGACCTGACCACCGGCAACAGGCGTGGCGAGGATTTCGCGCAATCGGTTGCCCGTCTGTGCCCTTTCCAGACCTTCGTAAAAGTGGACATGTTCCGCGTAAGCGCCATCGGCAAGCCTGGCGCGGAAGGCAGTATGCCCTGTGGCGCGCGAGAAGTAATGCAGGGCAAAGGACTTACCCAAGGCATGTAGACGATCGGCCATCGCGATAATCGGTGTAATCCCGATCCCGGCGGCAAGCAGCACAGTGTGGGGCGCGTCTTCGTCGAGGGGGAAGTTGTTGCGCGGGCTGCCTATCTCTAGCCTGTCGCCTTCCTTCACCGCCAGATGCATCAGATCAGATCCCCCGCGCGATGGATCCCCCTGTTTGACGGCGATCATGAACTTGCGACGGTCAGCGGGGTCGCCGCACAAGGAATACTGACGAATGATACCTTCGCCGCAATGCACATCAATATGCGCGCCAGGCTCGTAGGCGGGCAGCTTGAACAGGCCGGGTTTGGCAAGCGTAAAGGATTTGATGCCATCCGCCTCGCGCGTAACCTTGGCGACCTTGACATTGATCAGAGTCATTTTGTCCCCCTACTGATGTACCGGCCGCAATTTATCGAGGCCTTCTGCCAGCTTTTCCAATTCGCCCTTCGACATTGAAATTGACGTGGCCGCATCCGGGAACGAGCCATCCATCACAGCCCCGCGATATCCCGCAAGTGCCTTGTCACGTTCGGCGGCCAGCTGTTTGCGAATACTGCCCACATCGCCGAAGGCCTTGGCATGTCGCGGGGCGTTCGGGGTGTCACCGCACAAATCCGACATATAGGACAGAATGATGTCCCCGGACGAACCTGCGCCAATCGTCACCAGCAGCAGGTTGGTGTGCGGCTTGATTGCAGCCAGGGCATCTTCGGCAACGCATTCGACCTCGGCGCAATAGGCGCCGGCCTCTTCCAGGCGGCGGAAATCCTGCAGCAGGGCAAGGGCCTCATCAGCGGTCTTTCCGACGGTCCGCTAGCCGCCGAACTGGGTGGCCCGGGCGGGAAACAGACCGGTGTGACCCTGCACGCTGATCCCCTCGCGCGCGATGCGTTCAATGGTTGTCAGCCCCCTTGGGGAATAGATAGCATCAGCACCTTTCGCCATCGTGTCGATCGCACCGCCCAACGCCTCATCCTCGGTCACGTATTGGCGCATATATTGCGCCGCGGTGATAAAGATATGGGGGGTTGCGGCCCTGATCGGTTCGATCATCCCGCAATCAATGGTCAGCGTGTCGATGTTCTGGGCCGCAGCGGCCGCCGCCTCCTCTGCGTCGAATGCGGTGACCTGGGTCATCCGCTTGCCGTCTGCCTTGTTCTTGAGCAGGCAGCCGACAGTCAGATGGCGCTGCGCGTACTGGCCGCCATACGTGAAGATATGTTTCATGTCTGTTCTGTCCTATGGGCTTATTTACGCGCGAAAATCAGTTTCTTGCGGGCGCGGATGCGTTTGGTCGCGGCCTGCGTTCCGTCATGAAAACTCCCAAACCAGCGATCCAGCGGAATTTCTTCGGACCCGTAGTTACATTCGAAGTAACGGTGATGCAGTTGGTGATGGAATGACCCGGCCTTGATCGCCTCGGCATCGCGGATCAGCAGTTTGTCGAACCCAGCATGCGAGATAATCGCGCCGAGGTTCAGGGCAAACAGGTGAAACAGGACATGAACAGGATGCGATGGCAGGACAAAGTGGATCAGGATACCCGAATAGTAAAACCAGTGTTCAATCGGGTGCATGGCCAGTCCCGACCACGGCCCAACATTGACGTTACGATGGTGGAGGTGATGCACATTCTTGAACAGCCACGGCATGTGGATCAGCCGGTGTATCCAGTAAAAGTGGAACGACTGCCAAAAACGGATGACGAAGAACATCAGCACAAACCAGACCGGTGATGTCGAGAAGCCGTCAAGCGTTGGTACCCAGCCGTTTGCGGCGACGTAAAAGTACAAAACGGTCCATGCGGTCCAGATCGGAACGCCCGAGGCCAGCGCCCAGAAAATATTGTCCCAGGTCTGATGCCCAAAGGTAAAACGCGAGCTTTTTTCCATCGGACGGACGTCAAATTTCAGCCGCATTTTCTGGCCTGCAAACACATAGAGGTAGAGATGCAAGGCCCCCGCCAGGATAACCACGGACCCGAAGTTCACCGCAAAAATCTGCCCGACCCACCGCCAGTCAAAGGTCTGCATCGTTTCCATCGCAGGCCAAAAGAAGAAAAACGCGATCAAGGCAAAAGCCAGGTGGTTCACCGGTGGGGTCAGTTTCGTCCATGTCCCAAGCAACCAGGCCAGCGCCGCCTTTGGTTTGGGCGGCAGGTCAAACACAGGTGACATGTCGATGGGCAGCTTGGGGTGGAAATTCCACTCGCGCGATTGCCCGGCCGGCTCCTCAACAGATGTATTGCTAACGTGAGACATGCTTTGAACCCCTCTCAAAAATCCAGCAGCGTCGTGTCGCAGGCCTATTTCATTTTACAGGACTCCCTTTTCGTAATGTGAAATTTAAATTCCATCAAGACTGCACAACTGGCAAAACGGCCTCAATTTTCCAGGGCAAGTTGCATGCAAACGGGAGAGGCCACGGCCGCATATTTGCGGCGCCAAACGCGTCGCGCCGCCGCAGAAAGTTACGCGCGTTTAGTGTTTGGCCACGGATGGCGACGCCATCAGTACTGCAGCCTCATGCGCCTTGAGTTCCGGAAACGCCAGCTTTGTGGTCGCATGGTCATTGCCAAACAGATGACGTAGTTCGGCCAATTGCGCAGCCGGCAATGTGTTCGTCGCCACATCGCCAAAATAGAGACTTTCCGTCGGGCACCCATTGGCAAAGACGATCTCGTGATCATCGAACATCATGTGCCAATATTCGAGATCGGCAAAGGCGTCACCGCAATGGCGGATGGTGTCGCCGTTCAACAAGTTCTTTGCGCTGGCAAGGATCGCCTGTTCCCCAAAAAGAAGGTCGCAATGCTGCCCCGTCAAAAGCACCCGGTGCTGCGGCGAGACGACAAGGTCTTTCGCAGGGACGCCCGGCGATATCGCACCAGCCGCGATCATGATGGGTTCCAGATTGTCGTTCCCGCGCCGGTAAGCGTGACCCACCTTGGCCGACGCAATCCATCGGATCGGTTTTGCGCCATTGTCCCGGGTCAGAACCATATCACCTACCCGCAGGTTTTCGATCAATACCGGCCCGCTTGGGGTCATGATCTCGGTGCCCGGCGTAAAGCAGACCTCGTTGCGGCCATTGATCGTGATGGTGACGGTATGGGTGTCGACGACCTGCGTGCCGTTGACCGTGCTTCCGCCGCCCGGCGTGTAAGAGACGTCCGTCACCCGAATTGTAAAATCGAGTGTCAGTGTTTCGCCATCATCCAGATCGTCCAGAAACGGATCATCCGAGTCGAATGTGTAGGTCCAAGTATAGCCGCCTTCGCCATCCGCGGTGTTCTGGACAATCGTCAATGTACCGTTGCCCGCACCAACGCCGTCAACAACCGTATACCCACCCGCAAGCCACGCAAAGGCACCGGGTTCGTTATTCGCGACAACGCCGCTGATCGTTTCAGTGCCGGCACCATCGATGTCTTCGCTGATGGTGGCGGTGGTTGGGCCGGACAAACTTACCATGGTCGCTTACTCTTGATCGTATTGATGCGTTGACTATGCATTACACGGGTTTTGCCAAGAAAAACAGGCATGATTATGACAACGCGCTTCGGTGCAGGCGCCATGGGGATGACGCTGATGCCCGGGTCCAGTGCATGACAGCCCGCTTTCCGTTGTGAACACGCAGGGTCTTGAAGTCATTTGCCGGGAACGTCGCCAATATGCTTTTGATGATAGTCCGGCCATGGCCCCAGGGCGCCATCAAGTCCATGATCCAGAATTGATCGCCTGACCGCCACTCTTCAAAATCGTCAAGACCTGCGCCGGACATGTGCTTGGCCTCTGCGGCGGCATCAAGTTTCGCCCAAGTGACCAGCCCCCGCGCCACGTTGCGGGCGCGGTAGAGATGAAACTGCTTGAGGTATACCGGCGGCTCGAAAACACGGCCAATGTCGCGCATTGACCAATGCCGGTACAATGTCGAATGAAAACATAAAAAGCAGACCTCGCCCACGATCTTGATGACATCATCGTTGGGGTAAAGAGGTGAGACCGCGATCATTCCGCCTTGGTCTGGTGTGTCTTGCATCGCGCTATTGTCCCATTCGCTACAGAGGCCGGTGCCATTCGCCCATAAAGCACAGCTAGTGATACCCTGTCCGCACAAGATGCCCTAACATCTTGATATGAGCGACTCAAAAACAAACATTGCCGAATTTGACCTGCGCGCGCCCACGTCAAAAGACGTCGAACGCAGGACAATCGGGCTGACGCCTTCATCCGGCTTCAAGAAATGGCTTGCCGAAAACAAGCTTTCGATCGCGTTCAATACCTACAATGTGGGCAAATTGTTCATGGTCGGGGTCAACGACATGGAACAGCTGCAATTCTGCGACGCGACATTCCCGCGCGCGATGGGGATCAGCCTGCATGGCGATACGTTGTGGATGGCATCGCATAATCAGGTCTGGCGGTTCGAGAATTTTCTGGGTGCCGGGCAAAGCGCACAAGGGAATGACGCGGTGTTTGTGCCGATGGGGGCGACCACCACCGGTATGGTGAACCTGCATGATGTGCGGGTGTCCCATGAAGGCGTTTTCTTTGTCTCCTGCAATTTCAACTGCATCGGAAAACTGCATGAAAAGTGGAGTTTCGAGCCGGTCTGGAAACCGCCCTTTATTGACGGGCTTGAATATGGTGACCGATGCCACCTGAATTGCCTGGCCCTTCATCGGGGGCATCCGAAATATGCCACCTGCTTTGCCCAGACCAACACGGTCAACGGATGGCGCGACCTGCCCCGGGATCAGGCCACCGGTCTGGTGATTGACGTGCAAACCGATCAGATCATTTGCGACGGGCTGCATATGCCCCACTCGCCGCAGATGCATCGCGACACGCTCTATCTGGCCAATAGCGGGCGTGGGGAATTCGGCTCTGTCGATGTTGAGACCGGAACCTACAAGACCATCTGCGAGGTCCCGGGGTTTACCCGTGGGGTTTCGTTCTGGAAGAACTTCGCGATTGTTGGCAGCTCCAAACCAAGGCGCGCAGGCGTGTTCGAGGGAAATGATGCCACCCCCCTGAACCGGCGGTTGGCCGATGCAGGCGAGGACCCGCTCTGTCAGGTCTCGATCATTGATCTGGATCGCGGTGTGCGGGTCCACCATCTGACAATCGACGGGCCTGCATCCGAGATTTACGATGTCTGCGCCCTGCCCGGCATCCGGCGTCCGCTTGTGCTGGACCCCGAAAACGATCTGGTGAACACCACGTTCCGCCCGTCAAGGTTCAATATCTAGGCGGCGCGACCGAGACGACCATCGACGCTATTGTGACAGGCTGACCTCGAACAGAGTGTCCGACCAGCCATCGACATTGCAGCGGGCGCGTACAAAAACCGATGTCGCCCCGGCGGGAATCTGCACCCCGCCAAGTGAACGGGTGAATGGCTGTTCGTTCACATGGGGATGGGCAAGCTCGCGAATCCCCAGACTGTTGCCATCCGCATCCAGCACTTCCCATCCATCGGCATAGTGATCCCAGCCGGTATCCGGGTGCGACAGGGTCACACTGACCCGGTCACCTTCGATTGTGACGGCCTCGACAACGGGCTCATCGGCAAAAACAGGCGCTGCAAGCAGCGTGAACAATGCAAAATATTTCATGATGCCTCTTCTAGCAGAATACTGCGCGGGACGGATGCAAATTCGCGTGACCACAAAACCCAGAACACCGTCAGCGTGGATGCGAACAAGGCATATGGTCCGATCAACCATGCCAGCGCCCCCAACGCGAAATACATCGAACGCAGCCCCCTGTTAAAGTTGATGGCCGCACGAATATTCAATTCCGCCGCCTGGGCAGCCCGCGGAAACGCAACCGGGTCGGCCGGATCATTGGGCACGGATGCCATCAGAACCGCGCAATAGCCGAACACGCGGTTGGCCCAGACAAATTTCAGGAATGCATTGGTCAGAAACAGCGCCACAAGGCCCAGCTTCAACTGCCAGACAAGAACAGGCACGGGCATTTGTGTCACTTCTGCCGACAGGCCGCGCAACGGCTCTGTATTGCCCACAAGCGCCAGAACCCCGCCAATCGCAAGCAGGCAGGTTGATGCGAAAAAGGACGTCCCCTGACGCAGGCTGGTCAGGATCTGGCTGTCAAAGATGCGCGGATCGCGACCAACAAAAACGCGCATCCAGTCCCGGCGCCGGTCCGACATCAGAACTGTGACCGATGGCCGCTTGAGGCCCGGATGTTCAATCCACAAGCCGATCACGATCCAGCACAAGACAATCAGCCCCGCGGCGATCCAATCCAGAGCAGTCAACAAGTTCAGATGGTCCAATATGATCATGCGATTTGTGTAACCATTTGCTTGTAGACTTGCCATATCTCAAAATTGGTAATATATTTTTACCAATCACATTGATCCGGAGGTATATATCATGGAAATGCCGACCCCTGACGCCGATGTTCTGTCGCGCAAAGCGCTGATTGTCAGCCGCCTCTCTGCCGCCCTGCCGTCTGATGCCGTGATCTCTGATATTGCCGAAACACGCGCCTATGAATGTGACGGGCTGACCGCCTATCGCTGCCCACCAATGTGTGCCGTCCTGCCGGCAAACACGGACGAAGTGGCGGCGGTGCTAAAGATTTGTCACGAACTGAACGTGCCTGTCGTGCCCCGTGGTGCGGGCACATCGCTGGCCGGTGGCGCGCTGCCTACGGCCGACAGTGTCATCCTTGGCGTGGCCAAGATGAACGCGGTTTTGGAAACCAATTACGACGACCGCTACATCCGGGTCCAGACCGGGCGCACGAACCTGTCAGTGACCGGGGCCGTTGAAACAGAAGGGTTTTTCTACGCCCCTGACCCGTCCAGCCAATTGGCCTGCGCCATCGCAGGGAATATCGCCATGAACTCCGGTGGCGCGCATTGCCTCAAATATGGGGTCACGACCAACAATCTCATGGGCGTCAAAATGGTCACCATGGACGGTCAGATTGTTGATATCGGCGGGGCGCATCTGGACGCAGGCGGGCTTGATCTGCTGGGGCTGATCTGCGGCTCTGAAGGGCAGTTGGGCGTTGTGACCGAGGCCACATTGCGCATCCTGCACAAACCCGAAGGCGCGCGGCCCGTGCTGATGGGCTATGACAGTTCCGAAGTGGCCGGCCAGGTTGTGACCGACATCATCAAGGCAGGCGTCCTACCCGTCGCCATCGAATTCATGGACCGCCCCTGCATCGAAGCGACCGAGAATTTCGCCAAAGCGGGCTATCCGATGTGCGAAGCACTGCTGATAGTAGAGGTCGAAGGCTCAGAACAAGAGATTGACGACCAGCTGGCGCTCATCATGGAAATCGCGCGCAAACATAACCCGGTCGAACTGCGCGAAGCGAAGGATGCCGAAGAAGCCGGGCGCATCTGGCTGGGCCGCAAATCTGCGTTTGGGGCGATGGGCCA
Organism: Yoonia sp. SS1-5; assembly: GCF_038443705.2. Classification (NCBI taxonomy): domain Bacteria; kingdom Pseudomonadati; phylum Pseudomonadota; class Alphaproteobacteria; order Rhodobacterales; family Paracoccaceae; genus Yoonia; species Yoonia rhodophyticola. The sequence continues at coordinate 3,718,780 of NZ_CP151767.2, read as the reverse complement.
AATCAACGATTACATGTGCCTGGACGGCACGATCCCCGTTTCCTCTCTGCCTTTCGTGTTGAAGCGCATTGGTGAAATGTCAAAGGAATTCGGTCTGGATGTGGGTAACGTGTTTCATGCAGGTGACGGCAACATGCACCCGTTGATCCTGTTTGACGCCAACAAACCCGGCGATCTGGAAACCTGCGAAGAATTCGGGGCCGAAATCCTCAAGCTTTGTGTCGAGGTTGGTGGTTGCCTGACCGGCGAACATGGCGTCGGCATCGAAAAACGCGATCTGATGAATGTGCAGTTTGATCCGGCGGACCTGGAAGCACAGATGGCGATCAAGGATGTGTTTGACCCCAAATGGCTACTAAACGCGGCCAAGGTCTTTCCGCTTGATACGTCACAATCACGTCGGGCAGCATAAGGCATTCAAATGACACCCAAAAACGAAGCCGAGCTTGCGGCGATCATCGCGAGCGCTGATAGCCCAATGCATATCATAGGCGGCGGCACCCGCCCGATTGGGACCAACGAAGGGGCGACGCTGAGCACGGCCAAGATCAGCGGAATCACACTGCATGAACCAGGCGCTTTGACGCTTGTCGCGCATGCGGGCACCCCGGTGGCAGAGATTGAAAAAACGCTGGCCAAACAGAACCAACGCCTTGCGTTTGAACCTATGGACCACCGCGCGTTATTGGGCACCGAAGGCACGCCAACCATTGGTGGTGTGGTCGCTGGTAACGTCTCTGGCCCCCGCCGCATATCCGTCGGCGCATGTCGCGATTTCATGCTGGGCGTCCGCTTTGTCGACGGTGCTGGCACGATCATCAAAAACGGCGGGCGGGTGATGAAAAACGTGACCGGCTATGATCTGGTCAAACTCATGACGGGGTCTTACGGCACGCTTGGTGTGCTGACTGAGGTCTCGCTCAAGGTGCTGCCCGGGGTCGAGGCGCAAGCGACATTGACCCTTGATGGGCTGGACGATGCAACAGCCATCAGCGCGATGTCGGCCGCACTTTCCTCCCCGTTTGAGGTCACAGGCGTGGCGCATGATCCAATTGCTGGAAAAACCCAATTCCGCCTGGAAGGTTTCGCAAGTTCAGTGGCCTACCGCGCGGAACAGGTGACAAAGCTGTTGTCAAAATTTGGGACGGCAAACAGCGATCATGACGCCAAAACAGTCGCGGCAACCTGGGCCGCCATCCGCGATGTGACCGCCTTTGCCGGCCAACCCGGCGATGTCTGGCGGATATCAGTCAAACCCTCTGACGCCGAGGCGCTGGCGGGCAAAATGGGCGCAAAGGCCGTGCAATACGACTGGGGCGGCGGGCTGATCTGGGCGCTCAGCGAGGGCGGCGATCTGCGCGCACGGATGGGCGATTTCGACGGCCACGCGACCCTGATCCGGGGCAAAACCGATGCCCCCACCTTCCAACCAGAACCCGCACCGCTGGCCGCGATCACTGCAGGCCTGCGGTCCAAATTCGACCCGCGCGGCATACTTAATCTGGGGATGATGACCTAATGCAAACAACTTTCACCCCCGAACAGCTTACTGATCCCGGCACCCAGCGCGCCAACGAGATTTTGCGCAGATGTGTGCATTGCGGCTTTTGCACCGCCACCTGTCCCACCTATCAGGTCCTGGGTGATGAGTTGGACAGCCCGCGCGGGCGGATTTACCTGATCAAGGATATGCTCGAGAACGAGCATGTGCCCGATGAAAGGACGGTCAAACATATTGACCGCTGCCTGTCCTGCCTGGCCTGCATGACGACCTGCCCTTCGGGCGTGCATTACATGCATCTCGTCGATCACGCCCGCGCCTATATCGAAAAGAACTATGACCGGCCGTGGTCGGACAGGGCGCTGCGGTGGATGCTTGCCCGCATTCTGCCCTACCCGATGCGGTTCCGGGTCGCCTTGCTGGGGGCCAAGATTGGGCGTCCCTTTGCGCGGTTCATGCCCGACGCGCGGCTGCGGGCAATGTTGGAAATGGCCCCTAAGACGATCCCCCCGGTCAGCCGCAATGACGACCCGCAGACATTTCCCGCGCAAGACAAGAAAATGCGCGTTGCCCTGATGACAGGCTGCGCGCAAAAAGCGCTGAACACCGATATCAATGACGCCACAATCCGGCTGCTGACGCGGCTCGGGGCCGAGGTTGTGGTAGCCGAAGGCGCCGGTTGCTGCGGCGCGCTGACCCATCACATGGGCAAGGAAGACCAAAGCCACGCGACCGCCGCCAAAAACATCAGGGCATGGGCCAAGGAAATCGACAACGGTGGCCTTGATGCCATCGTCATCAATACCTCCGGCTGCGGCACGACGGTCAAGGATTACGGGCATATGTTCCGCAATGATCCACTGGCCGAAGATGCGGCGCGCGTGTCGGCCATTGCGATGGATGTGTCTGAAATCCTGATGAAGCTGGACTTGCCCGAAGGCGACAACAACGACACGAAAGTCGCATATCATGCCGCCTGCTCACTGCAACATGGCCAACAGATCAAGACGTTCCCGAAAGATCTGCTCAAACGTGCGGGGTTCACAGTGCTGGAACCGGCAGATAGCCATCTGTGCTGCGGGTCGGCAGGGACCTATAACCTGATGCAGCCCGAGATTTCCAAACAACTCAAGACGCGCAAGGTTCAGACGCTTGAGGCTTTGACCCCCGATATCATTGCTGCCGGCAACGTTGGCTGCATGATGCAGATCGGCGGCGCGACCGATGTGCCGATTGTGCACACGGTCGAACTGCTGGATTGGGCGACAGGCGGGCCGCAGCCGCCCGCGTTATTGGCGCAAGATAATCCCGCCCCTGCGGTACCAATGCTACGTTGACGTCATAATGCTGCCGTATCTCTTTCGCATCGTAAGCCGAGCGAATAAGGTCAGGCGATGCGGCAGTTTCTACTTTTAGTTGTTTTTTGGGTTTTCGGCGCCGCGCAGCTGGCCGCGCAGGAATCCTCTGATTTGGTCACGCTGCAAACGCGGCAGGACAGCCGCGGCTGGGAAGGCGTGGGGCGTCTGGACATCCGCGGCAAAGGCTTTTGCACCGCCGCCTTGATCCGCGAACGGCTGATCCTGACAGCGGCCCATTGTCTTTATGAACGCGATGGAAGCCTGATCAGCACTGATCGGTTCGAGTTTCGGGCCGGGCTGCGCGATGGCAGGGCCGAGGCAACGCGGCGCATCATTCGCGCCGTCGCCCATCCCGACTACATTCACGATGACACCGCAACTGACCCTGCCGGGGTAGCCAAGGACATCGCCGTTCTGGAATTGTCGCAAGCCATCCGGACAACGCGGGTAAAACCATATCAGATCGCCGAGCGGCCCCTGACGGGTGACGAAGTTGGCGTTGTATCCTATGGCCGTGGCCGTGAAGAGGCTGCCAGCCTGCAGGAGGTCTGCACCGTGCTGGGCCGGCAAACCGGGGTCATTGTAATGACCTGCGATGTTGAATTCGGGTCCAGCGGGGCGCCTGTTTTTGTGATCCGCGATGGTGAAACGCGGATCGCGTCGGTTGTCTCGGCCATGGCGCAGGTTGATGGGGAAAAAGTGTCCTTGGGCACCTCGCTGAACGGGCCGCTAACAACCCTTTTGTCGCATTTCGCAGCCTTCGGGCCCGCCCGCCCCGGCGGCACACAACGGCTGATCACCACCGGCGAGCGCAACGATACCGGCGCGAAATTCGTCCGATCCAACTGACTGCGCAGGGGGTCTTGAAACCCCGGTTTGTCCTTCCCACATTGGCAATACCGGGGTGCCATGAAGGGCCCCGGCAACCAGACGCCTGTCCCATTCGGGAAGGCAAAACACTGTTATCGCTTGATAGAGGATGACCAAATATGCGTAGTTTTGATCTTACACCGCTTTACCGTGCCACCGTTGGCTTTGACCAGATTGCCGATCTGATGGATCGGGCGCTGGCCAGTGACGTCGGCCAAAACAGCTACCCCCCATACAATATTGAAAAAACCGATGATGACGCCTGGCGCATCTCGATTGCCGTCGCCGGTTTCGCTGATGATGACCTCGCCATCGAGGTCAAGGACCGGTCACTGCATGTGACGGCCCGCAAGGCTGATGACGATGCGGACCGCAAATACCTGCATCGCGGCATCGCCACGCGGGCGTTCGAGCGCCGTTTCCACCTGGCCGATCATGTCCGCGTGACCGAGGCCAGCCATGAAAACGGCATGCTGCACATCGACCTTGTCCGCGAAGTGCCTGAGGCGCTGAAACCGCGCCGGATCGAGATTTCGGCAGCCGGCAAGACCGATGCGAACCTGGTCGAGGCGAAATCGGTTAACTAAAGCTTGCAGGGAAGGCCGGATACCTCGGGTCTTCCCACACATGCCGAAAGTTACAGTTGAAAGAATGGATCGTCTGCGTTCTTGAGTTCGCAGGCGTTCCCGTCGGGGTCATGAAAGGTCCCGACTTTCCCCCAATCAAACACGCGCACGGTCACGTCCACCCCGCGCGCAATCAAGGCGTCGGCGGCCTGATCCACATCGTCCACATTGAAACGCAACATCGTGGGGTTCTCGCGATTGGGTTTGCGCCCGTCGCGCGCCATGCCACCTGTTTCGATCATCAGATAGCCAGCACCAAACCGCAGACAGACAAGCGCCTCTTTTTCGTACCAGACCGGCAGGCCCAGCGTATCGCGATAGAAAGTCAGGCACGCTGCAAAACGCTCTGTTCCGAGGATGATACCAAAGCATTCTGTTGCGTCTGAAAGGCTGAATGCCGGCATTAATGCGCCTCGGCCCAGTTTGCCCCCTGCCCTGCATCAACGGCCAGCTTCACATCAAGTTTCACGGCAGGATCACTTGCGTTTTCCATGACATCGCGCGCGATACCGATCAGGTCATCAACGGCTGCCGCCTCCACTTCAAAGATCAATTCGTCATGGACCTGTAGCAACATCTTGGCCGGAAGCGTGTCAATCGCCGCAGGCATCCGGACCATGGCCCGCCTGATCACATCCGCTGCCGTGCCCTGAATGGGTGCGTTGATTGCTGCACGTTTCGCAAATCCGGCATGTGGCCCTTTGGCATTGATCTCGGGCGTGTTGATCTTGCGCCCGAACAGCGTCTGCACATAGCCATGTTCTTTGGCAAAGCCGACCGTATCATCCATATATTTGCGGATGCCCGGGAAGCGTTCGAAATAGCGGTCGATAAACCCCTGCGCCTCGCCCCGGGGAATGCGCAGATTACGCGCCAGACCAAACCCGGAAATGCCGTAAATGACGCCGAAATTGATCGCCTTGGCCTGGCGGCGGACCTCTGGGGTCATCTCGTCCAGTGGCACGTCAAACATCTCGGACGCGGTCATCGCGTGAATGTCGATCCCGTCAAGGAACGCCTGTTTCAGCGCATCAATCCCGGCGATATGGGCCAGAATGCGCAGCTCGATCTGGCTGTAATCCAGTGCAACAATGACTTTGCCAGGTTCGGCGACAAAGGCCTCGCGAATGCGCCGCCCCTCTTCGGTCCGGATCGGGATGTTCTGCAGGTTCGGATCGGTCGATGCAAGCCGTCCGGTATTGGCGCCCGCAATGGAATACGAGGTATGCACACGGCCGGTTTCAGCATTTATATGTTCCTGCAATGCGTCCGTATAGGTTGATTTCAGCTTCTGCAGTTGCCGATAATCCAGCACGCGGGCGGGGAAATCATGCTCTGTCGCCAGATCTTCCAAAACATCCGCAGGTGTTGACCACTGCCCGGTCTTGGTTTTCTTGCCACCCTCAAAGCCCATCTGATCAAACATGATCTCACCCACCTGCGCGGGCGACTGTACGTTAAAGGGGCGTTCGGCCATCTCGTGCAGTTCGGCCTCAAGACCCGCCATTTTTTGGGCAAAGGCATTGGACATGCGTGACAGCGTATCGCGATCAACCTTGATGCCATGACGTTCCATCTGGGCAAGCACCGGGACAAGCGGCCGTTCAAGGGTCTCATAGACCGTGGTCACCCGTTTGACATGCAATTGCGGCTTGAACTGCTGCCAAAGACGCAAGGTAATATCCGCATCCTCGGCCGCATAAGCGACCGCCTTTTCAATCGGCACCCGATCAAAGGTGATGGCTGACTTACCCGTGCCAAGCAGCGGCTTGATCGGGATGGGGGTATGCGCCAGATACCGGTCAGACAGCGTATCCATCCCGTGATTATGCAGGCCCGCATTCATCGCGTAGGACATTAGCATCGTGTCATCAATTGGGGCGACGGCGATATCAAGCCGGGCAAAAATCTTGGCATCATATTTCATGTTCTGCCCGATTTTCAGGATCGCAGGATCCTGCAAAACCGGCTTGAGCATCGCCAGACAGGTCTCGAAATCCATCTGACCGGCCGCAATATCGTCGGACCCGAACAGATCGTCCGATGATGCGGCCTTATGCGTCAACGGGATATAGCAGGCCTGCCCCGGCTCGACGCAAAGCGAGATGCCCACCAGATCGGCAATCATCTCGTTCAGGCCTGTGGTCTCTGTGTCTATCGCCACATAGCCGCGTTCCCTGATCCGGGTGATCCAGACATCCAACGCAGCGGCATCAGCAACACATTCATATTTTTCGGGATCAAATGGCACGGCTTCCGGGGCAGCGACCTCGGCCACCGGTGCAGCTTCGATGACCGGCGGCGCGACACCCAGTTTTTCGGCGATCCGTTTGGTGACCGTGCGAAACTCCATTTCGGCCAGAAAACCCATCAAGACGTCAGGATCCGCATCGCGTATCTCAAGATCATCCAAGCCAAAGGGAAGGTCCATCGCGCAATCCAGTTGCACAAGGGTCTTGGACAATTCGATTTGGGCGCGGTGATCAATCAGGGTTTGGCGGCGCTTGGGCTGCTTAATCTCACCCGCACGATCCAGAAGACTTTCCAGATCACCATATTCATTGATCAGCAGCGCGGCGGTCTTGATCCCGATCCCCGGGGCGCCTGGCACGTTATCCACCGAATCCCCGGCTAGCGCTTGCACATCAACCACACGGTCGGGGCCAACACCGAATTTTTCGGCCACCCCGTCGCGGTCAATACGCTTGTTTTTCATGGGATCAAGCATTTCAACCCCATCACCGACCAACTGCATCAGGTCCTTGTCAGAGGACACGATGGTCACGCGCCCACCGGCATCGCGGGCCTGATGGGACAAGGTTGCGATGATATCATCCGCCTCGAACCCTTCGATCTCTTCGCAGGCGATGTTGAACGCCTTGGTGGCCGTCCGGGTCAGCGGAATCTGCGGGCGCAAATCTTCGGGCATCGCCTCGCGATTGGCCTTGTACTGATCATAAAGATCGTTGCGGAACGTGTGGCTGCCCTTGTCAAAAATCACCGCAACATGGGTTGCAGCATCGGGGCCGGTATTGCCCTCGACATAGCGTTGCAACATGTTGACGAAACCACTGACGGCCCCAACCGGAAGCCCGTCAGATTTGCGGGTCAGCGGGGGCAGCGCGTGATAGGCGCGGAAAATAAAGGCGGACCCGTCAATCAGGTGCAGATGACAGCCTTTGCCAAATTTTGTGGTCATCCGGTGCCTCCCTTGCGCGGTTCAGGGAAGGTTGTGCCATGTTCCGAGGATGGCTGCCAGATCAGACTTTGTCAGCCATGTCTTCATGGACCAGTTTCGCGTCGCAATAGGGGCATTCGACAAAACCGGTCTCTCGCGGAATTGTCAGCCAGACGCGCGGATGGCCCAGGGCACCCTCGCCGCCATCACAGGCCACGCGCCAGTCTTGCACAATCCGGGTCTCGGGTGGAGGCGTCGTCATCAAGTCACCTGTCTGGTTGCCGCGGGTCAGTTCCCGCTCTACATCGGTCACGGATATACCGCAGCCCGCGACCAAGAGAAAGACCAGCATGACAGACAATGCGATAGAAATATCGGGCCTGAAAAAGACCTATGCGGCCACCGGCAAATCAGCGGCCAAAGAGGCGCTGAAAGGCATTGATCTGAACATCCCGCGCGGATCGGTCTTTGGTCTGCTGGGGCCAAACGGGGCGGGCAAGTCGACGCTTATCAACATTCTGGCCGGGCTTGTGGTCAAATCGGCGGGGTCGGTGAAAATCTGGGGGTTTGATCAGGACAGGAACCCACGGCAATCCCGGGCCGCCATCGGGATCATGCCACAGGAACCACATCTGGACCCGTTTTTCACACCAGCCGGATCGCTCGACGTACAGGCGGGGCTTTACGGGGTCCCGCGGTCACAGCGGCGCACGGCGGAAATTCTCGAGCTGATCGGCCTGACAGACAAGGCCAACGCCTATGCAAGGTCGCTATCGGGCGGGATGCGGCGCAGACTGCTTTTGGGCAAGGCGCTGGTGCATTCCCCGCAAATTCTGGTGCTGGATGAACCAACTGCGGGGGTGGACATCGCGCTGCGCAATCTGCTGTGGCAGAATGTGCGACGGCTGAACGATGAAGGGATGACCATCATCCTGACAACACACTATCTCGAAGAGGCCGAAGAGATGTGTGACGACATCGCCATCATCAACCATGGTGAAGTGATCATCAGGGACAGTACCGCAAATCTGCTCGGGCGGCTCGATAGCAAAACGCTTGTGATCACGCCAGCGCAAGACAGCCAGTTGCCGGACCTCCCCGCCGCAATCACCGGCAAAAAGCATGATGACGGCACGCTTAGCTTTACCTATCAAAGCGGGCAGACCAGCGCGGATGCGGTACTCGACCTGCTGCGCGGCGCCAATATCACCATTCAGGACGTCAAAACGCGCGAGGCCGATCTCGAAGATGTCTTTCTGGCCCTGACGTCCAAAGGCGGCTGACCAGCCTGCGAACCGCGGCTGGACGACCAAAAAATCATGTGCGCGTCAGCGCTCAATTTGGCAGCATGCGGCCCAATTGCCTGCCCCCGATAATATGCATGTGATAATGCGGCACATCCTGCACCCCATGCGTGCGCGTGTTCGAGATCGCGCGAAACCCTTCCTCGACATCGCAGATCCGGCAGACCTCTGCCACCGCCTGCAGGAACCCGACCTGTTCGGCCGCACTGGCATCCCGGGCAAAATGATCCAGACTGACATAAGCGCCTTTGGGGATCACCAGCACATGCACTGGCGCGTGCGGATTGATATCATTGAATGCCAGCGCGTGGTCATTCTCGAATACGGTCGTGTTTGGAATTTCGCCGCGCAAAATCTTGGCAAAGATATTCTGATCATCATAGTCGTACTGCATGTTCTGGACCTCAATCGACAAAAAGATAGGGGGTTTCGGCCAGTTTGGCGGCCACATCCGGGGTCACACCAAGAAACTGCGACAGCGCATGGGCGTTCTCTGCGACATCCGCTTTTTCGCGCAGCCGCTGGGTGCCGGGAAATTCTGCGTCGCGGATCACGTCACGTTGATGCACCATGTCGTGGCGGATGGTTGGCAGCAATCGGGCAATGGTCTCATCACTGGTCTGATCCCCGACCAACCCGATCCGGCGGGCGTGGCCTATCAGATAATCATCGTCAAAGCTGCACTCGATCTCCAACAAGCGGGTCAGCGATTTGTCCGTGAAAAAGTCATGCATCAAATCAATGCGCGCTGTATCCAGACAAATCACCAGACGATCACTTTCAAAATGATCAAACAGCATACGGATCACGGCGCGCCGATGACGGGCGCGTTTGTCCAATGTCTTTTCCAATCCACCCAGATCAGGCATCGGCGTGTCGGCCTCGTCAAACAGATAGTCCAGGGCGGGCACATTGGTGTGCCGCCGGATGGCATCCACCAGTCGCTTGGCCACGTGCCACTTTTTGCAGGACACGATCAGCAATTCGCGATCCCGGCCCAATGACGTGCCTTCTTCCCAGAACCTTGGGGCAAAGCGGCGGCCAATACGGCCGCGCCCGGTCAGAAAGGCAAACAGATTGCGCCCTTCGTTCGAGATGACAAAATCGGTCCGCTCGCTGGCGTAAAGAACACCAAGCCTGCCGCGCAGTTCCTGCGCCTCGGGGCTGATCTTGCGCGCAAACAGGCCGTCCTGGCCCAACAGCAGATCGTAGTGATCATTGTAGAAAGTCACCGGCATCCCGTAATCGCTGAACATCAGAAATGTCAGCGTCCGGTTGTCGATTTCGCGCCCGGGCACCAGATGGCGCACAAGGGTTTGAAAAAACGTCTCATCAGGAATCCAGGTGGTCTTGAAAAACCGGATCACGTCGCGGCGGTTGCGCAGAAAGGACAACACAGCCTCGACGGTGCGGCGGCGCAGGCACCACCATTGACTGCCAATCATCATCTGCAGGTCCGCAGGCACCTGCCGGGTAATCCCCAACTTCTTTTGCATCTCGAAGCTTTTGTAAAACAACCACTTCTGGGTCCGTTCATTGAACAGATGCCGGTAGATCAGCCGTTCTTCCTTAAAGCCGGTCTTGATCCAGTTGCTGTTGAAATAATCGAAACTTTCGATGTAATCGACGTCATGCGCGTCAAGAAACTGATGGGCATAACTGGCCGATTTGATCGCCATGCAATCGCCTGACACCATGTAGAAATGACTGGCGCGCGGAAACGCATCGACGGCCGCCTGCAGCGCATTCAAAGTGGCTTGCACCAGGCTCCATTGTCCCCAGCCACATCTTACGCGGCGCGGCGCGAAGACGACATTCGGGTTGCCGGCCAGGGCTGTCCGGATCGTCGCAAACGCATCCGCCGGTGCGGACGCATCAAAATGGATCGCGATATAGTCACCTGCCGCGGTCAACTGCTTGGCTTGCTGAACCACCGCGTCAGGGTTTTTGTGGCATAGTAGAATGAATGCAATTCTTGCCATATGTCTTGTGTCGCGTCCCGGATCGTATAGCTGTTTTCCCGTCATAACGTGAACAGACGTTGAATAGACAGGGTTTCTTTGCTCTTTAGTGCGAGGATAAGGTTGAAAACCGGTTTCAGGCGGCAAAGGCAAGGCAAAGTATGAGTTTCCCGGGTACATGGATGACACAAAGCGAAAGCGTGGTGTACCGCGTGGTGCCGAAATGTGCGTGTTCGACCATCGGTCAGATCATGTACTATTCCGATCACGGGCAGTTTTTTGATGGCGACATCCACGATGCCAAGCAGGGCCTGCACAAATGGGCGATGGAGGACAGCAAGCCGCTGATCACCCGCAACGTCCAAAGCCACGGCAGCTATGCGTTTACATGCGTGCGCAATCCTTACACCCGCATTCTGTCGTCCTTTTTCGACAAGATCTGTGGCATCCAACGCAACGGCAAACGCTATCGCGGCAATCTCGTCCCGCTTCTGATCCAGAAATACGGGATTGAGGTCGGCGATCCTGAAACAGGGTTTGCATTCGATCAGATCAAGAGTTTCCGGCGCTTTTTGCTTTTTGCCCGCGACACGATCAGATGGCGGCGCCCGATGGAGCCTGATATTCATTGGTCGGCCATGTCAGGGCATATCTCGACCTTCATCGTCAACGGCGGCCGCTACGACAAGATCTTCTGGACAGAGCAGTTCAACGACGGGATGCAGGATGTCCTGAACGGCATTGAAACAGCCCACCCCGTCGATCTGGCCGCGATACCGCGCTTTAATGAAAGCGAAGGGCACGGCCCCAAACGCGCCCATCCGGTCGAAGACTATTTCGACGACCTGTCGATGCATCTGGTCTACGAGATCTACAAGAAGGACTTTCAATTGTTCAAATATGACGCCCAGAACCCGGGCAACAAGATGCCTGTGGGCGACATTGATCTCGACGAGGTCCACGCGAAACTTCGCCAATAGCCGGGCAGACGACGCAAAAAACAGCCGCCATGCTCGACTGTTTGGCCAATCGCGTTAACTCCTCACCCGTATCGCAGCAAAAAGTCCTTCATCATGTCTATCGTCCTGATCCTTGGCAGCGGGCCCAATGTGGTGACATGCCGCAATTGGCCGCGCGCGCCTTTTGATCGCATTGTTGCCATCAACAACGCCTGGGCCGTGCGCCCTGACTGGGACGATCTGATATACCCAGATGATTTCCCAACCGACCGGCAACCGGATCAAATCGAACCAGACCAGCGGATCATTCGTGCCGCCGATTACGTGCCGCTGCAAAACAGCTTTGGCGGCTTCGTCTATGCCGGCGGGACCATGGCATTCACCGCATCATACTGGGCGCTGGCGGCGTTGAAGCCACGGGTCATCGCGCTTTTCGGGTGTGACATGGTCTATGCCGGCAGCAGTAAGACCCATTTCTACGGGAAAGGCGCGGCAGACCCGCTGCGCGCCGATATCAGCCTGCGTCATCTCGAGGCGAAATCCGCCCGGCTGATGGCACTCGCCGCGCGACAGGGTTGCGCCATGGTCAATCTTTCGCGCGACGAAAGCCGTTTGGTCTTTCCGCGCGCGCAACCTGACACCCTTGCAGATGTGCAGCCAATCGCGCCAGACGCAGGGATCGTCGCCACCGCCCTGGCCCGCGAAGACGCGCTAAACTACTACGTCCCGTCCGGAAAATACTGGAAGGAAGAAGACCGGTTCGATCCCGCGGCAATTGACGCGCTGGACCGGCTTTGGTTCAGATCAGTCCCGCATCCTTGAACAGGGTTTTCAGATCGGCCTTGGGGCGCGGGCCAACATGACCAATAACCTCGGCAGCTGCGATCACGCCCATTCTTCCCGAAATCTCTAAGGACTGGCCCCTCGCGTATCCATAAAGAAACCCGGCAGCAAACTGATCGCCGGCACCGGTCGCATCAACAGGAACAACCCGGGTGACAGGGACTTCGGTCCGCTCGGCGCCGCGCCGCAACTGCACGGGATCGCCCGACCGGGTGCACACAACCGTTTCGCACACCGCACTTGCCTGATCGAGCGCGGCGTCAAGGTCTTTGGTCTGATACAAGGTGGTCCATTCCGCCTCGTTCCCGATGACGAAATCCATCTCCTCGGTGATGAGGCGCTGAAAATCGGCACGGTGACGGTCGGCGCAGAACGGGTCTGACAATGTGATCCCCGACTTACCGCCAGCGGCATGCATCAGACGGGATGCTTCGGCAAAGGCGGTTTTGCCGTCATCCTTGTCGAACAGATACCCTTCCAGAAACAGGATACCACCGGCATCAAACAAACCAGCAGGAACATCGGCGGACCCAAGATCGGCACCCGCGCCAAGATAGGTGTTCATCGACCGCTCACCATCGGGGGAGACGAAAATCATTGATCGCGATGTGGGGGCCTGGGCGGTTTGCGATGGGGGATTGGGAAACGCGGTTCCGGCATCCTCCATCCCTTTGGCATAGAACCGGCCCAGGGCGTCGTCCTTTACCTTGCCGATAAAGGCTGTCGACAGCCCCAAGGTGCCAAGCCCGGCAATGGTGTTGGCCACGGATCCACCCGGAGTTTCGACACGATCTTTCATCGCGGCATACAGCACCTCTGCCCGGTCACGCTCGACCAGTTGCATGATGCCCTTCTCAATCCCCATGTGATCCAGAAATGTATCTTCGCCATGGCTGATCACATCGACAATGGCGTTGCCGATCCCGATCACATTGAAATTGGTCATAGGTTTTTATCCTCAAACATACATAGATCGCGGATCAGACAGGCCGCGCATTTGGGTTTCCGGGCCACACAGACATAACGGCCATGCAGGATCAGCCAGTGATGCGCGTGAAGTTGATAGTCAGCGGGAATATGATCCTCAATCGCGCGCTCGACCGCGTCCACATCCTTGCCTGGGCAAATGCCAGTCCGGTTGCCGATCCGGAAAATATGCGTATCCACCGCCTGGGCGGGCTGTTGCCACCACATGTTCAGCACGACATTTGCAGTCTTGCGGCCCACACCGGGAAGTGATTGCAGCGCGGCGCGCGAATTCGGGACCTCGCCATCAAACTGATCCACCAGAATCTGGCTCATCCTGATGACATTCTTGGCCTTCTGGCGAAACAGGCCGATCGTCTTGATATGCTCGGTCAGCCCGTCGAGGCCCAGATCCAGCATCTTTTGCGGGGTGTCCGCGATTTTGAACAGCGCGCGCGTGGCCTTGTTGACCCCGGCATCGGTTGCCTGCGCGGACAAGGCGACAGCGACAACCAGCGTGTAGACATTCACATGCTCCAATTCGCCCTTTGGTTCCGGTTCGGCATAGTGAAACCGGTCGAAAATTTCGCGAATGGTATGATAATCAAGCTGTTTTGCCATAGGGACGATATGCCCGCGCGACGGCGCGGGGGCAAGGCCGGGATACGCAATTTCCGGGTCGTCACGCCACGCAACACAGCCTAGCTTTGGGGACATGGAACAGACAGACACATATCACTACAACGTCATGCGGCGCGCCATCGCGGCCATTGACGCGGCGGGCGATCAGCCCCTGACGCTTGCCGATCTGGCGACGGACATGAACATGAGCCCGGCGCATTTCCAGCGCCTGTTTTCAACCTGGGTCGGGGTGTCACCAAAGCGATACCAGCAATATCTGACACTGGCCCATGCCAAGGCCCTGCTGCGGGATCGGTTCACCACGCTGGACACGGCCCATGCAGTGGGCCTCTCCGGCAGCGGGCGTCTGCATGACCTCTTTGTCCGCTGGGAAGCCATGAGCCCCGGTGACTATGCCCGGGACGGCGCCGATCTGACAATCCATTGGGGCTGGTTCGAAAGCCCGTTTGGCCCTGCATTGGTCATGGGCACAGCGCGCGGTATCTGCGGGCTGGCCTTTGCCGCGGAATCCGGCCCCGAACCGGCAATGGCCGACCTCAAGTCGCGCTGGCCGCAAGCAAATTTTGTCGAAGACGCCGGTTTCCTGACCCCCTGGGCGCAGGCCGCGCTCGGCCAGACGGGCGAAACGCAACTGCACATGATCGGCGCACCTTTTCAACTGAAAGTGTGGGAGGCGCTGCTGTCAATCCCATCGGGGCACGTGACAACCTATTCAGAGATCGCCCAATCCATCGGCAACCCCAAGGCCGTCAGGGCCGTTGGTACGGCCGTAGGCCGCAACCCCGTCAGTTGGCTGATCCCCTGCCACCGGGCATTGCGCAAATCAGGCGCGCTAGGCGGGTATCATTGGGGCCTTCCGGTCAAACGGGCCATGCTGGCATGGGAATCCGCGCGGATCGACGCACAAGCCGATATGTCATAACATCGGCGGAACCCTGCTAGTGCCGGATGCGTTATTGGATAGCAGCATGCTTTCCGGCATAAGCTGGCTACACAAAACGCGCGCAAGCGCACCCATATCAGTTGGAATCACGACCATGATCATTTCGAAACTTCCCCTCGCCATCGCTGCGGCATCTTTGACATTTGTTGCTGCCTGCGACCCGACCGGGCCAAACAGCAATCAGAACACGCAGCAAGGGGCAGCCATCGGCGCGATCGGCGGCGCTGTTGTCGGCGCGTTGGCCAACAATAACGGAAGCAATCGCGAACGGAACCAGGCCGCTTTGATCGGCGCCGCGCTGGGTGCTGGCGTGGGTGCTGCTGTGGGCAACAACCTCGACAAGCAGGCCGAAGAACTTCGCCGCCAGTTGCGCAATGATGTCGGTGTCTCCAACAATGGCAGCAATCTGGTTGTCGTTTTGTCGCAGGACCTGCTCTTTGCAACCAACAGCACTGCGGTCTCAAGCGTCTCCCAGAACGAGCTTCGGATTGTCGCAAACTCTCTGAACAACTATCCCAACACCGCTGTGAATGTCATCGGACACACAGATAACGTTGGTGACGCCGCATTTAACCAGGATCTGTCGCAGCGCCGCGCACAGGCCGTTTCCTCAATTCTGCTCAGCAATGGCGTCTCGCCCGCACGCGTACGCTCTATCGGGGCCGGTGAAAACCAGCCCGTTGCAAGCAACCTGAACGCCGCCGGGCGTCAGGCCAACCGGCGGGTCGAGATCATCATCACGCCAAACTGATCTCAGCAGACGCAAACAAGGGGGTCGCGCCCGGCGCGGCCCCTTTTTTGTTGTGAACCACCCCCGGCTGGTCATATAAATTGACCAATCAGGCGGGGAAGCAGATGCCATTCGAACCGGTCAGCCAGGAAAAATTATCGCATGGCGTTGTCCAGCAGATCGAGGGATTGATCCTGCGCGGCATTCTGCGCCCGGGCGAACGGCTCCCGTCCGAGCGCGAGCTCAGCGACCGGATGGGCGTGTCCCGCCCCTCTCTCCGCGAGGCGCTGGCAGATTTGCAGGAACGTGGGTTACTTGCATCACGTGCGGGGGCTGGGGTCTATGTCGCGGACGTCCTGGGATCGGCATTCTCGCCGGCACTGGTGACGCTATTCTCAGCCCATGACGACGCCGTATTTGACTATATCAGCTTCCGCCGCGACATGGAGGGGCTGGCCGCCGAACGTGCCGCCCGCCTGGCCAGCGATACGGACCTGAAGGTCGTCAACGCAATATTTGCCAAGATGGAAGCGGCGCATCAGAAACGCGACCCCGCCGATGAGGCAAGTCTGGATGCCGATTTTCACCTGTCGATCATCGAAGCCAGTCACAATATCATCATGCTCCATATGATGCGGTCGATGTATGAGTTGCTGCGCGAGGGGGTCTTTTACAATCGCTCCATCATGTTTCGGCAGCGGACCACGCGCGAGACGTTGCTGGAACAACACCGGGTGATCAACACGGCCTTGCAGGCCCGCGACCCGCTGGCTGCCCGCCAAGCGGTCGAGGCGCATCTGAACTTTGTCGAAGGGTCACTTTTTGATCAAAAAAAGGCCGCCCAGAACGAAGTGTTTGCACAAAAGCGGTTCGAACACGAGGCCCGGCGCTAGGGCCAGGACGCTAGGTCGCGGGCAGCCCGCGCCGCCAGATATCAACCCAAAGCCACAGCGCCAGCACGGCCTGGATCAGCACCCCGGTAACAGCAATCCCGTGGGTCACATCCCAGATTTGCCCCCCATAGACCGCAAGGTTCCACAGCGAATGCCACAGGATCAGGGGCCATAAGGTCCCGATGCGCAAGGCAATTGGGGCCAGAAAGAAACCCGCCAGAAAGGTAAAGGCCATCTGCTGCAGCGTGTTGGTCGCACTTTGCCCTGCAATACCGCTGGCCGCATGCATCAGGGCAAACAGCACCGTACTCAGCAACATCGCCTGCACCGGCGAGATCGCATGAAGCGCGCCGCGCAGAACAATGCCGCGGAACATCACCTCTTCCGAAAAGCCGATGCACAGGGTGGTCAGCGCCAGGATAAGCAAAACAGTTGGCATGGCGTCGTCTGCCCCTGCGGCCCATAGCGCGGGCCATAAATCAGCAAGCATGATGGTCAGGGTCAGATAGGACGGGGCCAGCCATAGAATTTCTTTTGCGCGCAAGGCTCCAAAGCCGATATCGCGCCACTGCACGGCACGACGGACCGTCAGCAGGCAGAGCCCAATCAGGCAAAGCTGAACCGCCAGAAGCCGCAGCAGCATCGCGGCAATCGCGGATGTCCCGTCATCAGGCCGGTATGCCCAGACCATCCCGACCGCGACGATCATGATATAGGCAAGTGCCGGCAGAACAGCTGCCCATATCCGCGGCATTCAAGATCCTTTGCTGCATGGCCCCGACATCAGACAAGAATGCCAAGGGCATGCTGTCAACGAATAAGCCCGGCTCTCCTGACGGGAACCGGGCAAGCTCGTAGGATGGATCTTGATCCATCCCTGTTCTAGTGCAGCTTCTCGCCTACAGTTGCGATTGCATCATCAATCATGGCACCGGTTGCAGCAGCATCCATCTGGTCCGCCATGACGTCCTTGGCTGCGGCAACGGCAACGGATATCGCCTGATCGCGCACATCTTTCACGGCGGCAGCCTGTGCAGATGCGATCTGCTCTTCGGCGGCAGCAAGACGGCGGGTAATGGACCTGGCAATGTCATCCTTGGCGGCGGCAGCAGCCTCGGTGGCTTCGTCCTTTGCAGATGCAACAATGCGGTCGGCCTGTTCCTGCACTTCTTTCTGCTTGCGCTCGTAGGTGGCCAGCAAAGACTGGGCCTCTTCGCGCAGGGCCTTGGCTTCGTCCAACTCTGCCTTGATGCCCTCGGCGCGCTTGTCCAGCATGCCGCCCACAAGGCCTGGCACTTTGTAATAGACAAGGATGCCTACGAAGATCAGGAAGGCAATCCAGACAACAAAATCTGTGTTCGCGAGCGAGAAGAATGGCTTGTCCCCGGCGGCAAATGCGGGGGTTGCACTCAATGCGGCAAGGGCGGTGATCAAATAGCGCATGTCCTACCCTTTCATCCGTGCATTCACGGCAGCCGTGATTGTTTTCGCATCGGCAGACCCGCCCATGGCAGCAACCAGTTCCTTGGTTGTGGCCTTGGCAACGTCGGTCACGCTTTTGACAGCACCGTCACGAATTTCGGCAATTGCGGCTTCGCTTTCGGCGGTCTTTGCCGCAATCTCTGCATCCGCCTTTTGCAACTCGACATCCAGTTCGGCCTGAATATCCGCCTTGGCAGCGGCCACGATCTTGGCGGCCTCCGCACGGGCATCAACCAGCGCCTTTTGATAGGTCGATTCGGCTTCGGCCGCCTTGTTCTTCAGCTCTTCCGCTGCAGCGATATCATTTGTGATCGTTCCTGAGCGCTCTGCCAAAACCGCGCCGATGCGGGGCAATGCAATACGGGACATCACGAAATAGATCGCGGCCAAGGTGACCAGCAGCCAGAAAATCTGGTTTGGGATCCAATCCGCGCAAAGCTGCGGCATGCCAAGGGCACTGCCCCCTGCATCGACGCAGGCGCCTGCTACGGCATCATGTGTTTCTGTCGCCATGGGTGGCTCCCGAATTCCTTGGAAAGTTTACCTGGTGGTGACGCGAAAGCCACCACCAAGACGTAAGGATATGGGTCGTGTTCTTAAACGGCGAACATCAACAGAAGCGATACGAGGAACGCAAAGATCCCCAGCGCTTCGGCAAATGCCAGACCGATGAACAATGTGGCCGTCTGGCCAGCAGCAGCAGATGGGTTGCGCAGCGCGCCTGCCAGGTAGTTGCCGGCAACGGTGCCAACACCGATAGCAGCGGCACCAGAGCCGATTGCAGCCAGACCAGCGCCGATATGTGCGAGTTCGCCTTCCATGAGTATTCTCCTTACGATTGGAAGTTAATTATGGGGCGGGTGATTTCACCCGCCGTCGTTAGTGTGCGGGGTGCAATGCATCTTTCAGATACACACAAGTCAGAATGGTAAAGACATACGCCTGAATACCGGCCACCAGAACCTCGAGCCCGTAGATGGCGGTAATGCCCAGGATCGCAACGGGGGACACCAGCGTCAGCGCCGCGAAGCCTGCGAATACTTTGATCACTGCGTGGCCGGCCATGATGTTGCCCGCCAAACGAATGGAGTGGCTCACCGGGCGCACGAAATAGGAAATCACCTCGATGACCGCAATGATCGGACGCAACACAGCCGGTGCATCAGACATCCAGAAGAGACCAAGAAAGGCAGCACCGTTCTTGACGAAGCCGAGAATTGTCACGGCGATAAACACGCCAAAACCAAGGATCGCAGTCACGGCAATCATTGATGTCGGGCTGTAGGACATCGGCAGCAACGCCAGGTAGTTGGCGAACAGGATGAACACAAACAATGTCATGATGTAGGGGAAGTACTTGACCCCATCCTTGCCGGTGACGTCTTCGACCATCTTGTAGATAAAGCCGTAAATCAGCTCGCCGATTGACTGCATCCGCGACGGGATGATGGCGCGACCTTTGCTGCCGAGCGCGAAAACCCCGATGATGCAGACAAGACCGATGAACATCCACAAGGTTACGTTTGTGACCGTGTACCAAGCAACCGGCCCGTCACCGAATAACGGCTTGACGATAAACTGGTCCAACGGATGGAAAACCAGACCACCTTCGGCTTTGTCTTCAGTCGCCACTTGCGTCACCCTTTTCTTCCGCAGCCGCTTGCTGCTTCATCTGCACCTCTTTGGCGGATCGCATCATGGTCAGAACACCGGCTGCGAGGCCAAAAAATATAAACAGCACCAGAAAAATCGGCATGGTCCCAAACAAGGTATCCAGCCCGTATCCGATGCCAAAGCCAATCGCGAGACCAGCTACAAGCTCTATCACCATCCGCCAGGCAAGCTGCGCCTGAGAGTAGTGTTCCTCTGCGTGGTCCTTGATCTGCTCTGGCGTTTTCAGCGCTTTGATTTTCTCTTCCAGCGCTGTGAGGCGGTCAGGATCGAGATCATCAGACATGCAATTGGACCCTTGAAAGGATGTGCATGGTCTAGGGTCGCGACCGCACAGAGTCAAGCAAACGAAAAACGCCTGCAAGATGTTGTTTTTTATGAGTATTTATGGCGAGATGATATGTAGGTTTGCATCCAAGCCGGGCCCATTCGCGCGAGCTGGATATTCAACCATTTGGTTGACGTTTCGCGGCATTCCGCCTTAATCGCATCCATGGCCCCTGCTCTTGATACCGTCTTTGCGGCCCTTGCCGATCCGACCCGCCGCGCCATTCTGTCGATGCTGCTGGAAGATGATATGGCCGTGACGGATGTGGCAGAGCCATTTGCGATATCCCTGGCCGCGATCTCCAAACATCTTGGTGTGCTTACGGCTGCAGGGTTGATCAGCCAGGAAAAGCGCGGACGCGTGAAATGGTGCAAACTTGAACCAGACGCGCTGCGCGAGGCATCGGTCTGGATGCAAGGATTTGGTCAGATGGAACCTCTGGACCTGGACCAGTTCGAGGCTTTTCTGGCCCGCGAACTGGATGCGCCATCATAAACGGGGCATGCCGCGCTTTTTTATGCCCGCAGCAACATGATCAGCGCCACCACTGTCAGCCCGAGGCCGATCAGCACAAGTGCGGGCGGCGGCATGCCGCCGAGCCCGATTTCCCAGACAATAACCCACGATGGCGTCAGATAGGTATAGGCCATGACTTTGGAGCTTGGCAGACGCAGCGTCGCAAATTGCAACAGCGTGAATGTTGCCGCACTGGCGAAAATGGCCGTGTAGCCGATCGTCACCCAGACGATGGCGGGCAGGCCTGTCCACGGCGTGTCCCGAAGATCCGTCCACCCCCAGAGGCTGAGCATGATGGCCCCTGCCAGCAATGTTCCGAATGTAAAGACCAGTGCAGGTTCTCCCCGGTTCAACAGGCGCACCAGAGGTGTATAAATCGCGTGCGCAACGCAGCCCCAAAAGTAGATCAGCTCTCCCTGCCCGATTTCAAATCGCATGAGGGCCGCAAAGTCTGCCCGAAAGATCACCCAAAGCGCGCCAATTGCGCCGATCCCAAGTGCTGCCGCCATCCGGGCTGTCAGCACCTGGCGCAACAGCAAATACCCAAAACCCGCGCTGAGTATGGGTGTCAGCGTAAACACCGCCGCCGCGCTGACCGGTGGCGCCGTCTTGAGCCCTTCGAACATCAGTACGAAATAGGTGGTGAAAAAGCCGGCCAGCACAATGTAGCGCCATGGCGCATCCAAGGCCGCGCGCCGCGCACCGCCCGTTGCGACGACGGCCAGCCCAATGACCAGAACCGCGATCCAGAACCGGACCGCATTGAGCGCAAGCGGCGATATGGCATTGGCCGCCAACGCGCCCAGCGCAAAAGATCCTGCCACCAGCATCGAAAACAGCAACATGGCCAGATGCCCGGCCCGTGCGCCTGTCATCAGTTTTTGGCCGGTTTGACGTGATCCTTGAGGAACCGCAGGAATGCCTGCACCTTTGTGGTCCGGTGCAGGTCGACATGTGTCACCAGCCATAGCGGCGCGGCCCATTCCTCATGCCGTGGAATGACTTCTGTCAGTTCCGGGTGCCGGTCGAGTTCTTGCGACAAGACAAATCCGATCCCGGCGCCAGCCACAATCGCATCCATCATGTTGCGGTTATCCGTCGCCCGGTAGGTCAACCGATCTGCGCTGACGACACCGCGCAGCCAGCGCACAAAGGGAGCGCGATGGTTGTCGTCGTCATGGCTGACGAACAGATGGTTCTGCAGGTCGTCGACCCCATTGGGCTTGCCATGCCGGGCGATATATGTGTCAGACGCGACAAGTGCCATTTGCTGGGACATGAAGGGTTGCACCACATTGTCAGGTTCTTCCGGCATTGCACCGGCCCTGATCGCGACATGCGCCTCGCCATATTCCAGCCGAAAGACCCGCTCGCCCGTTCGGTATCTGACGCGCACTTCGGGATGGGCGACCTGAAATGCTACAAGGATGGGCGTCAGCATCCGCGAGGCCATCCCAAGCGAGGTCACAACCAGATCGCCTGACACCCCCTCGCCCTGTCCCCTGATCCGCCCGGCCAGCTGGGTGAACTGGTCATCGGTGGCCTGTGCGACCTGCAGCAGGTCCTGGCCGGCTTCGGTTGCTGTATATCCGCGCGCATGCCGCTGAAACAACTTGACGCCCAGCCGGGTTTCCAGCGCATCAATATGACGGATCACAGTGGCATGGTGCACCCCAAGCTGCTCGGCCGCGCCGCTGACTGTTCCCTTGCGGGCAACCTGAAAGGCGGTGCGGATTTCATCCCAATTGTCCATTGCAGTCCTGTGCGCTGATAAACATATATTGTTAAATTACCGGCATTTCGTTCGCAGATGCAAGTGTGTAGTTCGGGTACATTCGGAAAATTGGAGCATCCCATGTCAACAATCCTGCATATCAACGCCTCTGGCGTCACTGACGGCTCTGTCAGTCGCGCTGCAACGAACCGCCTGATCGCCAATCTGAACCCAACCCGTGTCATCACCCGTGATCTGGCCGCAACCCCGCTGCCACAGATTGACAGCGCATGGATCAACGCGCGGCTCGTCCCGGCGGATGATCAATCCGCTGACGATCAGGCGATCCTTGCGCTGTCTGATGTGCTGATCGCCGAATTGCAGGCCGCCGACACCGTTGTCATCGGCATGCCGATCTACAATTTTGGGATGCCGGCCGCACTCAAGGCGTGGATTGACCTGATCGCCCGCCCGAAGGTCACATTTGCCTATACGGCAAATGGGCCTGTCGGCCTGCTGGAGAACAAGCGCGCCATCGTTGCCGTCGCCTCTGGCGGGGTTCCGGTCGATAGCGCACTGGATTTCGCAACACCCCATCTGCGGCAGGTTCTGCAGTTTGTTGGCATCTCGGATATCAGCGTGCATGTCGCCAAAGAGTTGCTGGATCAAGCCGCCTGACGGGAACCGGGCCTCATACGACACCGCACCATGCGCCGGAGCTGCTGTGCCAGGCACTGAAGCTCCGGGCAGCAATTTTTTGGACCATGGCCAACCCTGATGAACATATCATGGACATCGCGCTGCGGGCGCTATGTCCTGCTTCATGAAAACAGCATCCACATACCTCACCACTTTGCGCGCAGCGCTGACAATTGCGTTTCTCTATTTCGGGTTGCGCAAGCTGGGGAGTTTTCCAACAGATGTAGCGATTTATGAGGCCATCGGTTTTGGGCAGTTCCCCCGCTACATCACCGGTTCGGTCGAGGTGGCAGGTGCTGCCCTACTATGGATACGCGGTGCGGAAGGCTATGCGGGCCTGCTGCTACTCGCGACCATGCTGGTCGGGCTCAGCGCGCTGCTGATCTGGGTCGGCCCGCCCTATTGGCATATGGTCCTGCTGATTTTGGGGACGGGTGCCATCGCCTGGGCCTATCGGGCGCAGCCGCTGAAGTTGATCCGCTAGATTGCACCCTGTAGCTGTCGGGTATGAAGATTGTCCGCAATACGTCAGATCAGTTGATCCTGCGTTTCATGCCACGGCTCTTGGCCGCCATGCTATCCGCCTTTCTTTTGGGATCGGTGGCGTTTGGATTGAACGCACTTTTTGCCGGGGACGGCCAAGGCATCCTGTGGGGGCTTTTGTTGATCCCGCTTATTCTGGCCGGGCTGATGGCCGGCTTCATCCGGCGAGACGAAGTCATCCTTGATCGTAGCCGGGACCTGTTGGAAATGCGGCATTCAACGTTTCTGGGGCGCAGAAAGGTGCGGCATAAGCTGCAAAATCTGGACCGCGCGATCCTGCAGACGAACCGCAGCAAGGGCAATGCGACGACATACCGGGTGGCACTGATCCTCAAGGCTGGGATGGATGCAGGCACCCACCCCGCCACCCCAATCTATCAAAGCGGTAATGGCGCCGCACGGGCGGTCGAAACGATCAATCAGTGGCTCTCGACATCTGTTGACTCGAACCAGTCGCAGGCGTAAACGCCCCGTATACCCGGATAGCGCCAGCTTTCCGGTCCCCGAAACCTAGGGGATCGCCCTCCGTCAGCGCGTTGCGCCCACGGGGGCGCTACTGCTTTTTGCAAGGCGTTCTTATATAGGCCTTGTAACCGAAACGAGACGAGGGCCCTGGCCGATGTTTGAAAATCTATCCGAACGCCTTTCCGGTGTTTTCGACAAGCTGACCAAACAAGGGGCGTTGTCGGAGGATGACGTCAAGACCGCACTGCGCGAAGTGCGCGTGGCATTGCTGGAGGCTGACGTATCACTCCCCGTTGCCCGTGACTTTGTAAAAGCGGTGCAGGAAAAGGCCACCGGCCAAGCCGTGACCAAGTCGATCACGCCCGGCCAGCAGGTCGTCAAGATCGTGCATGACGAATTGCAACATGTGCTGACCGGCGATGATGATCCGGGTGCGTTGAAGATCGACAACCCGCCCGCCCCGATCCTGATGGTCGGTTTGCAGGGGTCTGGTAAGACGACAACAACCGCCAAGCTGGCCAAACGCCTGAAGGAAAAAGAGGGCAAGCGCGTGCTGATGGCCTCGCTTGACACCAACCGCCCTGCCGCGATGGAGCAGTTGGCGATTTTGGGCGGTCAGATCGGTGTGGACACCCTGCCGATTGTACCCGGCGAAACACCGGTGCAGATTGCCAAACGGGCCAAAACACAGGCCAGCCTTGGCGGCTATGATGTCTATATGCTCGACACTGCAGGCCGGTTACATATTGACGCCGAACTGATCGCGCAGGCGGCCGAAGTCCGCGATGTGGCCAACCCGCGCGAGACGCTGCTGGTTGTTGACGGTCTGACCGGTCAGGACGCGGTGAATGTCGCGCAGGAATTCGACGACAAGATCGGCGTATCAGGCGTCGTCCTGACCCGGATGGACGGTGACGGGCGCGGCGGTGCGGCCCTGTCGATGCGGGCGATCACCGGCAAACCGATCCGCTTTGTCGGCCTCGGCGAAAAGATGGACGCGATTGAAACGTTCGAGCCCGACCGGATCGCAGGCCGCATCCTTGGCATGGGCGACATCGTGGCCTTGGTTGAAAAGGCGCAGGAAACCATCGAGGCCGAGCAGGCCGAAAAGATGATGAAACGGTTCCAGAAGGGCCGGTTCAACATGAACGACCTGAAAATGCAGCTTGAACAGATGATGAAGATGGGCGGCATGGAAGGCATGATGGGCATGATGCCCGGGGCGGCCAAGATGGGGAAACAGATGGCTGCTGCTGGCATGGATGACGGTATCCTCAAACGCCAGATCGCGTTGATCAATTCCATGACCAAAAAGGAACGGGCCAACCCGGATCTGCTTGCCGCCAGTCGGAAAAAACGGATTGCCAAAGGGGCCGGTCTGGAAGTGTCCGAACTCAACAAACTGGTCAAACAGCACAAGCAGATGGCCGGCATGATGAAGAAAATGGGCAAGGGCGGCATGCTGAAACAGGCCATGAAAGGCATGTTGGGCAAAGGCGGCGGCATGCCTGATATGAACGACCCCAAGGCCATGGAAGAAGCCGCGAAAGCGCTGCAAGGGAAAATGCCCGGCGGCATGCCCGGGCTTGGCGGTGGCATGCAGCTTCCTCCCGGGCTTTCCGGTTTCGGGAAAAAGAAATGATACCGGCCTCCCGCACCAACGGACAAGGGGCGTGCGCATAGATGACCCCTGCCCCAACCCTGACCACGTCCCGGCTGATCCTGCGTGGCCCGCAAAAGCGGGACCTTGCGCCATTTACCAAATGGCTCACGGAATCCGAGCGGATGGACCAGCTTGGCGGAAACGACACCGTCGGCAATGCCTGGCGTGGCTTTCTGGCAGGTATCGGGCATTGGAACTGGCACGGATACGGGTTTTTCACGGTGACCGAGCGCAGGACGGGCGTCGCGACAGGTCGGGTCGGCATCCTGAACCATGTCGAATGGCCCCAGCCCGAACTGGCATGGCACATGTTCGATGGGTTCGAGGGCCGATCATACGCGTTCGAGGCTGCATGCGCGGTCCGTGATTGGGCTGGCCGGACGCTGGGCCTTGAACCGTTGATTTCTCTTATTGCGCCGGGCAACACGCGCTCGCTGGCGCTGGCGACCCGGTTGGGATGTGTGGAAGAAGGTCGCGAAATGGTGCAGGACGAAGCAGTCATCATGTTCCGCCATTTGCGTCACGACGACCCGCGCGCAGAAGCTCAGGCCGCAGGCGCAATCGCATGACCTTCCCGACACTGCATACACAGCGGCTAACGCTGCGCCTGCCACGGACGGATAACCTGCCCGCCTTTGCAGCTTTTTGCGGCCCTGACCGGACCCGCTTTGCGGGTGGCCCGATCACTGATGCAAAAGCTGTGTCGAGGGCCTGGGGACACGCCGCCAAGCCCGGTGATGGCCCCGATCACGTCCATCGCTTTGTTGCGGGGGCCGCATGACCCCGAGATTGACGACAGACCGGCTGATCCTGCGGCGGCCCGTCCCGGCGGACTGGCAGCGATATCATGACTTCATGATGTCTGAACGCGCTGCATTCTTTGGCAGCAGCGAAAACCTGGCCGCGACATGGAAAACCTTTGCCGCCGAACTCGGCCATTGGGAGATGTTCGGATGCGGCATGTGGGCCGTCACCTATGCCAACAGCGATCTGATTATCGGCTTGGTCGGCCCATGGTGCCCACCGCATTGGCCGGAACGGGAAATCGGCTGGATGATCCTTGACGCCGAGGCCGAGGGCAAAGGCATCGCGACAGAGGCCGCCCGGGCCGCCATTGCGCATGCGTTTGATGGTCTGGGCTGGCAAACGGCGGTCAGCTATGTCTGGCCCGACAATACCCGATCCATCCGGCTGGCTGAAAAGCTGGGCGCGGTGCTTGATCCTGCCGCAACCGGCCCCACGCCCGAGACGCTCGTCTTTCGCCATGCAAATTCGCAGGTGGCCGCATGATCCCTGTGTTGCAAACTGATCGGCTGACGCTGCGCGCACCGTGCGCAGATGATTTCGAGGCCTATGCGGCGTTTCGTGGATCAGCACGCGCCAAGCCTTTGGGCGGCCCATTCACACGTGCGCAGGCCTTCACCCAACTGGCCGAGATCATCGGGCACTGGACCTTGCGGGGCTATGGCCGGTGGATCATTGCGGATCGCGTGGATGACAAACCGCTTGGCGTGGTGGGGCTTTTCTATCCCGAGGACTGGCCAGAGCCGGAAATCGCATGGTCGGTCTTTGCGCAGGGCGAAGGACGTGGGCTGGCCTATGAGGCTGCATGCGCCGCACGCCACTATGCCTATGATACTTTGGGCTGGACAACCGCGATCACCCTTGTTGATCCATCCAACACCCGTTCAGTAGCATTGGCCAAGCGGATGGGCTGCCAGCCCGATGGCGTTTATGATCATCCCACCTACGGGGCGATGCATCTGTGGCGCCACCCCGGACCGGGGGCCATCACATGATCCCGACCTTGCAAACCGAGCGGCTGATTTTGCGGCCCTATCGCCGCGCTGATTTCACGCCTTACGCTGCGTTCTTTGCGAGCCCACGATCGGGGCATATGGGCGGGCCAATCGACCGGGATGCGGCCTGGACCTGGTTTACAAATGATATTGCCGCCTGGGCGCTCTACGGGTTCGGAACATTGGCGGTCGAACTTAACGGGCAGATGGCCGGGGCTGTCGGGCTGGTCCATCCGCCCGACTTCCCCGAACCGGAATGCGGCTGGTTCATCTTTGATGGCTATGTCGGCGCGGGCCTCGCAACAGAGGCAGGCCGGGCAATGATTGATCATACATTCGCCACCACCCGGTTGGACAGTATCGTCAGCTATATCGGTCAGACCAACGCAGCCTCGATCCGGGTCGCCGAAAAGCTGGGCGGCGTTCACGATCAGGATGCCGAAACACCCCCCTATGACGGGACCTTGGTTTATCGCTACCGGCGAGGTGAAGGATGAGCGTCTGGACCAAGGCACCAATCAACGGGGCGCAACAGATCGCCTTGCTGCAGGCCGCCGTGCCCGTGATCGAAACGGCGCGGCTGACGCTGCGCCTGCCGCAGATAGATGACTGGGCGATCCTCGAGCCGATCTGGACCAGCGACCGGTCGCGGCATTTTGGCGGACCATTCACGCCGGAAGATGCCTGGCTGGATTTCAATCAGCTGGTTGCGGGATGGGTCCTGCGCGGCCACGGGGCATTGACCATCTGCACCAAGGACGGGGCGGTTCAGGGGATGGTCTTGCTGGGCCATGAATTCGGTGATCCGGATGCAGAACTTGGCTGGCTGCTGACCGCAGATGCCGAGGGGCACGGATATGCCAGCGAAGCCGCCGCAGCGCTGCTGCCGCTTTGCCGCAAGATTTATGGGGCTGACTTTGTCAGCTACATTGCCGAGGCCAATACCGCCTCCATCCGCATCGCTGAAAGGCTGGGGGCGATCAAAGACGCGCCACATCCGCGCCGCAGCGACGATGTGGTCACCTATCTCTATCCGTTGAAAGGAGGCAGCAATGACTGATGCTGTAACCCGGGCCGCCGATATTCTCAAAGGACATCGCGAAAGCATTGACCGGCTTGACGCAATCCTTGTCTACACGTTGGGCGAGCGGTTCAAGCACACGCAGGCCGTCGGGCGGCTGAAGGCCGACCATGCGCTGCCCCCTTCCGATCCCGCGCGCGAAGCCGCACAAATCGCGCGCCTCACCGATCTTGCAAACCGGGCCGATCTCGACCCGGAATTTGCCAAGAAATTCCTGAACTTCATCATTCAGGAAGTCATCCATCACCACAAGAAACACCAATCGTAGGATGGATCTTGATCCATCCACCCCAACCATCACCAAGGAGAAAATCAGATGGCTATGAAAATCCGGCTCGCCCGTGGCGGCTCAAAGAAACGTCCATTCTATGCAATTGTGGCCGCCGACAGCCGCATGCCGCGCGACGGGCGCTTTATCGAAAAGCTGGGCACATATAACCCCATGCTGCCCAAAGACAGCGAAGAGCGTGTCAAAATGAACATGGAGCGCGTCAAATACTGGTTGGGCGAAGGCGCACAGCCAACAGACCGCGTATCACGCATGCTCGAAGCCGCAGGCGAGTTGCCCAAGAAAGAGCGCAGCAACCCCAAGAAAGGGACGCCCGGCAAGGCCGCGCAGGCCCGCGCAGACGAGAAGGCAGAGAAAGCTAAGGCTGCAGAAGAAGCCGCCAACGCCCCTGCGGAAGAGCCTGCAGCAGAAGAAGCCGCGGCAGAAGAATAAGCCGTCACGCGTTGCCCGGAATACATCCGGGCAACGCCATTTTATTGCAGATGAGGATACATGTTTCGCCTGCTGCGCCTGATCATGTTCACGATGTTCGCATTTGTCGCGGGTGTCTTTTATGAACGCAGCAACGCCCGCACAGCATGTGAGGGGGGCGGCGGATTATGGATCGACACCATTTGCGTCGGATCGGAGCTGATCAATGACTGATCGTGTGATTGTCGGATCGCTGGGTGGGTCCTTCGGGGTTCACGGCGAAGTCAGGTTGAAATCCTTTTGCGCCGATCCGCAGGCGATTGCCGATTACACCCCGCTCTACACCGAAGACGGGCAGGTCTTTGCGCAATTGATCCTGACCGGACAGCTAAAGAACGGCTTTTCGGCCCGACTTGATGGGGTGGTCACCAAGGAAGATGCCGACAGGCTGCGGAACACAACGCTGCACGCGGATCGGGCAAAAATGCCCGCCCTTCCCGATGATGAATATTATTATGCCGATCTGATTGGCCTGACCGTACTTGATACGGGTGGGGCCACGCTTGGCACGATCAGGAATGTCGTTGATCACGGGGCGGGGGATTTGTTGGAAATTGCAGCCCCCGGCCAGTCCGACACGATTTTACTGCCGTTTACACAGGCCGCCGTTCCGACCGTTGATCTGGCGGGCAAGCGGGTCGTGGCGGACCCGCCCGACGGGCTGTTCTGACAACCGCAGCTTTGGCCCGGGCCGAACAGCGCTTGGTTTCGCGCCGCGAATTGGCTAAATGCCACCCATGGCACAAACACCCAAATCCGCGGGCCGCAAGTCGATCCGCCCCACATTAAAACCGCGCGAGCTGATGACGGATACGCCCGATCTGGCCGGGTTGTGGACTGCACAGATCATCACCTTGTTTCCCCAGGCCTTTCCAGGCGTTCTTGGTGAAAGCCTGACCGGCAAGGCCCTGCAGGACGGGTTGTGGCAATTGCAGACCTTTGATCTGCGCAGCTACGGGATCGGGAAACACCGCAATGTCGATGATACCCCCGCCGGTGGGGGTGCGGGCATGGTGCTGCGGGCCGATGTGCTGGAAAATGCAATCACCGACGCACGGCGCGGCGCAAGGGGTCACATGCCGCTGGTCTATCTGTCGCCGCGCGGGCGGCGCTTTGATCAGGCGATGGCGCGCAACTGGGCGCGGGCCGATGGCGTGACCCTGCTCTGCGGTCGGTTTGAGGGGGTGGATGAACGGGTTCTGGACCATTTCGACATTCAGGAGGTCAGCCTGGGCGACTTCGTCATGACCGGGGGCGAGATTGCAGCCCAGGCGATGATCGACGCGGCCGTGCGCCTGCTGCCGGGCGTCCTGGGCAATGCCGAAAGTGCTGTCGAGGAGAGCTTTTCCACCGGGCTGCTCGAACATCCGCAATATACAAAACCGGCCGCGTGGCAGGGCCATGCGATCCCCGAGGTTCTGCTATCGGGAAATCATGCCAAAATTGCGCAATGGCGTCGCGATATGGCGGCAAAATTGACGCAAACCCGCCGGCCCGATCTTTGGGCCGCGTATCAGGCACGCAAGCGCGACGACACCACCTGATGTCACCAGGGGCGTTATGCCTGCCGGGCCGCATAAAGACGCACCCACGGCAAACGATGAACGTCTTTAACAGACCAACGGCTTTGGCCCAATAGGCAGCGTACGACGTCCCACAATTTGAACATTGTTCATTATTGTTGACTTCTCCCTCGATCGCGCCCATAAATGAACAATGTTCAATTTATGGTGGGAGCTAGAAAATGATCAAGACAAAGCTCAGCTTTCTCATTGCCCTGCCGGTCTGGGCGCTGACCTTCATCAGCCCAGCACATGCGCAGATCTTTGAGATGAACCAGGAACCCGTAAACGCAGCAGAGGTCGACATGTCACTTGAGGACATCCAGAACGATATGGACCCGATCCGAATGATAGACGCCTACCTGATCGACAAGACCGCACCGCGCAATGAACGCGGCGGATGGGGACAGCGTACTGACAACACTTATGCCCCCGGGGCGCAAATTGATGCGGTCGTCTTCCTTGCCAATGTCGGCAAACACAATCCCGGACAGACCAACAACCAGCATGATCTGGAGCTTTATATCAATATTCGGGACCGGTCCGGCAACCTGCTCGACCAGCTTCGCCCGGTACACACCTACCGCAACACAATCGCCGGCGCGCCGGATCAGGATTACTTCCGGCAACGGTTCACCGTCAGCGTGCGGTTGACACAACCCGGCGCCTATCGCGTGGGATTTGTCTTTATTGACCAGACACGCGCCGCAGACCAGCAAATCCCGCTGGAGGTTCCGCTGGAAGTCGTTGTCGCAGACGCCCAGGCCACGCCATCTGACCCGACGCCCGAAGGCGTGATCTATCAGGCCGATATGCCGCCCATGACCCTTTTGACAGGCATGTTTCTGGACCTCGACGCCTCTGCCCGCGCGGGCATCCCGGTCGCGCGCGAGGCAGACAGTTTTGCACCGGGCGAACGCATCGCGATCTATACCAAATTTCGCAATGTCGGTCGCCTGAACCCGGGCGCGGTTGCCGGGATCATGAAACTGGTTGCTGACATTCAGATCTTTGACGAAGACGGCACACTTGTTGTCGACCAGCCCGCTGTTGGCCCCGCCGAAGCGGCGGTGACCTATCCCTATGAGGGGCCGATCCCTGACGCATATTTCGACAGTTTCAAACTGACCCTGTTTACCTTGTCCGATCCCGGCGAATACAGGATCGTCCTGACCTTCACCGATCAAAGCCGTCCCGAGACCGAAACGCAGCCTGTCGAGGTCACCTTCACGACCCGGATCAACTGAGAAACGGGGCCGCAACATCGCCGCCCCGCCACCCGCGCGGCATAGTATGAAACAAGGGCGGCGGGCATGTCGAAATTCAGGCCACAATGCCTTGATCGGTGCGGCCGAAGGGCCTATACGACCCAAGTTCCGGTCAGCGCGCTGATTCCGGGCGTTGGTTTATGGTGCCGACAGGGTATTGAGCGGATCTGCGTTGATCCATCCTCACCTGACCGGGCCGGACAACCACAAAAAAGAAATGATGACGCATCTCTGGCGGGCGGCACTGACCGGACCCGATAACGACGCAGAGCTCTGAGCCACGACGAAACGCTGTGGGACAACCCACACCATAGAATAGGAGCGTGTCAGATGGACCTGATCGCACAACTCGAAGCGGAGCAAGTCGCTGCGCTGGGGAAAGACATCCCCGATTTCAAAGCGGGTGATACCATCCGTGTCGGTTACAAAGTGACCGAAGGCACACGCAGCCGTGTGCAGAATTACGAAGGCGTTTGCATCGCCCGCAAGAACGGCAAAGGCATCGCCGGGTCGTTCACAGTGCGCAAGATTTCCTTTGGTGAGGGCGTGGAACGTGTGTTCCCCCTGCATTCCACCAATATCGACAGCATCACCGTGGTTCGCCGTGGTCGCGTGCGTCGTGCAAAACTGTACTACCTCCGCAGCCGTCGTGGTAAATCCGCACGGATCGCAGAAGTCAGCAACTACAAGGCCCCCAAGGGCGCTGAAGCATAAGGACGCGACCCATGAAAAAAGATATTCACCCCGATTATCACATCATCGACGTCAAGATGACCGATGGTACTGTGGTTCAGATGAAATCGACCTGGGGCAAGGAAGGCGACCAGATGGCGCTGGACATCGACCCATCCGTGCATCCGGCATGGAACGGCGGCTCGACCCGTCTGATGGATTCAGGCGGCCGCGTCTCGAAGTTCAAGAACAAATATGCGGGTCTTGGTTTCTGATCAGCAGACCAACCTGCACTGGATTGATAGGGCGCTGCCTCGTTTCGGGGTAGCGCCTTATTTTTACAATCACGCCCTAGGGTCAGGACCCATTAATTCCACGCCGCCAGCGCAGATTTCACGAAATATCAGTGGTTTGGGACGCGCAGGCCATAGTTGTTCTACGGTCAAGCGGCCCACGCCGCTGAGATGAAGTGAAATCCGCGCCCGAAGGGTTTGGCTGATTTTGGCCGTGATTAGCGTTGCATCCCCTTGAAATAGAACCACTATTACGGCGGGGCTGCGCCTTGTCACGACCAAAATCAGTCAAACTGGCGACGTGGAATTAATGGGTCCTGACCCTAGATTTCGGGATCGGGTGAACCTGCCAGTGATGTCTTTGTCAAACATGAGCACGGCAAGTGGACCTGAGCGACGGCATCGTGCCTTGCGGGCCCATGCCCATCAAACAAAGTTTCATCAGACTTCCGCCGTGATTTTGCCCGATAATCTCAATAACTGCTGCTCAAATTCAGCATTACATTTACCACGTTCACACGCCAAGTTCGAGGAAAGTCGATGACGTATCCACTCCACCGCACAATGACGCTCGCCATGATGATCAGCTCTACGTTGGGTCTGGCAACTGCCGCAAACGCACAAGAGATCAATCTGAGATCTGAAGATGGGACCGTTGATATCACCGGTGATTTCGTCGAATTCACAGACAACAACTATGTGATCAACACGCCGGTTGGATATCTTCGGGTATTGGGTGGCGCGGTTGAATGCTATGGCGACGCCTGCCCTGATCTTGGTGCGGCTGCCGATAGCAGTGCCATTACCGCGTCAGCGACGGCCAATTCGGTTGTGTGGGACGTATCCCTTTGGGGCAAGCGGCGCGCATTTACCGAACATGTCGAAAAACTGGCCGAATTGGTTGATGAAAAAACCGATGGCGCGTTCACGCTGAACATTTCCTATGGCGGGTTGTCCGACAGTCGCGAAAACCTCGATGGGATATCGACCGGTACGTTCGAAATGGCGCAATTCTGCGCCGGTTATCATCGTCACAAAAACCCATCCATCACGGTGCTGGAACTGCCGTTTCTGGGCGTCGGTTCGCTAGAACAAGAGATCAAAGTATCGCAAGCCGTCTACGCGCATCCAGCCACCCAAGCCGACATGGCACGCTGGAACGCAACCCTGCTGATGCCGTCACCCCTGCCGCAATATAATATCGTCGGAACCGGATTTCCGCCCACAGCGCTGGAAGATTTCGGCGGCATGACCGTGCGTGCGACAGGGGGCATCGGCGACGCGTTGGAATCCCTGGGCGCCGTTCTGGTCAATATGCCCGCAACCGAAGTGCGCGAAGGGCTTGAGGCGAATATCGTCGACGCCGTCAGCTTTGCCCCGCATGCACATATGTCATTTGGTACAATCAAGACCGGCTCATGGTGGACAACAAACCTGAACCCCGGAACCGTCAATTGCCCGGTCGTCGTCAACACCAACGCAATGGCAGAACTGTCCGAGGACCATCGGGCTGCCCTGTTGTCGTCAGTTGACGAAGCCCTAGAGCACTACGTTGCCTACTATCAGGGTGCGACAATGGATGCGTGGCTTCCGGCACTCAGGGAATCTGGTGTGGCCACGCTAACCGTGCGCGAAAACATCGTGGATTCGATTGAGCAGGCCGTGGCCGGCCCCGCAGCTGCGGCGTGGGTCGCAGAACATTCCGCACGCGGATTGCCTGCCCAAGAGCTTTACGATCTGGTGAAAACGACAATCGCCGACGGCGAATAGCGCGGTCGGGCAAGATACGACACCATTGAAAAACGCCGCAGATTGCTTACCGCCATCTGCGGCAGTTTACTTGAGATACGCCAAAACCTAGCCTTTGGTCATGGCGGACAATCCCGACACCTATCCTTGGGCCCCGATGTCGCCCGCGACACTTAACGTGCGGCTGATCGCGGTTGGCGCCATCTGGTATATTTGCGGTGGCTGGGCCCTTGATCTTTGGCACGGGCGTCAGACCCGGCACCATGGTGATATCGAGTTCTGTATACTCCGCCCGGATTTCCCGGCATTTTCCGCGCAATTCCAAGACTTTGATTTCTATGCGGCCGCGGACGGATCACTGTCACTGCTTGCAAACCGCACGGCTTCCCCATCAACGGGAACGCAGTTCTGGGGCTGCGATCCGGCAACAAAGACATTTGCATTTGACCTGATGATCGAACCCGGCAACCATGCTGAATGGGCGTATAAGCGGGATCCAACCATGACAGAAGAGAGGGCGCATATGCTGCGCCTCTCTGCCGATGGTATTCCCTATCTGGCGGCACCCGGAGTGTTGCTGTTCAAGGCCAAATACACACGGGACAAGGACCAATTCGATTTCGAAATGGCCCTGCCCCGGCTCACGCCGGAGGATCGAGAATGGCTCAGGCGCAGATGAGACAACCTGCACCCCGACCATCCGTGGATTGACGCATTGTCCTGATGGCGCAACCCGCAAATTACGCGGCGGATTTTCCGCGTGATCTGTTGCCGCCACCGCGTCTGCGCTGCCCGCCGGGCTTACCGCCACCGGGTTTCCCCTGCCGGTTACCGCCGCCGCCGCCGCCCCGTCGGCCACCGCCGCCATTGGGGCGCTTTTTCTGGCCGGGCTGGACCTCCCACCGCCGACCAGACGCCACGGGTATGGTCTCTTTCATCGCCTTTTCGATATCCTGCAGCTCGATCATCTCATCGGGTGCAACCAGCGCAACGGCGGCACCATCGGCACCGGCACGGGCCGTTCGCCCGATGCGGTGCACATAGTTTTCCGCGACATTTGGCAGATCGTAGTTATAGACGTGGCGCACATCAGGGATATCAATACCGCGCGCAGCCACATCCGTGGCCACCAGTACGCGCACCTTCCCTGCCTTGAAGGCGGCAAGCGCGCGGTCACGTTGGCCCTGCGACTTGTTGCCGTGGATCGAGGCCGCAGCAAAGCCCTTCTTTTCCAGCACCTTATACAGCTTTTCACAGCCATGCTTGGTGCGGCCAAATACCAGTGCCAGCTCGTCCCGATGGGCGTCCAACAGCTCGATCAGCAGATCGGTCTTGGCGGCCTGCGCGACAAAGTGAACGGATTGATTGATCTTCTTGACGGCCTGCCCCGGCGGGTTCACCTGCACGCGGACAGCGTCCGTCAGATAGGTATCGGCCAGTTCATTCATCAGTTTGGGCATTGTGGCCGAAAACATCATGGTCTGGCGATCTTTGGCCAAGAGAGGCGCAATCCGTCGCAGCGCATGGATAAAGCCCATATCCAGCATCTGGTCAGCCTCGTCCAGCACCAGATAGATCGTCTCGTCCAGACGCACAGCGCGCCGGTCGAGCAGGTCAATCAGACGACCGGGGGTCGCCACCAGCAGGTCAACACCGCCAGCCAGCCGCTTGGTCTGGCCCACAATGCCGGCCCCGCCCACGACAAGCGCCACTTTCAGATGGCTGCCTTTTGTGTAGGCGGTCAGATTATCGGCAATCTGCTTGGCCAGTTCCCGTGTGGGGGCCAGGATCAGACCACGCACCGATTTGGCATTGGGTTTCTTGCCCGCCTTCATCAAGGCGTGGATCATGGGCAGGCCAAAGGCGGCGGTCTTGCCGGTGCCGGTCTGCGCCAGCCCCATCACATCGCGGCCATTCATGGCATGCGGAATGGCTTGGGTCTGGATCGGGGTGGGATCAGTGATCCCTTGTTCTTTCAGTACGCTGATCAGTCGGGGCGCAAGGCCCAGCATGTCAAAATCCATCGACGGATATCCTATTCTGGCGGAGCGATCCGCACATATATCAAGCAGGCCACGACCGGATGCCGTAACCCATGCAAGGTTGTGCCTAGATGCTGACGGCCCGCACCACATTGCCCGGGCGCCGATCTGGCACGGGACCCCTGCGTGATGTGGGAACCTGGAAAATTGGACGATGCAGTTGGCGGGTGCCCCAAACGGGCGCCGCCATGCTCACGCGGCAACGTGCATCGGTTAGGCTGCACATGCGCCTTACTGCGACCTGTGTCAACAAATTTGCGATGTTCAGGCTTAATGCTGACTGAATATGTGGCCATAATTGACCGAAACCAAAGCAGGATATCTTTATGAGAGCATTACTGATCGCCACATGTCTGGCGCCCGCAGCGTTACACGCCCAACCGGCCGAGGAAGAAGCGCTGATCCGCGCCGTCTTTGCCACGCTGCAGCCAATCTCGATCACCGAGAATGTGGAATTCTGCGGCTATGTCGGTTTTGACGCCGCGGGCATGCTTGTCGCCTCGAATGCCACACGGGGAAATATCGATTCATGCCTGGCAAATGATCCGGTCAATATTGAGGTGATCACCGCATCC
Organism: Yoonia sp. SS1-5; assembly: GCF_038443705.2. NCBI lineage: Bacteria > Pseudomonadati > Pseudomonadota > Alphaproteobacteria > Rhodobacterales > Paracoccaceae > Yoonia > Yoonia rhodophyticola. The sequence continues at coordinate 3,681,124 of NZ_CP151767.2, read as the reverse complement.
TATCACACACATGGGGCGTTCACGCCGGACTACTTCAACGAAGTCCCCAGCGGAACGGACATGGAAGGTGACGAGGATGAGGGCATCGACGGGTGGGTCGCCACCCCCGGCGGGCGCTTGTGGTATATCGACACGGATACGATGGTGACCTTTCAGATCTGCGGGCTTGGATGCCTGCCATCGGATCCGAATTTTGTCGCAGGCGATATGGGTGTGATCGCAGAAAGCTACGCATATGAGGACCTTGTCACGCTGCTTGATGAGTAGCCGAACTTATCCCCAGAAAAACGCCAATCCGCAACTGGTTCCGCCTTCCCTTAGGGGGGACACATCATATAGTGGCGGTCGCAAGGAATGATCGGGGAAGAAAAGACGTGGCGCATATCATCGTGGTGGGCAACGAAAAGGGCGGCGCGGGCAAGTCGACAGTGTCAATGCATGTCGCCACCGCCCTTGCCCGGCTGGGGCATCGGGTCAGCACGCTAGATCTGGATTTACGTCAGAAGACCCTCGGGCGCTACATCACCAACCGGCAGACCTATCTGACCAACAAGCAGATCAGCCTGCCATCGCCAAGCTATCAGGACTTGCCCGAAATTGACCAAGGCAGCCTGCAACCGGGCGAGAACGCCCTGGACCGCCGCCTGTCCATGGCCGTCACAGCGATGGAGCCCGACAGCGACTTCATCCTGATCGACTGCCCGGGGTCGCATACCCGCCTTAGTCAGGTGGCGCACAGCCTTGCGGATACGCTGATCACCCCGCTCAACGACAGCTTTATTGATTTTGATCTTCTGGCCCATGTGGACAGTGATGGTGAGGAAATCACCGGCCCCTCTGTCTATTCCGAGATGGTCTGGAACGCCCGTCAGCTGCGTGCGCAGGCGGGTCTCAAGCCTATCGACTGGATCGTCGTACGCAACCGGCTGGGCGCGCAGAACATGGTCAACAAGCAAAAGATGCACAAGGCCATTACCAAGCTGGCCAAACGGATCGGGTTCCGGACAGCCCCCGGATTTAATGAACGTGTCATCTTCCGCGAGTTGTTTCCGCGCGGGCTGACCCTGCTTGATCTGCGCGACATCGGGGTGAAGGGCATGAATATATCCAACGTCGCCGCCCGACACGAGCTGCGCGAGTTGATCAAGGCGCTGGATTTGCCGGGTGTCACGCCGAATTTCTGATGGATCGGCCACAAATAAAGGCCGGACGAACCCGTATCAAACGGCCTTTGGCACGCCCGGTTAGGCGTGTTGCCAAAAGCGGCTTTCTTTCATGAAATCAGCCCCCTACTGTGGCATCCAAAAGCGGAGGCGTCATGCTGCACAACCTGATATCCTTACAGCGCTACGGCACATTGGCCTTTGTGGCACTGATGACGCTGATATGCTTGATCGCAGGCTTCTGGGCCGGGGTCTGGCTTGTTCCCGCGATTATCTTTGGCGGGCTGACCCTGTTGGGGTTGCGGGATATGAACCAGACCCGGCACGCCGTCCTACGCAACTATCCGGTTCTGGGGCATATCCGGTTTCTGTTTGAAAAAATCCGCCCGGAAATCCGCCAATATCTGATCGAAAGCGACCGCGAGGAACAACCTTTCAGTCGCGAGCAACGCTCGCTTGTATACCAACGGGCCAAGGGTGACGAAGACAAGCGCCCCTTTGGCAGCCATGAACGGGTCTATGAGGCGGGATATACGTGGTTGACCCATTCGGTTGCGCCCACGCATTTCACCGATACCGATTTCCGCGTCCCGGTTGGCGGGCCGCATTGCAAGAAACCCTATAACGCGTCGCTGTATAATATCTCGGCGATGAGTTTCGGATCACTCTCAGCCAACGCAATCTCGGCGCTGAATAATGGCGCGCGTATCGGGGGCTTTGCCCATGACACTGGCGAAGGCGGCATCAGCCGCTATCACCGCGAAGGCGGCGGCGATCTGATCTATGAAATAGGATCGGGCTATTTTGGCTGCCGGAACGATGATGGGAGCTTTAGTCCCGACAAGTTCGCAACACAGGCCGCTGACGATCAGGTCAAGATGATCGAGGTCAAGCTAAGCCAGGGGGCCAAGCCCGGCCATGGTGGGATGCTGCCGGCGTCCAAGATCACCCCCGAAATTGCCGAAGCGCGTGATATTCCGATGGGCGTCGACTGTGTCTCGCCTGCGGCGCATAGCGCCTTTTCGACACCGCTGGAATTGATGCATTTTCTTGGTCAATTGCGTGATCTGTCAGGGGGCAAGCCGGTCGGCTTCAAGCTGTGTATCGGGCACCGGCGGGAATTCATGTGCATGATTAAGGCCATGCTGGAAACCGGGATCATCCCCGATTTCATTGTCGTGGACGGTACCGAAGGGGGTACAGGTGCCGCCCCCTTGGAATTTGCAAACCATGTGGGCATGCCCATGGTCGAAGGGCTGACCTTTGTGCATAACGCGCTGCGCGGCGCGGGCATTCGCGATCAGGTCAAGATCGGCGCCGCAGGCAAACTTGTCAGCGCGTTTGATATTGCGCGCGCGCTCTCGCTTGGGGCGGATTGGTGCAATTCTGCGCGCGGTTACATGTTCTCGATCGGGTGCATTCAAGCGCAGGCCTGCCACACGAACCATTGCCCTGTTGGGGTCGCAACACAGGATCCGATCCGGCAAAAGGCGTTGAACGTCACGGATAAAAGCCAGCGTGTGGCCCGGTTTCACGCGAACACCCTCAAGGCGCTGGGTGAAATGGCAGGGGCAGCCGGTTTGCAAAACCCCTGCGATTTTCTGCCCTATCACTTCATGGCCCGCAAAGGCGACGGGCAGATGACCGAGGCTGCGGATGTCTACAGCTACATGCCCGAAGGTTTTCTGCTGGACGGCACCGAAGACAGCCATGGTTTCAAGGAACGCTGGGACCGGGCCAGCGCCGACAGTTTTGCCCCACCCGAGGCCCGCTAAGGCCACGGCCGGGCGGCAAAAAATGCGCTAGTCCTGCCGGGGCGGCGCCTTGCCTGCAAATCGCATGAAAAGACTCACCCGCGGGGTGGTTGCAGTCTCGGACCGTGACCGCGTGCGCAGAACAGGCGTATTCTCGGACCCGCCACCACGGCTTTCGCGCAGCACAATATACATGCCGCTGGCAATGATGATCCCGGCGCCGATGATCGTGGCCTGATCAATCGTCTCGTCAAAGAACAACAGGCCGAAACCGGTGGCCCAGATGATCTGGCTATATTGCATGGGGGCGATGATTGCCGCCTCGCCGACCTGATAGGCCTTGATCACAAGCCGGCTGGCAATCCAGGCAAAGGTCGCGATGACCGCCAGCAGCCCAAGATGCTCTATCGGCATGGGCTGATAGACGAATGGCAGGGCGCAGGCCATCACCACGAAATTCACCACCATCGGATAAAGCAGGATCACAACCGGGCGCTCTTCAGCGCCGATCTTGCGCACGACGATGGACGCGACAGATCCGCCCACGGCAGCAACCAGCGCCGCGAGATGGCCCGCCGAAAGGGCCGTTTGTCCCGGGCGCAGCACCACCAGAACCCCGATCAGGCCCACCAGCACGGCCATCCAGCGGCGCAAGCGGACCTTTTCACCCAAGACCGGAATGGCCAGCACAGTGATCAGAAGTGGTGACGCAAACAGGATGGCATAGGTCTGCGCCAGCGGCAGCACCGAAAAGGCATAGAATGCGGACACGCCTGTGACGACAGCCGCCACCGTCCGCAAGGCCATCCACCATGGATGCTTTGGCACCAATGTTCCCGGCTCCACATCACGCATCAGCATGACGGTGGCCAGCGGAAAGCTTAGCAAGACGCTGAAAAAGACGATCTGGATGGGCGAGTAGGTCGCCCCCAGTATTTTCACGACCGCATCATGCGTCGCGAACACCCCAAACGCCAGAAGCGCGAACAGGGCACCTTTTGCATTTGCAGACATGCGACGCCTTCCCAACCGATAAAGTTTGCCTGTGCCTGCACTGACAAACGCAACGGTCCGCGTCAACGAAAAGAGGCGGCCCAATGGACCGCCTCAATCACAAAAGTTTATTTTTCAGGCTTAAGCCGTTGCGCGGCGGCGCATCAGCCCCATACCGAACAAGCCGGTCAACAGCAGCAACGCACCTGCTGGCAGTGGAACTGCCGCCACTTCGACCTGCAGACCACCGATGCGGAAGTTGTCAAAGGCACCATCAGCACCAAAGCTGATAGATGTCCCGGACGACACTGCAAGCGATGCAAGGTCAAATGGGTTGTTGTGTGCGATACCGATTTCTTCCTGCACAAGCGCGCCGTCGATGAAGACGTCAAAGTCGTCATTCCAGTCAACGCCGGTGAAGATCACCTGGGTAAAGTCAATCACACGATCAAAGGCGAAAGTGATCAGGTCGTTGCCGAAGTTACCGTCAATGGAACTTCCGTCCCAGAAACCGGCGATCCCAAGGCCACGGCTGGTTTGACGCACATACCGGAAACCCCAGTTGCCACATCCACCATCAGAACAATCGCTGTCGATGATTGTATCATTCGGCGCGCCCGGAGGTGCGCGATAGCGCCCCGCCGTCACATTCATTGTCAGATCGTCGACCGTTGCGGTGTAGCCACCGCCGTTGGTGTACTGCGCACCTGGCACACCGTTCATGAAGTCGAAGTTGACTGTCGCTGCCATCGCGGGCACGGCAACTACGGTTGCCACCACTGCTGCAGCGAGTCGTTTCACTAAATAATTCATTTTGTATCCAATAACTTAATTGAACTATTTCACACATTAGCCCTGAGGCTTGCGTTAACACTACCTTAACGCCTGACGCATTACCAGCGGAATCTTGCTTATTCCAGGCTGGAAACAGGCCGGTTCCAGCCAAGAAACAACCATCACCGCGTGTCAGAGGCTGTCGTCAAGCGCCGCAAGGATGACATCGCCCATCTCGGTTGTGCTCAGCGAGGTGCCGCCCTCGGGTCCCATCAGGTCGGCCGTGCGGGCCCCATCGGCCAGGACCTTTTCAATGGCGGCTTCCAGCCGGTCAGCCTCGGCCCCTTCGTCAAAGGAATAACGCAGCGCCATCGCGAAAGACAGAATGCATGCAATCGGGTTCGCCTTGCCCTGCCCGGTGATATCCGGGGCAGACCCGTGAACGGGCTCGTACATCGCCTTGGGGCGGCCGTTGGCCATGGGCAGACCCAGCGACGCAGATGGCAACATCCCCAGCGAGCCGGTCAGCATCGCGGCACAATCCGACAGGATGTCACCAAACAGGTTATCGGTCAGGATTACGTCAAACTGCTTGGGCGCGCGGACCAACTGCATGGCACCGTTATCGGCATACATATGGGACAGTTCTACATCCGCATAATCGGCCTGATGCACCTCGTTGACCACATCGCGCCACAAGATACCGCTTTCCATGACATTGGCCTTTTCCATCGAACAGACCTTGTTGTTCCGCTTGCGGGCCAGATCAAAGGCGGCGCGGGCGGCGCGTTCAATCTCTGCCTCAGTGTAACGCTGGGTATTCACACCCACACGCATGTTGTCTTCGATATGGATGCCGCGCGGTTCACCAAAGTAGACGCCCGATGTCAGTTCGCGCACGATCATGATGTCCAGACCGGACACGATGTCCTTTTTCAATGACGAAAAATCGGCCAGTGCATCAAAACACTGCGCGGGGCGCAGGTTTGCAAAAAGGTCCATTTCCTTGCGCAGGCGCAGCAGGCCACGCTCGGGCTTCAGGCTAAAGTCCAGATCATCGTATTTCGGGCCACCCACAGCCCCCAACAACACGGCGTCAACCTCTTGCGCCTTGGCCATCGTTTCGTCGGCCAAAGGCACGCCATGCTTGTCATAGGCGGCACCGCCCACCAGATCCTCGGACACGTCAAAGGTCAGATCACGCTTGTCGCCAAACCAGCCGACGATGCGCTTGACCTGGTCCATGACTTCGGGGCCGATGCCGTCACCGGCGAGGATCAAAAGGGATGGGTTTGCCATGGTATGATGTCCTTGTTTGCGCGTTCGGCATGGCCCTAGCGCGACAGGACGGCGGGTTCAAGACACCAGCGGCTTCAACCCGCCCTCAAGCAACTCCCACACACGGCGGATCCGGGGGGTATGGCGCATCACCTCATGTGCTGTCAGCCAGATCGGCAGGGTTGGCAAAGTCAGCCCCAGGTCAATCTCCGTCACCACAGGATCACGCCGCCCGACATCAGCCTGCGCAAATCCGATCCCGCAACCGGCGCGCACCATCTCCCAATAGGCAACGTTATCATCGACCCGCACCTTGAACAGATCGCGGGTGACCGCCATGCCCATGGCCGCGAACCCCTCGATAATCTGCTTGTTGGTGTCATAGCCCACAAAATCATGATCCAGCATATCAGACAGCGCGCGCGGCATCCCGCGTTCAGCCACATAGGTGTTGGATGCGAAGATCCCCAGCTCGATATCGCCCAGATGCTGCGTCACCAGATCAAGCTGTGTGGGACGGTACATGCGCACGGCGATATCCGCCTCGCGGTATAGCAGGTTGCGGCTGTCATCGCTGGGCACCAGTTCGATGGCGATTTCCGGTTCAAGCTTGCGGATATGCGCGATGATGGGCGGCAGATGCATCACCGATGTCGCGACACTGGCCGTGATGCGCACGGTGCCGTCCAGTCTGGCCTGCTGCCCGGCTGCTGTCAGCGCAATCTGCCGCACGGCCGCACGCATTGTTTTGGCCGGGGCGACCAGATCGGCCCCGGTCTGGGTCAGCGCAAAACCCCGGGCTTGGCGGCGAAACAACTCGGCGCCCAACTGCGCCTCGATCGCCTTGATCTGGCGGCCCAGTGTCGGCTGGCTGGTGCCCAATTGCCGGGCCGCAGCCGACAGACTGCCCGCCTCTGCGACAGCCAGAAATGCCTGTATCAATGACCAATCAAGAGATGCGAGCGCCTTTTCCATTCATTTATGAATATATGATCTGCAAATTTCGGCAATTCCTTTTAAATGGTGAATAGCGCAATCTCCAAGGCAACAGCAGCTACGGAGACGCGTAATGGCACAAACAGTTTTGATATTAGGCGCAAACGGCAAGATCGGCAGCCACGCCGCCGAAACATTCTGGAACGCAGGCTGGACCGTCCGCAGATATGAACGCGGGACCGACATGGTGCAGGCCGCACAAGGCGCGGACGTCATCATCAACGGATTGAACCCGCCGAACTACCATAACTGGGCCACGGAAATCCCGAAAATCACCCGGCAGGTCATTGCAGCCGCCAAGGCCACCGGCGCAACTGTCATCATCCCGGGCAATGTCTATAATTTCGGGGATCAGCCCGGCACATTCGACGAAGACACGCCGCAGATCGCCGAGACTCGCAAAGGCAGGATCAGGATTGCCATGGAACAGGCCTATCAGGCGTCCGGGGTGCAAACGATCATCCTGCGGGCCGGGAACTTCATCGACCCCAACGGCAATGGCGATCTGATGAGCCTTTTGATCATGCGCAATGTCAGCCGCGGAAAGCTGACCACGCCGGGCGACCCGGACAGTATGCAGGCCTATGCCTATATGCCTGACTGGGCGCGGGCAGCCCTGATGCTGGCGGAAAAACGCGCGCAGTTGGGCCAGTTCGAGGATGTCCCCTTTCCCGGTCACAGCTTTACGATGACCGAACTGCATACGCGGGTGCAGACCCATGTCACCCGACGCCTGCGCCTGAGCCGGTTTCCCTGGTGGTTGATGACGATCCTCAGCCCGTTTTGGGAACTTGCCCGCGAAATGCGGGAAATGCGCTACCTCTACACGATGCCGCACCGCATCGGTGATGCAAAGTTCCGGCGCCTGCTGCCCGATTTTACCCCAACCCCGATGGACGAGGTGATGTTGTGTGGCCTACCGGCTGATATCAACCCAAACAAGGTGGTGCGGCCCGGCAACCAGACTGTCGCTGTCGGTTGATCCCGGCTGCCCCGCGGGCCAGTGGACCCCTGCATCATGAACCTGCCATTCTGCATCCGGTAAGACATAGCTGACCCGCAGATTGCCCGGCCCGTCATCAGGCCAGTCTGCGGTATGGATCCCGGGCAGCGGATCCTGCAAACGCGGATCGGCCAGAAATTCCGCCATGGCCTGCGAAAACCCGGCCCCGTCCTGCGGGTCAAGATTGGCGTTTCCTGCAAGCACGAAATGCGCAGGCGCCGGTCCAAAATGACCATCCAGAACATGCGTCCACAAGCGCAATTCGTCCCTGTTGCGCAACCCGTTGCGATCTTCCGGTCCGTCGAAGACAGGGGGCGTGGCGGCGAATGCAAGCACGTGGAACGGCGCTTTGTCGGGTGGCTGAACCGGAACGATCCAATGGCCGCTTGTCGATAACCGGTGTGCGTCCAGCACTTGCGCCGAAAAGAAGCCGTCGGGCAAACTGGCCCCGGGCATATCGCGCCACAACAGCCCCGACAGATCAACAACCGCGTACCGATCAATCGAAAACCGCGACAGGATGGCCATGCCCCCGTCGCCGGCAAAGCGACCATAGCCCTGCGCATCGCGCGCCTCACCCAGCCAGCCATTCCCGTCCAGATCAAGCCCGCTGGCCATGCCGGTATTGGGGCGACGCGCAAACTGATAGGGAAAGGGGGAGGCGAGTGCTGCCGAAAAGGCCGCCAGTGCGATGCCATCCAGGTCATAGTCAAAATCCGTCAGGACCAGCAGGTCGGGTGCAACCATGTCGATGGCCGCGATAATGGCGGCGATCTGCGGGTCTTCGCCCTTTTGGATATCACGCAACAACAGGCCCGGGCCATCGCGGCTAAGTGGGGCTGCATAGGTGGCGATCCGGTAGGTATCGGCGCTGGCTGCAAGCGGCAGGCAGATCAGTATCAGGCCGCAATCATACCATTTGCGGCGGCCTTTTCCTGTGCCTTTTTGCGCTGGATGCGGATCATATGCGCAACCCGGCTGAGGGCGATACCGCGCATCACGATACTGGCTGGCAAAAAGGCCCATGCGGCAACTGTCCAAATCAGTGTCTGCGGGTCATCCAATCGGATCGGCGTCCCAAAACCGACGGCAGCACGCACAATCAATGGCACCAAGAAGGGCAACAGAAGTCCTAAGATAATGTTAATGCGTCCGTCACGGGTCAGCCTGCGGACCACATCGCCCCCGGTGGTCGGGTCAAATGTCGGCAGATTGATCCAGACATTAAACGCACCCCCTCGGCGCGGCCAATGCTGCAGGCGAAGCAGCACGACAAACCAGATCAGCGACAGGATCGAAATCACATAAGCCAGCCCCGCTGCATTGCGCAACGTCTCGATTACCTGCGCGCTTGTGCCGTCCGGCATCATATTGACCATCATCCGCACGGGCGAGAACGGAAAGTCTGTGGTCGCCCCAACCTGCGACACGCTACTATGGAAAAAGCCGGTTAGGGCCGAGGGCGCATCATAGCCCCGAAGGATGATCGACAAAGAAAACACTGTCGCAAAAAGCGCGCAAAATCGCACCCGGTTGAACGGCGGCGCATCGCGAAATTCGACAAGGCTCGGGCTGGCGGCGCTATATTCCACAATGGTAAAAAGCGCGGCAAAGATCGACACAAGGGCCACGACCTGCCGCCCGTCATTTGTCCCCCCTGGCAAGAGGACCGCAGGCAAGGTCACCAACAAGACCACAAGGCCGGCGCGTACCAACGCTCCTGGCAGTCGAAATAGCACCTTATCCTATCTCCCTTTTGTCCGAAAACCGTCCACGATATCCAAACAACCTGGTCTTTGGCTCAAGCAACGCGTGTCGCCCGGCCAATATGTCACCCAACCCAGCCTCGCCATCAATGCTTCGTCTCGCACATGTTGGGTGGCCGCCCATTTCACCGCCCTACTGGTGCGCGATTGCAACCATCAAACGGGACATATGCGGCACCACACCGCATGACGCCGTGTAGCGAGCCTTGCTGATACACGCAAAGCGCGTATTTCGAAAAGGGGAAAATAAACCAGGCAGGGGATTTTTCGGCGCCCCCGGCGCGGCGTCGAGATGCGAGGCCCAAAGCGGGCCCCGCACATCCTTCCTAGACCCAAGGTCGGGCAGCGGCGGCCTGCGCCTCAAAGCTGTCAATCGCCCCGGCCTTCTCCATGGTCAGCCCGATATCGTCCAAACCATTGAGAAGACAATGCTTTTTGAATGCATCCACCTCGAAACTAAAGACATCCCCATCCGATGAGGTGATTGTCTGCGCCTCCAGATCCACCTCGATACGCGCATTTGCGCCCTTCTCGGCATCCTTAATGAGCACATCAACCTGCTCTTGCGGCAAGGCGATCGGCAGGATGCCGTTCTTGAAGCAGTTGTTGTAAAAGATGTCCGCATAAGATGGGGCAATCACACAGGTGATCCCAAAATCCGCGATGGCCCAAGGGGCATGTTCGCGCGAAGACCCGCAACCGAAATTGTCACCAGCCACAAGGATCTGCGCATCGCGATATTGCGGCTTGTTCAGCACGAAATCCGGGATTTCCTTGCCGTCGTCATCATATCGCATCTCGTCAAACAGGTTCACGCCAAGGCCAGAGCGCTTGATCGTTTTCAAAAACTGCTTGGGGATGATCATATCGGTGTCGATATTGACCAATGGCAGCGGGGCGGCAATGCCGCTGAGTTTTGTGAATTTTTGCATGATTTAAGACCCCGTGATCTCGACAGCGAAATTACCGCTCGGCAACCGCTCAATTTCCATAAACGCACGGCGGAAGGTTGTTCCGTTTGCACACGTCGCGGAGAACGCAACAAGACCAGCATCACCAGGCGTTTCGGAGTAGCCCCCCAATACCTCGTCAACGCAAACGGCCCTGATCTGGTTCTGGACCAGACCACCGTCATACCCTGCCGGATTGTAGCTGCCCGATATCGTACCATCCTTCAGCGAGGCCCCGAAATAGTCGGCATTCCGCGTCGATATATCCGACGCGCTTCCGCATGCGCTCAACCCAGCAACTACCGCTGCCAAAATTGCTATACGCAGTCCGCCCAGACCCTGTAAATCTGTCATCATTACATCATCTCCCGCACGTCAGTCAGTTTGCCCGTAATCGCAGCCGCTGCCGCCATTTGCGGCGACATCAGATGGGTACGTCCGCCCCGGCCCTGGCGCCCTTCGAAATTCCGGTTCGACGTTGCCGCACAGCGTTCGCCCGGGGCCAGTTGATCGGGGTTCATCGCCAGACACATGGAACAGCCCGCAAGGCGCCATTCAAACCCGGCGTCTTTAAAGATATCCGCAAGGCCTTCTTCCTCGGCCTGCGCACGCACAAGACCCGAGCCGGGCACAACCATCGCCCGCAGCCCGTCTTTCTTCTTCTTGCCTTTCAGGATCGCGGCAGCGGCGCGCAAATCCTCAATCCGGCCATTTGTGCAAGAGCCGATAAAGACCGTGTCAATTTCGATCTCGGACAGCGGGGTGCCGGGCTTGAGGTCCATATAGTCAAGCGAGCGCTGTGCCGCACCGACCTTGCCGCCTTCAAAATCCGCGGCAGCTGGCACAGTCGCGGTGATGGGCAGGACATCCTCGGGCGACGTCCCCCAAGTGACCACAGGCGCGATATCCTCGCCCTTGATCGTCACAACCTTGTCCCAATGCGCATCGTCATCGGAATACAGCGTTTTCCACCACGCAACCGCAGCCTCCCACGCGGCCCCTTTCGGTGCATGCGGGCGGCCCATGCAATATTCATAGGTCTTCTCATCCGGCGCGATGATCCCGGCGCGTGCGCCGCCTTCGATGGCCATGTTGCAGACGGTCATACGCCCTTCCATGGACAGATCGCGGATTGCCTCGCCCATATATTCGATGACGTAGCCGGTCCCGCCGGCAGTCCCGGTTTCACCGATGACAGACAGGGTAATGTCCTTGGCCGTCACACCGGGGCGCAGCTTGCCCGTAATCTCGACCTTCATGTTTTTGGATTTCTTCTGGATCAGCGTTTGCGTCGCCAGAACATGTTCGACCTCGGAGGTGCCGATCCCGTGGGCCAGCGCACCAAAGGCGCCGTGGGTGGCGGTGTGGCTGTCGCCGCACACCACGGTCATGCCGGGCAATGTCCAACCCTGCTCTGGGCCGACGATATGCACGATCCCCTGACGGACATCGGATACCGGATAATAGTGAATGCCGAAATCCTTGGCATTCTTGTCGAGGGCCGCAACCTGAATGGCGCTATCCTCGGTCATGTTCTTGGGGTCTTCGCGACCGGCTGTTGTCGGCACGTTATGGTCCGGCACGGCAATCGTCTTTTCCGGCGCGCGCACTTGGCGGCCTGCCATGCGCAGCCCTTCAAAGGCTTGCGGGCTGGTCACCTCGTGGACCAGATGGCGATCAATATAGAGCAGGCAGGTGCCATCCTCGGCCTCGTGGGCCACATGGGCATCCCAGATTTTATCATAGAGCGTTTTGGGGGACATGGTCCTCTCCCGTATCAAATGTCAGCAAAAGTCAGGCGTGCGAAAGTAGGGGGGCAATCAGCCCCGTGCAAGGATGGTGCAGGACGCGCCATAAAAGCGCCAAGGCAGGCGGGCGCGATCATCCATGTCAAAAACCTTTTTCATAGGCTGCAGATACACATGGATGCCCAACCTCGCAAGTGCATGCAGTGTTGAAATGGTCCCAAACGCGCTAGCTCGTTGGGTATGAAACAGATCAATGCCCTGACCGCCGCTGCGATGCTCACCGCGACACCGATTGCAGCACAGGACAGCTATGGCAAATATCAGTCGCCGGCATACAGCGTGACGCTGCAGGACGGCCCATTTGAGGTGCGGCGTTACGCGCCCGCGCTGATGGCCGAGGTCCGGGTACAGGCCAACCGCAGTGCCGCATTGCGGGCGGGTTTCAGAATACTGGCCGGGTATATTTTTGGCGGCAATAGCAGCGCGGACAAGGTTGCCATGACGTCCCCGGTTGCACAGCGGTCCGAAAAGATCGCAATGACAAGCCCTGTGCAACAGGCGGGCGAAGGCGACATCTGGACGGTCAGCTTCATGATGCCCCGCGACTACACGCGGCAGACCTTGCCCGTGCCAAATGACGACCGCATCAGGTTTGTCGAGACCGGGCCGGTCACCCAGGTGGTTGTGAGGTTCGCAGGACTGGCACGCGGTAACAAACTGGCGCAGCAAGAGGCGGCCTTGCGGATGTTTGCAAAAGAAAACGGGCTCCGCATCGCCGAACCCGTCCAATATTACTATTATGATGACCCGATGACCCTGCCCTGGAAACGCCGGAACGAGGTTGCCTTTATCCTTGACTAGGGGTCGGCGGCACCGTGACGCCAAAGCTGGCCAAAGTGGCTGTCGGGTTCTCGATGTCGGCCTCTTCGGTAAAGAAGACGTCGATTGTTGCCGCATCAACCTGCGCCTGGGTCGCCCCACGTAAAAACACACTCGCACCCTCGGTATCATCGGGATTTGTGGCGCTATCCTCCATCACGGCGGTCACCCGGATACCCGAGACGGTGACAGTGCCACCGTCGCCGTCACTTTCGGTGATTGTGTCGGCGACCGTCTCAATCCGCAGGGTCGGCGCGACATCACCCGCCTCTAGCACACCATCCACCGTCAGCGTCAGCGTGTCCCGCACGGGATCGAAGTCCGAGATGATGCCGTTTGTATCCTGATCGTCAGACACATTGGCGAGCACATAATGATCGTTGTCGCCTGCACCACCAACCAATGTGGCCTCGCCCGTGACGAGGATCAGGTCGTCATCATCCGCGCTGCCATCCGCGCGGCCCTCGCCGCCCCAGATAAAGAGCGTGTCATCCCCGTCATCCCCACGAAGGGCGTCGGTGACCCTTTCCGCCGGGCCGCCATCCGACCGCGCGTCCAGGCCACCCGCAATCACATCATTGCCATCCCCGCCGCGCAACAGATCGGACCCAAAGCCGCCCTGGATGATATCATCATCTGCACCACCAAAGATCCTGTCGTCGCCAACGCCGCCGTCAATCACGTCATTGCCGGGACTGCCCAGAATGAAGTCGCGCCCCAGACCGCCATTGACCGTATCATTCCCCTCGCCGGGGCGGATTTCATCATCACCGCCGCCGCCATCAATGACATCGTCACCGGTGAAACCAAAGATCAGATCATCCCGGTCCGTGCCATCAAGTGTATCATCACCAAACGTTCCGCGGATTTCATCGCCGTCAATCCGGCGCGCGTCGGGTCCGTCTTCGCTGTCCTCGTCATCGTCCAGCACCAGGGGAACCAGAAGGGCACCGCCCGCAACAAGCAGCAGGATCATCGTCAGGTCCATGGCGGACGCCTCCGTGAAGTTTAAGTTAATGGTTTGTAAACCGGCTTATGGAAACCGGGCAAGGGCGCAGAGAACAGGAAGGTTAATTCTTGGGCGCGACCGTGTGATCCCTGCCGCCCGAAATCACATCGGCGGGTCGAACTTGCGCCACCAGTCTGGGCCGTGCAAGAGTGAGGGGGATCAAACGGTTAGGTAGGGTTCGCGATGTCGCGCCATGTAAGTATGACAGGCCAGGAAGATCGCGGTGATCCGACCACGCCCGAGGCGCAGTTTGATGAGGTCGTCAATATCGGCGCGGAGCTTTATGAAAAGGCCGAAACCTTTGTAGGGTCGCTGTTTCAGACGCAAAACCTCTACCAAATCGGGATCGCCATTGGCCTTGCGGTTCTGGCACATCTGTTGCGGGCGCTCTTGGGCCCCCGGATCAGGGCGTGGATGGGCTCGCGCGAGAACTGGCCAAAATGGCGCATGCGCATCCTTGTCGTCATTCACCAGCGGCTGCGGGCGATTTTCTTTGTGGCCCTGATCTGGGCCACCGTGTTTGTGATGCGCGAGGTGACCTGGAACAGCCGAAGTTACATGCTGAGCATCATCGCAACGCTGGCGCTGGCGTGGCTGGTGATCGTTTTCCTGACGCGGATGATCAAAAGCAAATTCATCCGCAAGGTGGTCCGATACGGGGCCTGGACCTATGTCACCCTGCAGATACTCGGCCTGCTGGAAGAGGCCGAAGGCCTGCTGGACAGCGCCGGTTTCGAGATTGGCGATATCCGCTTTTCGCTGCTGTTATTGGTGCAGGCGCTTGTCGTTCTGGGCGCGACCATCACGCTGGCCCGGTTCTTTACGACGACAACGGCTGCCCGGATCCGCACGAACGAGGATATCAGCCCGTCGATGCGGGTGCTGATCATCAAAGGCGTGCAGATCGCCTTTTACGGGATCGCGTTTTACACCGGCGTGCGCGCGCTTGGGATTGATCTGACCGGACTTGCGGTCCTGTCCGGTGCCATCGGCGTTGGTCTTGGTTTCGGCCTGCAAAAGGTCGTCTCGAACCTTGTCTCGGGCGTGATCATCCTGCTGGACAAATCCATCAAGCCCGGCGACGTCATCAGCCTTGGGGACACGTTCGGGTGGATCAACAGTCTTGGCGCCCGCTATGTTTCGGTGGTCACCCGGGACGGGCGGGAATACCTGATCCCGAACGAGGATCTGATCACCGGGCAGGTGGTCAACTGGTCGCATTCCAACGACTTTGTCCGGCTCGATATCCATTTCGGCACAGCCTATCACGACAATCCGCATGATGTGCGCAGGATCGCAATTGAGGCCGCGCAGAGTGTCGACAGGGTCCTGAAAACCCGCCCCACCGTCTGCCACATCGTGGGTTTCGGGGATAGCTCGGTCGATTACATTCTGCGGTTCTGGATACAGGACCCGACCGGGGGGCTGACCAATATTCGCGGCAATGTCTTTCTGGCCCTGTGGGATGCATTCAGCGCCCACGGCATTTCCATCCCCTTCCCGCAGCGCGAGGTGACGGTCATGGAAGGCAAACCATTGCAAGCTGCGACAAGCGAAGCTGACCCGGAGGCCCCCGCCAAACAAGCGGACCCGTAAAACCGAGCCCGCCTGATAGGCGCTAGTCTTCTAGGGTCAGGACCCTAGCCCTTGTTCATCCGGTTTTCGATCAGGTCATCGACCACCGACGGATCAGCCAGCGTTGACGTATCGCCAAGTGCGCCAAAATCATCCTCTGCGATCTTGCGCAGGATACGGCGCATGATCTTGCCCGATCTTGTCTTGGGAAGGCCGGGCGCCCATTGGATCAGATCGGGCTTGGCAATCGGGCCAATCTCGGCCCGCACCCAGACTTCCAGTTCCTTGCGCAGTTCCTCGCTTGGCTCTTCGCCGCCCATCAGGGTCACATAGGCGTAGATGCCCTGCCCCTTGATGTCATGCGGATAACCGACCACCGCAGCCTCGGCCACCTTGGCATGGGCGACCAGCGCGCTTTCGACCTCGGCCGTGCCCATCCGGTGGCCAGACACGTTGATCACATCATCCACGCGGCCGGTGATCCAGTAATAGCCATCCGCATCACGGCGGCAGCCATCCCCGGTAAAGTAGTAGTTCTTGTAATCCGCAAAATAGGTCTTTTCGAACCGCTCATGATCGCCCCAGACGGTCCGCATCTGCGCAGGCCAGCTGTCTTTGATGCAAAGCACGCCCTCGGCGGCGGTGTCGTGGATTTCCGCGCCGGTGGTTGGTTCAAGAATGACAGGTTGGACCCCAAAGAACGGCACTGTCGCCGATCCCGGCTTGGTCGCCGTGGCGCCCGGCAACGGGGTCAGCAAATGGCCGCCCGTCTCGGTCTGCCACCATGTGTCGACAATCGGAACCGCGCCCTTGCCAACGACGGTGTGATACCAGTTCCAGGCTTCCGGATTGATCGGCTCGCCCACCGTGCCGAGGACTTTCAGATCGGACAGGTCGTATTTCTCGACATAGTCATTCCCCTGCCCCATCAGCGCGCGGATCGCTGTTGGTGCGGTGTAGAACTGGTTGACCTTGTGCTTTTCACAGACCTGCCAGAACCGGCCGGCATCGGGGTAGGTCGGGACCCCTTCGAACATCAGCGTGGTTGCCCCATTGGCCAGCGGCCCATAGACGATATAGCTGTGTCCGGTGACCCAGCCCACATCTGCGGTACACCAGAAGATGTCACCGTCATGATAGTCGAATGTATATTGATGGGTCATCGACGCATAAACGATGTAGCCGCCGGTGCTGTGGACAACCCCCTTGGGCATGCCAGTCGAACCGGATGTATAGAGAATGAACAACGGATCCTCTGCCCCCATCTCTTCGGGTGGGCAATCGGCACTGACGGTGTCTTCCATCTCGTGCAGCCAGTAGTCACCTTCCGAGCGCCAGGCGATCTGTTGGCCGGTCCGTTTCACACACAGGCATTTGACATCATGCATCACGTTGATCAGGGCCTGATTGACGCTGTCCTTGAGGTTGGTCACCCGCCCGCCGCGCGGTGCGCCATCGGCAGTGATCACAACCTTTGCCTGCGATCCGCTGACCCGGGCAGCCAGCGCATCAGCCGAGAAACCTGCAAAAACAATCGAATGAATCGCCCCGATCCGGGCGCAGGCCAGCATCGCATAAGCCGCCTCGGGGATCATCGGCATGTAAAGCACAACGCGATCCCCCTTGCCGACGCCCAGTTCCTTCAGGCTATTGGCCATCAGGCAGGTTTTTTCGTGGACCTGCGCATAGGTCAGGTGCAGGGCGTCTTCATCCGGGCTGTCGGGCTCCCAGATAATCGCCGTCTGATCACCACGGGTTGCAAGATGCCGGTCAAGGCAATTGGCGGACACGTTCAGCGTGCCATCCTCGAACCACTTGATATCCACATTGCCGGGGGCAAAGCTGGTATTCTTGACCTTGGTATAGGGTTTGATCCAGTCCACGCGTTTGCCATGTTCGGCCCAAAACGCCGCGGGGTCGCTGATAGAGGCGGCATACATCGCATCATATGTGGCCTTGTCGGCATGGGCGTTTGCGGCCATTTCGGCCGATGGCGGATAGGTTCCGGCTGGTTGATCTGTCATGGCATCTCCCCCTCGTTCTTGTTATGCGCTTTCGCGCGTATCATGGGCAGATCGCACCGGATTCCAAGTCGCACAAAGGTGCTAAATGGCGTTTTGTCAATTTTCACATCGTATGCGGGCCACCGATGTCAATGATTTTACATAAGGTCGCGTGCCGGTGAAGGACGCAATCATCATTCTGGGGGCTGCTGTTTGGGCAACCGGCCCCTCGCCCACATTGCTGCGCCGGACGCGGCATGCCGCAAAGCTGTGGCATCAGAACAAGGCCAGATTTGTGGTCCCATGCGGCGGTCTGGGGGTGCATCCACCGACCGAGGCTGCGGCCATGCAGGATCTATTGCTTGCAGATGGCATTCCGGCAGCGCAAATCATTCTGGAAGACAAGTCCACGACAACATTGGAAAATATCCGCAACGCCTGTGCGGTACTACCCGGGCGTGACGTGATCATCGTGACCGATGGCTATCACCAGGCGCGCGCGAAAATGGTTGCAAGGCATTTCGGATTGCAGGCCGACATGTCATCGCCGGACATGCCCCGCCTGCCGCTCCGCGAGCATCTGCGCGAGGTTGTGGCCCGCCCGGCCTATGCCTGGAAGCTGCGGCGCCTGCCACCGCGATCTTAATCTCCATTAACGAACGCTTAACCAAAGCACCCCATAGACAGGGTGGTGAATGGCGAGCGGGTATATGCGGTTTCTCATGACGATTCTGGTGATGGCCGGGCTAGCGCAGATGGCGCAGGCCGGGGCGTGGCCGCGTGAGAAGGGGCAGGTTTTCATTGCGTCAGGCGGGAACTTTCTGCTCTCGGACGGGGCCGAACTGCCGGTGCATTATGATCCGACATTCTATGCCGAATACGGGCTGTCTGACCGCCTGACCGTCGGGCTGGATTATCACACCGCTGATCGTGGCCGGATCAACACCGGCTTTGTCTTCGCCCGGTTCCCGCTGGATATCACCACAGGTCCCAACCGCTTGGCAGCTGGCTTTGCGCTTGGCGCCCGTGTCGATGAATTCAACCCGGTCGAGCGGCTGCTGCGCGGCAGCCTGTCATGGGGGCGCGGTCTGGAAAACGGCTGGTTGTCGATTGATGCAAGCGCTACCTATGGCACAATTGATCAGATGTATCGCCCCAAGGCTGATTTTACCTGGGGCATGAATGTGAATGACCGATGGACCACTGCGGCGCAGCTTCAAACCGGGCAAGGGTTCAACGACGATTATTATGCCAAGATCAACCCATCCATCAGTTACCGGATCAACGATCACTACCGGGTCAGTCTTGGCCTTGTCAAAGCACTGACCGGCGATGAGGGTGGCGCGATCAAACTTGACCTCTGGTCGACCTTCTGACGGCTAAAGCCCGCCCACATCACGCAATAGTGCCGTGATATCCGACACACCCTTACCGTGCCGCAGGCTGGCAAAGACCACGGGCAGGTCACCGCGCATCCGCGCCGCATCCTTTGCCATCACGTCAAGCGAGGCACCCACATGCGGCGCCAGATCCGTCTTGTTGATCACCAGAATGTCGGACCGTGTAATCGCAGGGCCACCCTTGCGCGGAATTTCCTCGCCCGCGGCCACGTCGATGACGTAGACGGTGACATCGGCCAGCTCTGGGCTGAAAGTCGCAGACAGATTGTCACCGCCGCTTTCGATCAGGATCAGTTCCAGATCCGCATGCCGGTCGCGCATTTCGGCAACGGCGGCAAGGTTGATGGATGCATCCTCGCGAATGGCCGTATGCGGGCAGCCACCGGTTTCAACACCCATGACCCGATCTGCAGGCAGGATCTGCATCCGCATCAATGCCTCTGCGTCTTCCTGCGTGTAGATGTCATTTGTAATTACGCCGAGGCTGATGTGATCTTTCAGCACCTGTGCAAGGGCAGCTGTCAGGGTTGTCTTCCCCGCCCCAACCGGCCCCCCGATCCCGACCCGCAGCGGTCCATTTGGCGACATTCAGTTTCCTCCGACGATAAGAATGGCAAGCCCAGCGCCCAGCGCGAGGCACAAGGGGCCGTATCGTGTTCTGTCATAGCGGGCAAACGGTTCTTCGGGCGTCATCCGCCGCCATAGCCGCGTGTAGGCAAGCCCGCCCCGCAGGATCAGCACCGCCGCCGCAAGCCCCAGGATTGCATCGCGCAATCCGCCGGGCGGCAGCCAGATCAGGACAGTCACCATGACCAGTGCCGCGACGACCAGAAAACACGGGATCGGGCCGGGCATGCGTGTCACACCGCGCGCCCCCACAAAGGCGCGGGCCAGCTCCGCCTCATCCGCGATGGGCACCCACTTGCCCATCCCCCACAACGCGTGAAGCGCCGAAATACCAACAAGAACGCCGCTGATCAGGATCGCAAGCAGGGTCATGACCGGAAAATCCTTGGTTGCTGCGCCTCATGCTGCATCGAGGCGATATCAACAGTAAATGCTGCCGCACCAAGATCATCAAGCGCGGCATCTACGGCCATCGCCCCGATCTGCGCGCAAAGCGGGGTCAGATCAGCCAGCACCTGCTGTCCGGCCGTTTGCCCCAGCGGCATCAGCCGCGTGGCCGCCTGGACAAGGTTGCTGACGAATGCCTGCAGCCAGACCTGAACCACCGGCAGCACCGGTATATCCATCAGCCCGGCGGCACGACCAACAGCCACCGGATATGCCATATCCGGTAAATTCAGTTTCCAGACGGCCCGGGTCGTGGCAGCAAAGGCGGCACCTTGCTGCAACGTTTCCATACGGCGCTCTTTTGACGGGGCAAGGGCTGCTGCAAGCTGGGCCAGCTCGGTTGGATCATCGGCCTTATGGGCCGCGCAAAGCAGGATCGCATCTGACCGGCCCGCCCCGATCTCAACCACGGTTTCCAGCCAATCGCGCAACGTTGCCGCATCGGTCACATCACCACGCTGGATCGCCCGTTCCAGCCCGTGCGACCAGGCAAAGGCGCCTACCGGATAGGCCGGCGACAGCCATTGGGTCAGGATCAGAAGCTTGTCAGTGGTCATGGCCATGCGCGTGGTCAGGCATATGGGTGTGCGAATGATCATGCCCCATGGTCCGCCCATGCCCATACGCCCCACCTTCTGGGGTGAATGGGCCGTCAAAATCCACCACTTGCGCACCCAGCTGTTCCAGCAGCCCGCGCATGACTTTCTCGCGCTGCAGCACCAGCGCATCGGGGCTGATCGCGCAGGGCGCATGGCGGTTGCCCACATGCCAGGCCAGTCGCACCAGATCACCGGTCACGCGCATCAGCGGTTCATCTGCCGCAATCACCCCAATATGGCGGCCATCCTCCAATACAAACACATCCCCCTGATCAAGCGATGTCGTCGCGGGCAAATCGACCAGAAAATCGTCACCATCCAGCGTTGTCAGCTTCTTGCGCCGCAGCAGCCGTGCATCGTAGCGTAGCGAGACCATTGCGACGGGTTCGATATCGGCGGCATGCAGCACCTGATGCGCGATGGCAGTCATCTTGTTAACCCTTTGCGATGTCCGCGACCGGATAGATCGCAGGTTCGGACATGTCATTGTCAAAATAGGAATGCAGAATGCCAAATCCCAGCGCAGGCAGGTAATAGACCACCTCGCGGTGCCAATAATCAGCACTTTGATGCTCGAATGTGCCGGGGATCATCCGGTAGGTGCAATCGCCATATGTGATGTCGGTCACCCCCGCCCAGCGCAGCAAGATCGTCTCGGCATAAGGTCCCACGCCATCGCTGACGACCGTCTCAAATTCCCGATATTCACCCGCAACCGGCACCGGCAAGGTTGCCGCCTGATCGCGAAACGCAAAGGTGGTGCGACTGGCCGGATCAACCTGGCCATCGGCCATATCGGCCAGTTCCAGCACATAGACCCCTTGCCCGAGGAGGGTTCTGATCACATGGCCATCGGGGAAATGCGCAATCGCTTCGACAATGCCATTGCCTTGCGCGCGAAAGGTCTCTTGCCGGCCGTCGGGCTGGGTCAGGACGATGCCCTGTTCAAGGTCAGCCGCCACTGGGCAGTCGGCCCATGAAGGTCCCGCCAAAAAGCAAGCCGCAAGTATTCGAATGAGCATGCCTGTCCGCCTTCCCAACCGGGAAAGATGCTATCTTCCCTTCGGGCAGGCGGCCAGCACAATTTGCGCTATTTGGCGGTCTTTGCGGAACGCGAACGTCCAAGCAGCGCAGATGCATAAGATTTGATCACACGGCCTGTGACTGCAGCCAGTTCTGCGAACATTTCGCGGTTGGTGATCAATGTGTTATCCGTCTGGAAAGTCATGATTGCCTCTTTCAAAAAGCTGTCTTTCCTCCCTGACCGACATCTATGTTTCGATGGGGCGGGCGACAATCCCTTGTCACGCAACGTCACGGCACCGGATGCGCCAACATCCGGGGCAGGTGCTGATCTGCGCGCAATGCCGTTCGGCCGCGGCCAGATGCCCTAAAACAGAAAATACCGTTGGGCCATGGGCAGTTCAGCGGCTGGCTGGCAGGTCAGCAACTCGCCATCTGCCCGGACCTCGTAGGTTTCGGGGTTCACTTCGACCGCGGGCATGGCGTTGTTCAACTTCAGGTCTGCCTTGCCGATGTTGCGGGTGTTCTGCACAGGCAGGGTCTTCTTTGCGAGGCCCAGTTGATCTGCCAGTCCCGCATCCTGCGCCGCCGCGCTGACAAATGTGACGGCAGCATTTTCAAGCGACCGCCCATAGGCACCAAACATCGGTCGTGTATAGACCGGCTGTGGTGTCGGAATGGATGCGTTCGGATCGCCCATCTGGGCACAGACAATCGTACCGCCCATCAGGACCATCTCGGGCTTTACCCCGAAAAAGGCCGTATCCCATAGCACCAGATCAGCCCGTTTGCCGACTTCGATAGATCCGACATGCGCGCTAAGGCCATGGGCAATAGCGGGGTTGATCGTATATTTCGCGATGTAGCGCCGGACCCGCAGGTTGTCATTGTCGCCGGTTTCCTCGGCCAGCGCCCCGCGCTGGACTTTCATCTTATGCGCTGTCTGCCAGGTGCGGATAATGACCTCGCCCACACGGCCCATGGCCTGGCTGTCCGAGGCAATGATACTGAATGCGCCCATGTCATGCAGGATATCTTCGGCAGCAATCGTTTCGCGGCGAATACGGCTTTCGGCAAAGGCCACGTCTTCTGGGATGGATTTGTCCAGGTGATGGCAGACCATCAGCATGTCCAGATGTTCATCCACCGTATTGACCGTGAAAGGCCGGGTCGGATTGGTCGAAGACGGCAGCACATGACTTTCGCCACAAATCTTGATGATATCCGGGGCGTGGCCACCGCCGGCACCTTCGGTGTGGAACGCGTGGATGGTCCGGCCTTTCATGGCCCCCACCGTATTTTCCACAAAACCGCTTTCGTTGAGCGTATCGGTATGGATCATCACCTGCACATCCATGGCGTCGGCCACAGACAGGCAGCAATCAATCGCCGCCGGGGTTGTTCCCCAATCCTCATGCAGTTTCAGACACGACGCACCGCCATTCACCTGTTCCTCTAGCGCGGCGGGAAGTGATGCGTTCCCCTTGCCCGCAAAGGCAAGGTTCATCGGAAACGCATCTGCTGCCTGCAACATCCGCCCGATATGCCATGGCCCGGGCGTACAGGTCGTCGCAAGCGTACCATGCGCAGGCCCTGTGCCGCCCCCGATCATCGTGGTCAGTCCGGAATGCAGCGCGTCTTCGATCTGTTGTGGACAGATAAAGTGGATATGGCTGTCGATCCCCCCAGCTGTCAGAATGCGACCCTCGCCCGCGATCGCTTCTGTGCCGGGCCCAACGATAATATCGACGCCCGGCTGCGTGTCAGGGTTACCAGCTTTGCCGATCCCAACGATCTTGCCATCCTTAAGGCCCACATCGGCCTTGATAATCCCCGTCCAGTCAACAATCAGCGCATTGGTGATAACGGTATCCACAGCGCCTTCGGCCCGGGTCGCCTGACTTTGGCCCATGCCATCGCGAATGACCTTACCACCGCCGAACTTGACCTCTTCACCATAGAGCAAGGCGTTGTTGCCCGTGCCGCCTGTTGCGGCGGAACCTGCAGCTTCGGCGATCAGGTCACGCTCCACCTCGATGATCAGTTCTGTATCCGCCAATCGCACCCGGTCCCCAACAGTGGGACCAAACATGGCGGCGTAGTCAGCTCTGGAAATCGAGGCGGGCATGGGCGTCTCCGGTCAGGTTTTGGCTTTGGCCCCATCCAACGGAACCTCGGCCAAGGTCACGGTTTTCTTGCGTGACTTGGACGGCGGGGTTGGGGCGGGTTTGGCAGGTGCAGCAGCTTTGAGCGCTGGTTTCTCTGCTGTTGCGGCAACAGCCGCTGTTGCAGCCTTTGGCGCAGCGGCGGGTTTACGGGCAGATTTCGGCGCCGCGGTCTTTGGTTTTGCGGGCTTGGCCGTTGCTTTTTTGGCGACGGGTTGTTTTTTCGCGGGCGCAGGCGCTGCTGCCTTTGCGACGGGTTTTGGTGCGGCAGCAACGGGTGCAGGCTTCGCCGGCGCCTCCGGTGCCTTTGGCGCCGCTACTTTGGGCTGCACTGGCGCTGCGGGCGCAGGCGCCGCCGCTTTCACAGCGACTGGTTTGGCTTTGGGTGCCGCTGCTGGCTTGGGCGCGGCGGCCTTTTCTGCCTTTGGTGCGGCCGCCACGGACTTGGCCGGCTTTGGTTTACTGGCTACCACTTTCTTTGCTGGCGCCGCCTTCGCGGCGGGCTTTTTGGGGGCTGCGCGTTTTGGGGTAACGGGTTTGGGCGCAGCAGAAGGTTGGTCCAGAAATGGCAGGATCAGCGCCTTCTGGGCGGTGTATGTCTTGTCAAAAACGGCCTGTGTCAGGCGCATTTGTTCGCAGATCACAGCCGCAGTCGCCCGGGTCATTTCTGCCGAAATCGTCATGGTCAGTGCTGGGGTCATCTCTCAGTCCTCGGAGTTGAAAAGAATTTCGCATCGCCAATATATGTCAATCATTATGCGAGTGCAGCATTTTTCTGCATTGCAGCATTCACAAATCACCCATTACTTTGCCGTTGAAACCGAATATCCGGCGCGCACCCGATATGGGGATCAATGAAACCTCGCGCCGCTGACCCGGTTCGAATCGCACCGCCGTTCCTGCGGCGATATCCAGCCGCATGCCGTGGGCGGTATCGCGGTCAAATTCCAACGCGGAATTCGTCTCGGCAAAGTGAAAGTGAGAGCCGACCTGCACCGGCCGATCACCCGTATTGGCCACCTCAAGCGTCACGGCTTGGGCGCCTGCATTCAGCATCAACGCGCCCTCGGCAACGATCACTTCACCCGGTTTCATATCGTCCGTCCTTCATCATCTTGCGCATTGCAAATTACCCTCAGCGGATTGGATCATGCACGGTCACCAGCTTGGTGCCATCGGGAAAGGTGGCTTCGACCTGCACCTCGTGGATCATCTCGGCGATCCCATCCATGACCTGATCGCGCGTGATCACCTTTGCGCCGGCCTGCATCATGTCCGCGACCGACCGCCCGTCACGCGCGCCTTCGACAACGGCATCGGTGATCAGGGCAATCGCCTCGGGATGGTTCAGCTTTACACCACGGGCAAGACGCTTGCGGGCCACTTCGGCGGCCATCGCAATCAGCAGCTTGTCCTTTTCACGTGGGGTCAGTTGCATGGGTCAAAGTCTCCAGACACGAGGGATCGGGGCCGCCGACACCTGTTCGATCAACGGGATCAGGACGCGGCGCAGCATGAAACTATCGGCAGCAAGCAGCCTGATCAACAACAGGTCGTCAGCGATCAGGCTTGCACCCGCATCAGCGGGCAATGGCATCTCGGCAAAACCCGCAGCCTGTGGGCCTGCCAAAAGAACGGTGGCCATGGCACCCGCCCCCGCAGCCACCGCCTTGCGTTGCAAAAGGCTGTTGGCGTCCCCGACAAGGCGAACGGCATCGGCGAAGACCAGATCGCCCGCCCGGTGAACCCGCCAATGATCGGTGAAATGCAGGCTGTGAACCGTTTCGCCCATTGCGACGCGCCCAAAGATGATTGGTTCGACAATCAATGCGGTTGCATCAGGGGCAAGGTTCACATGCACGGTGCGATCCAGCGCCGCCCCATCAAAGATGATGGTCTCCTGCGGCAGCCAGTCCACACGGGCGCCAGGACCGGCGGTCAGCGTTACATCCGCCCGCGCGACTTGTTCGGGTTGGGCGCGATAGGCGCGCTCGGCAGCTTGTGACGACAGGGTCACATGGGCGCCCTCGGCAGCCTCAACCGCGATTGTCATCTGGTCGCCGCCGGTCAGACCACCCGCAGTATTCAGAAACACCGCATCAAGTGACGCACCCTTGCTACGCGGGAACAGCGCCTTAAGCGAACCATCCTGCCGCAAATCACCAATGACCGTCTCAGCGCCGCGCCGTTTTGCCACAAGATGCAATTGGCCTTGGGCGCGGGGTGCCAATGCAGGGCTGACATTGATGGGGGCGGCGTAAGTGATGGCGGCAGCTTTCGCGTCAAACATTCACCTTACCTGATGCCAAAAGACCCCGCCCAATGACCAGAGCGGAGCATCGTTTTTTGACCGCAAAGCGCCTTGTGACGGACAAATGCCCAATAATAAGGCAGCCGCAAAATCAATCGTCGGTCTCATCCATGCGGACCTGATATCGGACCCGCCCTTTGACGGCCTGCGACCAATTCAGATGGACGCTGCGCAGGTCTGCGCCCTGCTCGCCTTCGGTCCAGGGAAAATCGTGGACACGGCTGCCGCCTGCGTTTGTGATGGCCCCTTCGGCCGTCACCACATCCACGTATTTCGCGCGGCCACCAAATGGCAGGGCCGTTCCGGTATCAACAAGCCAGGTTGTCGCCTCGGTCGATTGGGTGTGGGTCAGAAAGGCAGGGTTCTGCACGGGTTCGTTGACATTGTGAAACACATTCCCGCTAAAGTTCAGATCCCGGGTCCGGTCATAATTGATATCCGCAAATGTGGTATCCACGTGCTCCACCCGGTCAATGCGGCCATTGAGCGACCGGAAAACGTTACTGACGACAGAGAAGCCATTGATGAAATGGTTAGGGCCGTAGGGTTTGATGACAATGAAGTTGAACCAATCCGCGACATCATTGGTCGTGAAGATATTGCCGGTAATCGTCAAACCACCGAATGAGAACTGCGCGCCCAGCGCCGGATCGCTAAAATGTTCGTTGGTCCATTCAATAAAGTTATTGTCACAATAATTGCCCGTAAACACGCTTTTGGGATTGGGCGAGGTGATGACGATCCCCCCCATGCGCACGCCATTTGTCTCATCATCCCCGTGAAACCAGTGATTGCCCGAAATCAGCGAGCCCGAGCCTGCAAGAACGCAGAAATGCTTGAACTTGCTGGTGCGGTTGTCACGGATTTTGACGTCATTGGCATTGGCGTTAAAGCCAATCGTCGTGCGGTCAGCGACCGGGATCGCCTGCTCGGCCGAGATCAACTGACACCTGTCGATCATCATCCCCTGGCAGCCGCGCCCTGGCGATGACAGCCCCCGATCCTTGGGCCGGTTGATAAAGCAATCGCGCAGGTGAAAGGTAAAGCCATCCGGGGCCAGCATAATCCCGCTGGCGATGTCGCGCCCCTGAAATTCGATGTCGTCCAGTACAAACTGGCTGAACTTGTCGTAGCCCGAGAAATCCAACATGTATTTGAAACGGGTGAAGGTGAAATTCTGGCTTCCCTCCGCATCGAATAACGGACGGCTCAGGGTGAGGGACTGTGCCGACAGGTTCACTGCGCGCACATAGATTTCCCGCCCAACCCCATTGCCGGACACAAGGGCGCCGACAGGAATCGCCGCAATCTCGGCGACATTGGTCAGCACCTTGTCATCGGACGGATCATATGTGGCCTGCGAGGTCACTTCCGTCGGATCCCAGGCCGCACCCTCAATAGGCTGAAACTGTCCGTTTCTGATCACCCGGCGCGTCTCGAACCGGGTGCGGGTCGGATCAGTGGCCTGCATATCAACAGGCTCTGTCAGGGAAATCCGGCGCCCGTTCAGATCAAGCGATTCATGGTCGGAAAAGTTGATCAGCGCCTGAAACGCCTTTTTGAAGGCAAGTTCTTCGTCTTGGAAGGCCTCGACATAGGTTTCGTAGTTGTAATCGAGGCGCAGAATAAACCGGTGTTCAGGCGCCTGCACAATTGTGCCTGCAAACTTGACCTGACTTTCCATCGTGACCGTGTCTTCCAACAGATAGACCCCGTCAGGCACAACAACGGTGCGCCCATCTGCGGCGGCGTCGGCGGCTTCAAAGGCAGCACTGTCATCGGTAACCCCATCCCCCTTGGCGCCATAATCGCGAACGTCGACGATGGACAAAAGATCGCGGGTAAAGACGGATGTCACATCCTCGATCATAATGTCGTCAATGCGGACCAGTCCCCCGGTGGGGCCTGTCAGTTCAACGCCAAGATGGCCGTAATTCGCACCTGTCCAGACCAGATCCACCCCAGTGCGATCTCCGGTGCCAATAATGGCCGATATCTCGACAACCTCGCCATAACTGGTCAATGCGGTTGTCGGTCCCGCCTCGGGCAGACCAGAGGCCTGCGCGCCGCCCGCCAGCCCGGCCCAGCCAGACACGCGCACCGATGGAAACGGGCCCGCCACCGCCTTGACCCGGGCCGTCACACGCAGATAGCACCCGGGCAAGATCGGCGTTTCGCCCATATATCTGACGCGCGTGATCGGGTCGTTCTTGAGCACTTCAAGGCAACCGGCAAAATCCTGATCGGCCGCGACAAAAACCCCCGAGCCGCTGACAGCATAAGTGTCGGACCCCGGCGTGCCATCGCCGCTTGACCACACCGCCAGACCCGCCGCAAAAGGCTGGGGATTAAATACAATACCGTCCGTTATCGCCTTGTTCATGAGGGACCCTCTTTGAATGACATGCAAAGGCCCGGCACGACGTACCGGACCACTCGGGCCAACATCTAAAGAAAGGGTCTAAATCCGTGCTGACAGCACCGTGACGGTGCGCCCGCAACAGGTCATCAAGCAGCCAGGGTCAGGGCCCTATGCGCCCACACCATTGCCGGGCAACAGTTGCACACCATTGATCTGCCAGCCATTGCCGGTTTCGATCATCTGATACAGCAGCACATACAGGTTGCCGGAAGGGTCACGTAACATGACCTTTTGCATCTGCGCGCCGTTCACTTCGCGGCGCTCCAGAAACTCGACCTGCCGGTTGTCCCAGACCATGGGATATCCGCGTTCGACCATCAGGCCAAAATTCTGCGGATTTTCGAAGATGCGTTTGATATTGGGGCTTGCATAGCTCCACGCCTCTTGCAGATCGCGATCATTGAAGGCCTGCAACTGATTGCCGATCACACTTTCAATGCTGTCACTCTGCTGTGCGGTGGTTGAGGTTGCGGTCAGGAACAGACCCAAAATCAGTACAAAAATACGTGCCATCAGGTTCTCCAATCCTCTGCGATCGTACCTTATACGGGACGCAGGGCAGATCAGTTTCATTTCTTTGTCGGTTTGGGTTTGAGGGTGCGGGCAAAGGCGACCGATTTGGCAAACCAACCGGTCAGCGCACCCTCATCATCAAGCAGCGCGTCAGGCACAGCCACGTAGCCGTTCATCACGCTGTTGTAGCGGATCACCGGATCGTTGGGATAGTCGCGCCCATAGTCGGCAATCTCAACCTTTGACAGCCGGATACACATCTGCCCGTCCGGGCCAACAAAAGAAAACATATTCCCGTTCAGCGCCGTGTAGGCTGTCGCCTTTCCCTTGCGGACAAGACCCGCATGCCCGGCGATCAGGCGGTCGTAGATTGCGACAACAGCATCACGGTCCATACCGTAGCATAGCAAACGAGCGCTTAATCAGCCAGCTTTTGCGTGATCAGGGCAATGGTCTCGTCCACGCCGTAAAGTGCGATGAACCCACCAAACCGGGGGCCCTGTGAAGCCCCCAGCAACACCTCGTAAAGTGCGGTGAACCATCCGCGCAACGGATCAAAATCATGCGCCTTGCCTACGGCAAAGACCATGGATTGCAGGGCCTCGGCGTCCAAACCGCCATCCCAATCCTTGAGGCGGGCAACCAGATCGGTCATTGCCGCCCGCTCCTGATCGGTCGGGGCGCGATAGACTTTCGTCGGCTGGACGAAATCATTGTAGTAGCGCACCGCAAAGCCGGCGGCCTGATCCATTTGCGGATTTTTCTCGGCGGAAGCCTCAGGCGCGTAACGCTGAATAAAGCCCCAAAGGGTTGCCTTGTCTTCGGCCCCTGACACGGAGGCAAGGTTCAGCAGCATCGCAAACGGCACGACCATGTCCGACGCCGGGACATTATGCCCATGGATGTGAAAAACCGGATTGTTCAGCCGGGCCTTGTTGTCCTGGTCGGCATAGGCGCGCAACTGCTGATGATACTCATCAACCGCTTTTGGGATGACATCAAAATGCATGCGTTTTGCAGTCTTGGGCTTTTGATACATGAAATATGACAGCGACTCTGTCGCCGCATAGGTCAGCCATTCGTCAATCGACAACCCATTGCCGGACGTTTTCGAGATCTTGTGACCGTCGGCGTCCAGGAACAGCTCATAGGTGAAATGCTCGGGCGCGCGGCCCCCAAGGACGCGGCAGATGCCATCGTAAATCGGCGTGTTGGTGGCGTGATCCTTGCCGTACATCTCGAAATCGACGCCCAGCGCGGCCCAACGCGCGCCAAAATCCGGTTTCCACTGCAACTTGCAATTGCCGCCGGTGATCGGAAGGGTCACATCTGTCCCATCCACGTCTTCAAACGTGATTTGACCGTCCTTGGTCACCTCTTTCATCGGGACATAAAGGACCTGCCCGGTCGTCGGACTGATCGGCAAAAAAATCGAATAGGTCTGGCGGCGTTCTTCGCGCAGCGATTTCAGCATGATTGCCATGACAGCATCATACTGCTCAGCCGCCTTCAGCAGAATCGCATCCATTTTGCCCGATTGGTAATATTCGGTGGACGACGCGAATTCATACTCAAACCCGAACGTATCCAGAAAGTTGTTCAAACGGGCATTCATATGGTCGCCGAAACTGCCATGTGTGCCAAACGGATCGGGCACAGCCGTCAAGGGCTTTTGCATGAAAGGTTCCAGCGCCGCAGGATCAGGCACATTGCCGGGGATCTTGCGCATCCCGTCCATATCATCCGAAAAGCACAGCAATTTCGTAGGGATGTCCGAGATCACCTCGAACGCCCGGCGCACCATTGTGGTGCGGCCAACCTCGCCAAATGTGCCGATATGCGGCAGGCCGGACGGGCCATAGCCGGTTTCGAACAGCACATAACCCTTCTCGGGGTCCTTTTTGGCATAGCGTTTGAGCACGCGACGGGCCTCTTCAAAAGGCCAGGCCTTGGATGTCATTGCCGCATCACGCAGGTTCGTCATGGTATCTCTCACACACGAAAGGCGGCCCCAATGACCACCGCTTGAACGCACTCCCTATTGCGAGCGCCGCACAGCGTCAATAAATGGTGCAAGAAGAACGCAAAGGAAGCACCATGCTTGAAGACGCCCCAATGACGGAACAGGACGCGCTTGTCGCGATCATGATCGCCGTATCCGCATCTGACGAAAACATCCGCACCTCGGAACTTGTCAAGATGAGCAATGTCATCAACAACCTGCCGGTATTTGCAGGATACGAGCCCGAACGTGTGCCGCTGATCTCGCAAAAAGTGTTTGAGCTTCTGGAACCGGAAGACGGGCTTGAAACGCTGTTTGGACTGATCCGAAAGGCCCTGCCCGAGCGTTTGTTCGAAACGGCCTACGCGTTGTCATGTGATGTGGCTGCTGCCGACGGCATGATCATGGGTCCCGAAGCCCGGATGCTGGAAGAAGTCCGCGATGAGCTGCGCATTGACAGATTGCATGCGGCCGCCATTGAACGCGGGGCGCGCGCGCGGCACATGACACTGTGACGCCGGAAAACTAGGGTCTTGACCCTAGCTGGCCTTGATCCAGTATTGCAGCAGGCGTTGCTGCAAGGCCTTCGCCGACCGGTTCCAGGGTGCCGCACCACGCGGTGCCTCACCCCCCAGCGCCTTGCCAGCGGCGCGCGCCTCCAAATCCGCCCCGAAAAACGCAAAAGCCAGATCCCGGCCCGACGCCGTGCGAACATATCCCGCCAGGCTGGATACAAAATTCAGCGTACCGGTTTTTGCCTGAACAAGACCCGGGTGATTGCGGATCACCTTGCGATTGCCATCCAGCAGGTCAATACGTTTCAGAAGCGGGCGCAACTGCGGCGCAATCCCCTCGGCGGTCAATAACTGCACCATATCCGACGCGGTCACGCGGGCGGCGTCACCCAATCCGGAATGATCCACGAAAGTGGGGGCAATCGCGGCCCGGTCGCTTGCCCAACGCGCCATGCCCAGGGCCGAGGTACGCAGACCGCGCTGCTGCCCAGACAGCATCTGCGTGGCAGCCAGACCGGCGGCCTCTGCGGTGATATTGGTTGAATAGCGCAACATACCCCGCATCATCTGGTCCAGCGGAACGCTGCGATATCTGGCCAGAACCTGGCCCGCGGGCTCGGCCCCATGCACCTTTGCGGGTTTCAGGACAATGCCAGCCGTGCGCGCAAAGGTGGCAAACACCTCGCCGGCATAAAGTGCGGGATTGCGCACCGGTAACCAGCGCGAACCGCCATTGCCCAAGGCCCGGCGGGCGACCGTCCATTCATCAACATTGCCTTGCGTGCGATAGGTGAAAACAGGGCTTTCGCGATCAACGATGCGCATACGCGCGGTGGTCACTGGCGGCTGATGCTTTTCGCTGCGCGCATCCAGACCGGTACTGTAACTGTCACCCGCCTTTTTCCATTCGAAATAGACCCGATTGAAGTTCAGGTTCAGACCCGTGATTGTCGGGTTGTATCCCAGATAGTCCAACTGGGTCGGATCAATCTCATCCAGATTGGCCAGCGCATCATCCCAGACCAGAAAATCGCCCCGAACCTCGCGCAGGCCTTTTTCGGCCAGACGATCCACAAGTTCTGCCAGTTGATCGGTGACGAGGTTCGGATCCCCGCCGCCCGACAGGATCAGATTTCCGTTCAAAACCCCGTTTTCGATTGGACCATCGGCAAAAACGCGCGTCTCAAACCGATGCTCTGCGCCAAGCGCGTCCATCGCATAAAGCGCGGTCACGGCCTTTGCGACACTCGCCGGTGGCAAGGGCAGGTCCGCCGCCACCCGCGCAAGGCTTTCCCCCGTCGCCAGATCGGCAAGCACGCAGCCCACCTGCCCTGACAGACCCGCCGCAGCGATGATCTGTGCGGTAGCACCCCGAAACGGCAACCGGGCGCGCGGCCTGATGGAGGTTAGCGGTGCCTCCGCGCCCGCTCCAGTCGCAGCCGCCGAAAGGCCGCCCCCCAGCACAAAGCGTCGCGAGACAATCACTGCCACTCTCCGCGCGCGCGAATGGCGCTGGATGATTGGTCCGACATGGGCAGGTTCACAAAGGACCAGGCTGGTGCCTGCCTGCGGCCGAGACTGTGGGCTGCCTGTTTTGGCAATCTGGCATGGCGGTAGATGCGCGCTGTCTTTGACAAGCGGGCTGATATCCGGTCCCCCGGTCGGGCAAGCACCCCAACGGCGACGTGATCCATGATCCAACGCCAGTCCTGCCAGCGATGGAACTGTGTCAGGTTGTCAGCCCCCATCAGCCACACAAAACGGACCCCCGGATAGCGGCGTTGCAGCGCTGATAGCGTTTGTGCGGTGTAAAAGGTGCCAAGTCGGGCCTCCAGATCCGTCACCAGAACGCGCGGATGCTGCATCAATCGGCGGGCGGCGACCATACGCTCTGCCAACGGGGCGGGGCCGCGGGTCTTGAGCGGGTTCGCCGGGCTGACCAACCACCAGACGTGGTCCAGACCAAACCGCTTCAGGGCAGATCGGGTGATATGCACATGGCCTGCATGTGCCGGATCAAACGATCCACCCAACAATCCGATCACCTGCCCTTTTCTTGCTGACGGAAATCCGCGCACTTTGCCTCCTTCGCCCGCCACATGTGCAAAAAGCCAATGGATGGGCCAAAAGTAAACCCGTCAATTTCCAAAGCCGTCTAACGTCGCGCATCTTTGACTGGTTGCAGCAGATTTTCTGTATCCTATCAATGCCCGGTGTCACGCAATATCAGCCCAGATGTTACGGAGTTCTGGCCCGGATCAGACCTTTGCTGCGACCTAGGGTCAGAACCCTAAATCCCGAGAAGAAAATGGGGTTCCGGTCATGGGGAACGACCGGCTATTCTGGTTGCCGATTGTTGCTGCTCGACGGCGGTGCCGCGCCTAAGCGGAACACGAAGCCTTCATTGAGCGCAAATCGAGCATGGAAATCCCATCAGATGCATGCCCTGTTTCGTGATCAAAAGTTGTGCCCTCTTGGACGAAAATTTCACCTGTCGCGGTGTCATGGCGTATTACGGCAGTATCCGCGCCACGCAATTCCGAGATTTGGATCAGATCGACATCAGCTTCCAATGCCAGCCGATCAGAGTTCACAAAAAGCGTATCAGTCGTGAAATCGCCAACAGCGCCCTGCTCAATCGCCAGGAATGCGATATCCTCGACTACGTGACCATCGGTGTTGGCCTCGGCCTCTGCGAGGGCCAGCTCAAAGCTGTCGGCTGTTATGTCATCGGCCCGTGCGGTTACAAAATCACCACCGTTCACCGTGTTTACGCTGGTAAACGAAGCGGGCGCATCACCATTGAAATCGGCCCTAAGCTCCACGCTCTCGAAGCCTTCGCGCAGGGTGCTTTGGTAGACTTTGTCAGTGCTGACCAGCCCAGCCTCGATGACCGCACCATTTTCCAACTGATAGACGCCTGCTTCAACGACCACGAAATCCACCATCTTTTCCAGCAGCGCCGCTTGGTCATCCACCGATTGCAGCCGGATTTCGAAGCTGTCGCTTTCGACATTGCGGATGCGGGTGTCGATGACGCCGTCTTGCGCGATGCCGTTGATGAACGTCAGCACCACCGGGTTTTCAAAATCGGTCTCCAGATCGACGGTGACAAAGTCGCCGTTAATGGTGACCTCGCCATATTCCATGACCACTCGCCGGTCCGTCAGAAAGTTGGCAATGGTCAGGTCAGTGGCGACGACGTCTTCCAGCAGGATACTGCTGTTGTCGATCTTGACCACCGTGTCGGCGCCCTGCTGCGTCACCTCCAGATCCGGGTCCCGCATATCCGTTACCCCGGCCACATCGCGTAGATTCTGCTTGTCCTGGCCGACGTCGAAGTCGGCAATAACATCTTGCCCAAGGCTCAGGGCTAGGCCGCTGACATCCAGTGTCGTCTCATCGTGCAGCGGCACCGTTTCGGTGTTGAATACGAACACATCCGCGCCGCTACCACTGAGGATCCGGTCATTCCCATTGCCGCCGCGCGGGACGACATTGCCCTCGCCACCCTCGAAGCGGTCAAACCGTTGACCACCATTCAGGTCGTCATCCCCGTCGTACCCGTCAAAAACGTTGACGTTTCCCGTGCTGAAGACACGGTCGATGCCCCCATCACCTGCCGCCTCGTTCGTGCTTTGTTCAAATCCCGGAGCGAATTGTAGGCATCAAAGACGATCGTCTGCGTCTGCCCGTTGCCGTCGATAAGGGACATTTGGATATCGCCGCCATCAAGCAACACGGCCTCAATATCGCGAACACTGCCCACACCGGCCAAGATTGCGTCCGCGTTAGCGGTGAGGTTCAGGGCCTGGCTGCTGCTGTCCAGAGTACCGTTCGCGTCAAAGCGCTGCATCTTGATCAGATCGCGTTTGTGATCGGCGACAAGAATCACAAAGCCTCCATCCGCCAGGGCCACAACCTCGAGCGCATGCAGGTCGTTATTGCTGCTCCAATCGCTCGCAATTTCACGAAATTGAACCTGTAGCGTCCCGTCGGGTCGCAAGATGTCAAAGCGAACGTCGGGATCGAAACCAGCCACTTCGCGATAGGTCACGACGACATTTCCGTTGACCAGCTCGGCCGCCGAGACCTGTTGTGCTTTGCTGACTTTCGTAAGGAAATCTTCGGCCGCAGGGGTGCCGTCATTCTCGAACCTCTGCGCGCGCCAGGCCGGCAAAACACTCTGGACAGAGTAAAAGAGCGCAAAGCCGCTATCCGCATGGGCCAGGACGTCAGGTGGGCCGTTCATCGTGTTCGCTCGACCGGCGTCAAAACCCATCACGTCAGGCGGAGACACAGCCGATCCATCGGCACCAAACACTTGGTAGATGATGTTGCCCTGCTGCGAGAATGCGACAACAAAGTCGCCATTGACCAGCGCAATCGCGTCAAGATTGATACCGCTTACCTGGTTCGCAAAGACGATATCCGCGACCACGACAGAACCATGTGGTGCGCGCACTTCCATCGGCGCGGTTCCCGTCGCCCTGGCACCGGGGGAGGCGATTGCCACCGCCCCGCCATCAGCCAATTCGATTGTTTTGACCAAGCGCGCGCGGTCGCGCGTCAAGCCCTCGGGCGGGGTGTCGGACGCATCCTCGGGCCCGGCCACCACATCGGCGATCCTCCAGCGCCTCGGCCGCCACGCCGACATCCGAGAACTTGAAGTGCTCTACGTCTGATATTTGGTTCGTCCCGGCGTATACACCTGCCGCCTCGGGCGTCAGGTGCCGCAGGATCAGTTCGCCATTCTATAGGTGAAGCGGAAATTGGCGATCTTGTCGTTAAACAAGACAAAGTCTTCGCCGTCGCCACCATCGACAGTGTCATTTCCCTGTGCCACCAGGAATAAATCGCTGCCAGATCCGCCCTGCAACAGATTTGACCCGTTATTGTCAATCAATGTGTCGTCGCGGTCAGTCCCGGTGAGGATAATACGTCCGTTTGCATCCGCCGGTCCCGGATCGGCCAGCCGGATCACGCCATCACTGAGTTGCAAGTCCACACCGGCATCGTTCTGCACGGGCGCCAAATCAGCAAAGTCCACGTTAGCGACCTTGTCCAGTACCTCGTCAACCACGTCGCGCGGAAGGACGTTCTTTGTCACGAGCCGGATCAGCGCCTCTTTGACGGCCTCGCTAAATTGTTCGCCGGTAAAGACGGCCACAGCCGTGGCCACATCGGTGGAGGTCTACTCGAACAACTCCTTGGTCTGATCTTTATTCTTCTGCTCGGCGCTGTTGCGATCACCTTCACGATGGCGATCACGCGCGTCCTCGTCTGTCTCAAATAATTCTTCCAGGGCTTATTCCTCGGCAAAGCCTACCAGGCTTTCGACGATGGTCTCGTTGATGACCGCAAACAACGCGTCGCCCAGCCGCTCGATCCCTTCGACCTCCGGGACAAGTTCGAGGATCAATTCGATTGCAGGATTGAAAATGCGCTCGATGCCGGTGGCTCTGATGATCGGGTTTAGGATCGGCTCGACCGTGAACTTGAAGACAAGGCCCGATGCATTCAGCAACGGTTCGATCGGGCGGACCACATTGGCCACCAGTTCCAGTGGGTCGGCCAGAAAGCCGATGACGCCATTGACCTCAGCGACAACACCGGTGGCTGTGTCGATGACATCCAGCGTTCCACCTAATTGTCTGGCGATGGCCCCAAGCCCACGATCCCCGTCCCCCAAAAAAGCGTGAACCCGGCAGGCCAGCATCATTGGACAAGCGGTCAACCTGGCCGGACATTTGTGCCGCGTAGGCTTGGACACCGACAAGCGCTTGCGCCAGGCGCAATGGCAGCTCCGGCGTGCCGGCGGCGGCGGCGCCGGTGTCGAGGCCCGCAATTGGCACGGTTTGTCCCAAGGTATCCACCGCATCGTGCAGGATATCGACCGTCGCGCGCAGCTGTCCGATCTCTCGAATGTAGCCTTCGATCAAAGGTTCGAGACCGACCTCGAAGAAGGCTGCCGTGTTTTCCAGAACGGGGATCAAATCATCGGCCAGATCGTTGAATTTCCCTAGCTTCTTTTCAAAGGAATTGGCGCCGTCCTCGATTTTCTCTAACGCACCGTCGATGAACTGCGTGGCCACCTTGAATGCTGACCCAAAGACCCCGCCCAGTTTAGACACAACATCCAGCGAGGTCTTGAGCGTCACAGTCAAGTCAGCCACAGTTTCGGCGGCTTCCTGGGTTTCGGTGGTCGTCTCCAGGATGGATTGCGCTGCTTCAATCAGGGCGCGGACGACCTGCATTTCTTCAACGACCCCGCCCCGACCGCACAGGTTCAACTGTTTGCCAGACGCAGTGAATTCAATGTCGCCCTCCATAAAGTCTGTCAGCGCGTCGTACAATTCGGCCACCTCAGCGCGGGTTTTTTCTGCGCTGGCCGAGGACAGAACCGTTTGGTCGGCCACAGAAAAAGGTTATTGCGTTTGTTGGGTCATCCGATAGCTCCTGTCTGAATCTAAGCCGCTTCAACGGCCGGTCTGATCCTTGGTCGGAGCGACACCCAATTGGGTTCAAAAAAATCCCGGTCTTCAAATCGCCGCACAGTGGCAACGTCCCGCACCCTCCAAAACAATTTCTCCGAAGGGTTCAGACGTGCTCTGGAACAGACCGTCCTTCTGGACCTGTCTTCTGCGCGAGGCAGCAAAGACCAACGCGGAGGGCCGATGAGCAATTGCGAGATCTCAGACCAGGTGGATCGTGACTGGCGGGCGCAATTGGCCTCAGGCGACAAATTGGCGATGCATGCGCTCTACCTGCGCCATTGTGATGGTCATCACGCCTTCGCGCGCTCCCGCTGTCAGAGCCCTGAGACCGCCGCCGGCGCGGTCCACGACGCCATGGTGGCGCTTTGGCACAGCGCCGTGCGCTTCAAAGGGCAATCGACTGTCGAGACCCGGCTCTTTTCGATGACACGCAACAAGGTCGTCGACGCCCTGCGCAAACGCGGCAGGTTGTCCTTTGTGGAAGAAGTGCCCGACAGTATTGATCCAGCCCCGAACCCCGAGGCCGCCGCTATTGCCTCTCAGGACCGGGTGCGCCTCAGCGCATGTATTGACGCGCTAAGCCCCAACCACCGCATCGCTGCTCAACTGGCATTTTTCGAGGACATGAACTATCAGGAAATCTCGGAAGCGGAGGGCGGGCCCGCGGACACCACTAAGACGCGCATCTATCATGCGAAGGCAGCGCTAATGCGCCGCTTGGGCGGCTAGATGCAACGCCTAGTCTTCGGCAATAAATGACACCAGATCCGAGCGCATGCGCAACGCCTCCAACCCTTGGGCGCGATCATCTTCTGTTACAAAGGCCAGACGCACCAACCCAATTGCGCTTGGCCCATCGCTGATGGTGCCGCTAAAGGGCAACAGTATTGTGGCGATGTCGTCCAACGTGGTGTTCGGCAAAAATTGGACCTGAAGGACGAAGGTTTGGCCCGTGTTCTCGCTGGCCACGCTGAACCCCTCCCCGATCCTTTCCTCGGCCAGACGCGGCACTGCGACAACCTGTCAGATCGCTATCGCTGCGGCGGCCACACCTGCATAACGCAGGATCGGCACCTATGGTCGGCGATTATCGTTTGCTGGCCGAAGTGGCTGTTCGAGTGCGGCTTCCAGTGCAGCCCACCCCTTTTCCCGATCAGGATGGCGCGTGGTCCCTTCGAATTCAGCGCGAACTGACGGTAATATTTCGACCTCTGCCGCCAAAGCCTTGTCCTTTAGCAGCAAAGCCGCAAACGCCCGGCGCGCGTCCGGGGTCATGCGCCCTTGTACATAAGCCGATACTGAGACTTCGTGACCTATGGTGAACCCGCGTTCAATTCCTCACTCTTTCTTTGTCGCACCAGCCGCCGCCGACGAACCATCTATGCCGCCTAATGAATTGCCGCTGCAACCACCGATAAGCGAAGGAGACATCAATTCATGAAAAAAGCCCGCAGCCCTGCCAAAATGAGAGCCGCACTTCTGTTTCTTGTTTGCGGGGTCGCTGTGGTGACAAGTTTCGGGGTGCAAGCGCAGACCGCCTAAACATCATTGCTGAACGACGACCGCGTAGTGGCCCTCGTGCCTGACCGTGCGACGGCAAATGCATTGCAATCAGCGGCAGAGGCGCAGAACTTCGGGTGCTGACCGTGGATGACCTGAACGGGCTAGATCTGGTTCTTCTCCGCCGGCAGCTGCCCGATGGCGTTACCGGGGCCGAAGCAATTGCCACGTCGGAGGCCGAGGTGCCCGCCGCAACCGTCGGGGTCAATCACGCTTATCGGCTGCAACAGCATGCTGTGCAGGCTGATAGACGCAGGTATGCCGACGCGCTGATCCGGTGGGATGTGGGGGCCTGCCACGCGCTCGCCCCAATTGGGATCGTCGATACCGGGGTCGATAGCTCTGTTCCCGCCCTTGCGGGCGTGCGAGTGGTTTCATAGACCCTCGTTGAGGGCGTGGCGCCGACGCTCCGCCACGGGACAGATATGGCGACGGCCTTGGCGGGGTCGGGCCGACTCGTGGGTGCGATGATCTACAACGCCAGTGTTTTTGGCACTGAGGGCAGCGATGAACCCTTGGCGGGCGCCGAAACGCTTGCGCGCGCTCAACTGGCTCGCAGAGAATGATGTGCGCTTTGTCAATCTGGCGCTGGCGGGCGCCTACAACAAATTGCTGGATTTGGCTGTCGAGCGGAGATTGATCCTGATTGCGGCCGTCGGCAATGATGGCCCTGAGGTCGAAGCGCTCTGCCCAAGCTAGTTGAGCCCCATGGTCAGATTTGTCAGCCTGCTCCAACTGCATTGTGAGCGCCTGAATGCTCCGTAAACGCTCGTCTCTTCGCCATTCTTGTTGCCCTGGCAACGTCTGCGATACATTTTGGATCGCACTTAGATTTTCAGGATCGCTTCAAGCCCGAGGTGTTGCGCGCCACAGGCAACGATTTCGGTGCTGCGGGCGGACGCAGCGAGAAACATCAAGTCACAGATTGGGCTCTTCGATAGCTTTCGCTGCGTTTAGCGCGGAGGTCGGGTCTACTCTCTTTGAGTTTGGGTCAGCGTTTTAACGTAAAGGTCAAACATATCTGACGTTCAACAAAAGCGCATGAATGCAAACCGGCGGCCGTCAGGGGCCCAACACGGGACATTGATACTCCCCTGCCCGCCACAAATTTGCAAAAGCTGCCGGGTTTGCCCGCCGTCCGCCGGCATCAGGCACAGGGCGACATCGCGGTTCGCTGGGTGACCGTCGGTGCCTTGGGGATAGGCAAGATACAAGACATGCGCACCTTTCGGGCACGGATGCGGAAACCAGTTCACATGACTGTCGGCGGTCATCTGCTGTAAATCTGTCCCATCCGGACGTATACGCCAGAGATCGACGGCGCCGTCCCGCTCTGCATTGAACCAGATCCACTGCCCATCCGGGGTGTAATCGGGCCCATCCACATGATCGAAGCCATCCGTCAGACAGGTTTCGTCGGTCCCATCCAATTGGCAGGTGAATAGCGCAAACGGGCCGTCACGACGACCAACATAAGCCAGTCGTTGGCCGTCTGGGGACCAGCCATGCCAGTAGGAAGGCAGTTGCTGTGTCACTCTGCTGGGCGTACCACCCGAAACCGGTAGCGTGTAGATGCAACTCCCATCAGTCCGGCTACGATCACTGATCGCAAGCGTTTGACCATCTGGTGAAACCCCGTGATCATTG
The DNA here is from genome assembly GCF_038443705.2 of Yoonia sp. SS1-5. NCBI lineage: Bacteria > Pseudomonadati > Pseudomonadota > Alphaproteobacteria > Rhodobacterales > Paracoccaceae > Yoonia > Yoonia rhodophyticola. The sequence goes on along the minus strand of NZ_CP151767.2, from coordinate 3,639,505 downwards.
TTGCAGGCTTGGGCAAATCCGGTGTCGATCGGGGTCAACTCCGGTCGCGCCATGTCCACGCGGTAAAGGCGGCCCGCACTGTTGACGATCAGATAGCCATCAGGATGCCAATTGGGCGCCTCGATATGCGCATCTGTCGCAAACAGAACCTCTGCGGCCTGCTGATCCAGATCGTAAATGCACAATGCGCTACGCATCTGGATGCAACGCCGTAGGATGGGTCTTGACCCATCCCTGCCCGAACCCCGCGCCCAGGCTCACTTTTTCTTCCGCTCGGCGGCACCCGCAGTCTGCTCTGACGAGGCGGCCCACAGGTTGATCTGTTCTTCATCGGCGTATTGATCAATCAAGGTCAATTCGTCATCGGTAAAGTCCAGATTGGATACCGCGCCAGCACAATCAACGACCTGCTCGGGACGCGACGCGCCGATCAGGGCCGTGGTAATGCCGCCACCGCGCAACACCCAGGCAATTGCCATCTGCGCAAGGGTCTGTCCACGGCGCTCGGCAATCTCGTTTAGCTTGCGGATATTGGTAATGGCCTCATCCGACAGCATGGACGGAAACAGCGATTTACCCTGGCTCGCACGGCTGCCCTCGGGAATGCCGCCCAGATATTTCTTGGTCAGCATGCCTTGCGCAAGCGGCGTAAACGCAATCGACCCGACACCAAGATCCTGCAAGGTCTGTTTCAACCCGTCACGCTCCACCCACCGGTTCAGCATGTTGTAAGACGGCTGATGGATCAAAAGCGGCGTGCCAAGCTCTTTCAATATGGCAACAGCCTGCTGGGTACGTTCCGAATTGTAAGACGAAATCCCCGCATAAAGCGCGCGGCCCGAGCGCACGATATGATCCAGCGCGCCCATGGTCTCCTCCAGCGGGGTATCGGGATCAAACCTGTGCGAATAGAAGATATCCACGTAATCCAACCCCATCCGCTTGAGGGACTGATCACAAGACGCGATCAGATATTTGCGGCTGCCCCATTCGCCATAAGGGCCTGGCCACATATCATAGCCCGCCTTTGAGCTGATGATCATCTCATCGCGGTGGCCCGCGAAATCCTGCTTCAAAATGGCGCCAAACGCCTCTTCGGCGGAACCGGGAGGCGGGCCGTAATTATTGGCCAGATCGAAATGCGTAATGCCATGATCAAAGGCTGTCTGACAAATCGCGCGTTTGGTCTGGTGTGCGGTATCGTCGCCGAAATTGTGCCACAGCCCAAGGGACACGGCGGGCAACTTCAGGCCCGACGAACCGCAGCGACGGTAGGTCATGCGGTCATAGCGATCATCGGCGGGTTGATATGGCATAGCAGCACGCTCCTGTGTTCTTGGGCATGCACACTGCCATCATGCAGTTTGACGCATGTCAACCAAATGGTCAGGAAAACCTGTCAGTGTGAACGCCGGCGAATCTGCTATGGTAGAAGGACGGGACATGTTTTCAGCGCCCTGCGCGTCGCATTAAGTGGAGCATCATTTGAAAGAAGGTCCCCTCCTTCCATCAACACAGCAAAAGACGCACGGTCAATCGGGCGATACATGCGACAAACCCGATAACATGCTGCTGACATGCCCGATTGCGCCCTGCGCCCCCGGTGCAAAACTGCTTGGCATTCAACGGCCCGATGGGCGCCTGCTATTGATGCACAAGGCGGCTATTGTCGATGCCACGTTTGACGATGATGCACGTGCGCTCGGGCCGCCGGAAGACCGGATGCGATTTGCATCCGCTTGCCATCCATCCGAATGCCAGCATTGGGACGGCAAGACATGTAACGCCCTGTCAGGGCAAGGCGTCCAGCCTTGTGCAGATGCAAACATCAAAGATCCACCACCCTGCCCGATCAGGTCCACCTGCCGCTGGTTCCGGCAGGACGGATCAAAAGCCTGCGGCGCATGTCAGAAATGTTTCACAAAACGATAGAAACCACCCGGGCAACCCGACAGGCACGGACCTCGTGGATCAGGTACGGCGCAAACGATAACGCGTGGCTGTCAACCGGTCCGACACCGCACAGGACTTGCTGTCAATAAATCCCAACCCACGCAAATGGGTCCGGATTGCAGTGGCACCAACCGCAACGCCCTTGCCCTTGGGATAGACGGCCCAAAGATGCAATGTGGGGTTTTCTTGGGCCAAGGTCGTCGCGGCATCCAGATCATCCAAATTTTCAATAATCGCAAGCAAGATGGACGCGTCCGCAAGATGCCGGGTCATGGCACCCACCAGCGCGTCGGACAGCGCGCGGTCATTGGGCGCACCTTGCACAAAACAACGCGCATCAGGACCAACCCCAAACTTTTCTGCCAGCGTTGGGGGCGTTTTCAACAGGGCCTTGTGCCACTGTCGCGCCGAAACTTCATCAAATTCCATATGCAGCGTTTGCAGTGCCAGCCGCACCAGCACCCCATCATCCACAAGCGTTACGCCCGTGATGTCTGCGCGCGGCAGATCCGCGCGTATGTCCCCACGCAGGTTCAGAAACCCGCTATCAAGATGCAGACGCAGTTCGGCGATCTGGCCATTCCAATGACACACAGCGACGGCCTCGCGTCCCATGATGGATCCCCCCGGTTGGTCTCTTTTCATTGTCACATCGGCATGCCACTGTACCAGATATGACCCATCTGACCACCATCGACGGCGAAGCGCTCTCCGCACTGACATTTGGCACAATGCAATTCGGCGGTGGTGCGGATGCAGCCGCAAGTCAGGCCATGTTTGATGCGGCACGCGCTGCAGGAATTAATCATTTCGACACTGCCGTGGGCTACACCGGGGGCGCGTCCGAAACTCTGGTTGGTGCAATGATCAAAAGGGATCGCCACAAAATCTATCTGGCCACAAAAGTCGGCTACAAGGATGGGGCTGGCGGCGCCAATATCATGCGGCAATTCGATACCTGCCGGAAACAGTTGAAGGAGGACGTGATCGACCTTCTCTACATGCACCGGTTTGATGCCCAGACCCCGCTGGAGGAAACGTTCAGCACGCTTGCTGAATTGCAGTCAAACGGCCTTATCCGGCATATCGGCGTTTCAAACTATGCGGCTTGGCAGGTGATGAAGGCGCAGCATGTCGCGCAATCATTGGGAACGCGGATCGACGTTATTCAACCGATGTACAGCCTCGTCAAACGACAGGCAGAGGTTGAGGTTTTTCCGATGGCCACAGATCAAGGCATCCAGATCATCCCCTATTCGCCTTTGGGGGGCGGGCTGTTGACCGGAAAATATACAAGCGGCGGGGTGGGTCGCCTGACGAAGGATGACAGGTATCGCGCCCGATATGCGCAAGACTGGATGCACGAAACGGCCGCCCGCTTGGCTGCGCTTGCAGCGGATGCAGGGACCGATCCGGCCACGCTGGCAGTGGCATGGGTTGCCGCGCATAAGGCCGGCCCGTCGCCGATCATTTCCGCGCGGAGCGTGCGCCAATTGGCCCCATCGCTGGCGGCGGCGGATTTCGACCTGTCCGACGACATGTACACGCGGATTTCAGGGCTCGGGCGGGCGCCAGCACCCGCTACCGACCGGCTGGAAGAAGCATGATTGATTTTCTGATTATCGGGGGCGGCATTGCCGGGATATCTGCGGCGGCCCGCCTGTCCAAACTGGGGCAGACAACCCTGCTTGAGGCTGAAGACAGCCTTGCCTTCCATGCATCTGGCCGATCAGCGGCAATGTTCGAGGAAAGCTATGGCAACCGCGCAACCATCGCCCTGAACAAGATGAGCCGGGCACATCATGAAGCGGCACAGGTGCTTAGCCCGCGGGGCTTGTTATTGGTCGGCGGACCCGAAGATGCCGACCGCTTTGCCACAGACCAAAGGCAGATGAAACTGGCCCGGATAACTGTCGATGAGGCCGTGGAAATGGTGCCTATCCTGCGTAGGGACAGGATTGATCGTGCGGCCTATCATGCGGACGCATGGGATATCGACACAGACAAACTGATCCAGGGTTTCGCGAAAGAGGCGCGCCAGAACGGGACCCAGATCAGTACGAAATCCCCAGTGACGTCGATCAACCGGATCCCAACCGGCTGGGAGGTCAATACCAGCTTTGGCAGCTATTTCGCCAAAAACCTGGTGAATGCGGCTGGTGCCTGGGTCGATGAAGTGGCTGTGATGGCCAATGTGGCACCATTGGGGTTTACGCCCTTACGCCGGTCTATGGCGCGAATACCGGCGCCGGGTGGACATGACCTGCGCAAATGGCCGATGATGTTCGGGCCGGGCGAAAGCTGGTATGCAAAACCCGATGCCGGCGCGCTGATCGTATCGCCCGCCGATGAGGACCCGGTCAAGCCGCATGACGCCTGTGCGCTGGAACTGCCGCTGGCCGAAGGCTTGATGCGCTACGAGAATAATGTGACCGAAAAACTTGTCAGATTGCTCGCCACCTGGGCAGGCTTGCGTACTTTTGCGCCCGACCGGGCGCTTGTGTTGGGACCCGACCCGCTGGATGAACATTTTATCTGGTGCGCCGGGCAAGGCGGGTACGGCATGCAAACAAGCCCCGCGGCCAGCAAACTGCTGGCGGATCTGGTGGCAGGGCGTCCGCCGGCGCTTGACGTCAGCACCTTGGCGGCACTGACGCCCGGACGCCTGCGATCCGTGGCGGCCTGACACAATGTCCGATTACGAGAATGCGTTTGGGCAGCCGATCGGCGCGCCACTGACACAATGGCGCGGATGCGCGCCCATGCCCACCACGCCAATAGTGGGGCGGTATTGCGATGTTGTCCCGCTTAATCCGGCGCATGGCGACGATCTGTTTGCGACCTATCAATCAGACAGCACCGGCACCATCTGGACCTATATGCCCAGCGGGCCATTCGAACAACGCCGCGATTTTGACGACTGGATGGCTGCCAATTGTGCAAGCACGGACCCGCTGTTTTTTGTAATTATCGACAAGGCAAATGGAAAAGCGGCAGGGATCACCAGTTTTCTGCGGATCGTGCCGGCCCATGGCGTGGTGGAGGTGGGATATATCAGCTTCGGCCCTGCCCTCAAACAAACCCGGGCGGCGACAGAGGCCATGTATCTGATGATGCGGCGTGCTTTGGGTGAACTGGGGTATCGGCGCTACGAATGGAAATGTGATGCACTGAACGCCGCATCGCGCAAGGCCGCCCTGCGATTGGGATTTACATATGAGGGGACGTTTCGCCAGGCAACGGTGTACAAAAACCGGAACCGCGATACGGCCTGGTTCTCGGTCCTGGATCACGAATGGCCCGCGCGCGAGGCTGCGTTTGAGGCATGGCTTGAGCCGGAAAACTTTGATGAAATGGCCAGGCAGCGCAGGTCGCTGCAGATGCATGGCAGAGCTGATCAGGCAGAAACCTGATGAAATCTCAGCGGCTTGGTGTCCTCGCGGATCACGATACCCTTAGCCTCGAGGTCCAACTGCACGCATTTCTGCCACCAACCCGATGTGGCGCCGCCCGGAAACAGGTCTTCGGGCAGATGTGCCTTTGCGGCCTCTTTTGATTCCTTGGCAGTCATCCCGGGGGCGGTGCGTGGCAAGGTCGCGAGCATCGCGGCTTTCATGGCCTCGTATTTGGCGCGGTCCACACGTGCCGTCCGTCCAGGTGTATTGATGTTTTCAACCTCGATCTTGTCCGTCATGGCACCCACCTCGTAAGATGGATTTAAATCCATCCTACGCCGCCGTGCCTGTCAACCATCAGTGCGGATTTTCGCGTTACTCGGATCGTAAGGGCTATCCTCGACAATCTGTGCGGGCCATAGCTGGTCCAGCATTTTGACCTGAAGTACCGCGCCTGGCACCGCCAGTGACGGCTGCACATATCCCATGCCAATGGACTTTCCGAACGCGACCGAATAGCCACCCGAGGTCAACCGACCGACCCGGGTTCCGTCAAGATCATAGAGCACCTCGCGCCCCCAGGGATCAGCATCGGACGGCCCATCAATCAACAAGGTCACGCATTTGGAACGAATGCCTGTCGCCTGCATCCGTTCCTTGCCGTGGAAGTCCTTATCCAAATCGACAAATCGCGGCAAATCAGCTTCCAGCGGGGTCGCGTCACGGCCTAACTCGGTGCCAAAAGCCCGATAGGATTTTTCCTGACGCAACCAGTTCTGCGCCCGCGCGCCGACCAGTTTCATCCCATGCGGTTCACCTGCTTTTTCTAGCAAATCAAACAGATAGTTCTGCATCTCCAGCGGATGGTGCAACTCCCAACCCAGCTCTCCGGTATAGGCCACGCGGATCGCATTCACCGGGCACATGCCCAATTCGATCTGCTTGGCCGACAGCCAGGGAAAGCGCTTGTTCGATAATGCAGTGGCGGGGTCCGCATCCCTGATCACACCCGCCAGCACATCGCGCGACTTTGGCCCCGCAATCGCAAACACCCCCCATTGGGTCGTCACATCCTGGGCATTGATCCGGCCAAACGCCGGCTCTTTCTCGGCAATCGCCTTGTACAAGAAGTCCTGATCATAGGCGTGCCACGCACCCGCAGAGACCAGATAGTAATCGTCCGCGGCTAGCCGCACGATGGTGTATTCGGTCCGGGTCGTGCCGTGGCTTGTCAGCGCATAGGTCAGGTTGATCCGACCGACACGCGGCAGTTTGTTCGTGGTGAACCAGTCGAGAAAGGCCGTGGCCCCCGGTCCGCTGATGCGATGCTTGGTAAAGGCGGTGGCATCAATCAGACCCACGCCTTCGCGAATGGCCTTGGCCTCCGCCACAGCATATTGCCACCAACCACCACGACGGAACGACCGGCTGCCCGCATCATCAAAGCCCGCAGGGGCAAAGTAGTTTGGACGCTCCCACCCGTTGACAAAACCAAACTGCGCCCCACGCGCGGCCTGCCTGTCATAGGCAGGTGATGTCCGCAGCGGGCGGCAGGCGGGCCGTTCTTCATCGGGGTGGTGCAGGATATAGACGTGGTCGTAACATTCCTCGTTTTTGCGTGCGGCAAATTCGGTGGTCATCCAATTGCCGTAGCGCTTGGGATCAAGGCTGGCCATGTCGATCTCGGCCTCGCCATCAACCATCATCTGGGCCAGATAATAGCCGGTACCGCCCGCCGCCGTGATGCCAAAGGAAAACCCTTCGGCCAGCCACATATTGTGCAAACCGGGTGCGGGGCCAACCAATGGGTTGCCGTCGGGGGTATAGCAAATCGGTCCGTTGAAATCATCCTTCAGCCCGCTGTCCTCGCAGGACGGAATGCGGTGGATCATCGCCATATATTGGTCTTCGATCCGCTCCAGATCGAGCGGGAACAGATCCGCCCGGAAACTGTCGGGGACACCATGTTCAAAGACCGCAGGCGCGTTCTTCTCGTAGACGCCCAGAATCCAGCCACCACGTTCCTCACGCACATAAGATTGCGCATCGGCATCGCGGATCACCGGATGTTCGACGTTCCCTTCCGCGCGGAATTTCACCAGCGCCGGGTCCTGATCCATGACAATGAACTGGTGTTCCACCGGAATGGCCGGGATCTTGATCCCCAGCTTCTTGGCAGTCGTCTGGGCATGGTTCCCCGAGGCCGTGACCACATGTTCAGCGGTGATCACAATCTGCTCATCCGAGGGGACCAGATTGCCGCCCTTCTCAACCATCTTGGTGCAGGTGACCTCCCATGCGGCCCCGGTCCAGTGGAACGCATCCGCCTGCCACTTGCGTTCAATCATGACGCCACGCTGCCGGGCCCCTTTGGCCATGGCTTGCGTCAGATCGGCAGGGTTAATGTAGCCGTCAGTGTTATGATAAAGCGCGCCTTTCAGGTCGTCGGTCTTGATCAGCGGCCATTCCGCATTGATCTCATCCGGGGTCATCCAGACGTAGGGCACATCGCAGGTTTCGGCGGTGGATGCATAAAGCATGTATTCATCCATCCGCTCCTGGGTCTGGGCCATGCGCAGGTTGCCGACCACGGCAAAGCCCGCGTTCAACCCGGTTTCCGCCTCCAAGGTCTTGTAGAAATCCACCGAGTATTTGTGAATATGCGTGGTCGCGTAGGACATGTTGAACAAGGGTAGCAGGCCCGCCGCATGCCAGGTTGAGCCCGATGTCAGTTCATCCCGTTCCAGCAGCATGACATCGGTCCAGCCCGCCTTTGCCAGATGATAGGCAATTGACGTGCCAACGGCACCTCCGCCCACAACCAATGCTTTCACTTGCGTTTGCATGCCGACTCCCTCGTCTTGTCCTGTCCGTAATTTGCGCGAAAGCGGCGCATGACGAAAGAACCAGCCGACACCTTGCGCGTCGATTGCGACAGCCCCCAGCCTGACGGGCCGGTTCCGGGCCTATTGGGTCGATAGCGCCGCCGCATCATGCGGCATCCGGCTGATTTCGGGCAAAGGTTCAGCCAATAGCGCATTCAGCGCCGGAAAGTCGAAGCCTGACAGGATGGCGCGAATATCCCCATCGTCTGCGTTGGTGTAGATTTCCAGGTCAATCTGCGGCCCGATATAGACGTTGATCCGGCGCGCATCTGTCGCCTCGGACACAAATGAAATCTCGACCGGGACGCCATCAATTGTGGCAAATTCCTCGGCTGCATATTCCGCGGTACATAGCGAGCGCATCAATTCCTGCAAAAGCCCAAAGGAAAATCCGTCAGCGCCGTCAAAGACGCGATCGGGCAAATATTGCAGCGAAATCATCGCCATCTTCGGGCCAGCCTGGAAAGTGACAGCCCCTTTTTCAAGGTTCCGGGATGGATCGCGTATTGCGATCTTCTCGGCGACATGCGTTGCCATCTCAGCCTCGATCTTTGCGATGGCCGGGTTTGTTTCGGACCAATTGATTGGATCGGTTCCCGTGATCTGCCGATAATCCGCAGGCGCGGTTGGCCGGGCAGTCCAGCCCTGGGGTGCTGCGGGAATATAGGTGCCAATGGGTGGGCGCACGGTCGAAATCGCCAAGGCCCGGCCAAGCGGGGTTTGACCGTCAGCGGTATCGTCCAGCGGCGCGGTCACTGCCGGACGATCCACAACCGGCACAGCTGGCGCGGTCAGCATAGTCTGGACACCGGAATAGGTATAGGAAAGACGCGCCTGATATGTCTTGATCTGTTGCGGCGCTACGCCGTCCAGCCCGACAATGACGCCAGCCGCAACAACGCAGAACAACAGCGGCGCAAGTTTTTCTGAATATCGCCCTGGCAAGCTCAGTCCCAATTCCAGATCAATTGAATGACAGCGGGACGCGCCCATGCCGCACCAAGCTGAATATCGCCACACGACGCGGCGCGATAGACAAAGCCAAAGCAGACCACGGGGTAAGCAAATTTGTGCGCAGTCTACTCATTGCCGACCGTACAGCGCCGAATGGCACCCTCTGTGCGGCAGCCGTTCTGATTTTGGGCGGCTGTGCCTTGGCCGCTTCCGCCACGCCGCACAACAGGGCCAGTCTTGACCGGGGCGTCTTGCACACGGGGGGTGCCACGAACCTTTGCCGCCAGCACAGAGGCCAATTGCGAGTCAATTTCCGGCAGGGGCGCATCCAGAATGCCATTCAGGCCCGCGATGTTCAGCCTGTTGAGGACCAGCATCGTTGTGCGGTCATTGGTATTTGTCACCAGCTCAATATCCATCTGGCGCCCCATGCGCCCAAATATCTGACGCGCACCAACGGAATTGGGGATATCCAGCATCTCGAAGTCCAGCCCCTGCACAGTGCCGAATGGGGTTGTTTCGACAGCAGCGGCATCGCGCAACAAATCCTGCATCATCGCAAGCTCTTCGCCACCGGGTTGTTCAAAAAACTCTGTCGGGCGATAGGTCACTTTCAGGATGACCATTTTATCGTCGCGCTGATAGGTCAGCGCCTCCTGCTTGATCCCGGCCATCTGCTGCGCCTTCATGATCTGAAAGCTCACGTTGGTTTGCAGCTCTTCAATGAGTGCCGCCTGTTCATCGGCAAGCGGATCGCGTGGGATCTGGGTCAAGGTGTTATAGTCGGCATCAGTCATTGGTCTGGTGTCCCAACCCGGCACCTTCTGCGGCATCAGTTCCGCGATCTGAGCAGGGCGCGCGGTCGGCTGCAGCGCCGCGGCAATACGGGCAGGAACAGCGGCCAGATAGCGGCTAAAGGTCAAAGTCCCCTCGGACGTGTCGTGGTTCTCGCGGCGTTCGTGAAAATCAATCCCCATGACAAGGCTGAAACCCGCCGCGACCAAAAACACGGGCACCCCTCGGGTCATAAATGCAGAGCCCATTCGCCCCTCCGCAATTGTTGAACAGATCAGATACAGGATGCGCCACGACCAAGGCGCAACTTTGACGGGTCTTCGGCGAGAAAGCGGCGCAGGCGCGCGCCTATAGCATGGCCGGCACGACAAGATCGGGCGGGCGGTGCCCATCCGCAAAGGTCTTGATATTCACGATGACTTTTTCGCCCATCTCGACACGGCCTTCCAACGTGGCCGATCCCATATGCGGCAACAGGATTGCGTTGGGCAATTCCTTCAGACGCGGATTGATGGCGTGACCCCGTTCGAAAACGTCAAGGCCTGCACCTGCAATCTCGCCCGCGCGCAACATCCGGGTCAGCGCGTTTTCGTCGATGACCTCACCACGTGACGTGTTCACGATCACGGCGTCCGGCTTCATCAGTTTCAGCCGTCGCGCGTTGATCAGATGAAAGGTCGACGGTGTGTGCGGGCAGTTCACAGACAGAATATCGACCCGCGCAACCATCTGATCCAGGCTTTCCCAATAGGTCGCATCCAGGGCCTCTTCGACCTCGGGGCGCAACCGGCGGCGATTGTGGTAATGCACCTGCACACCAAAGGCCGCCGCCCGTTTGGCCACCGCCTGCCCGATCCGGCCCATGCCAAGAATACCCAGCCTGCGGCCGCGCAGACGCCCGCCCAGCATGGCCGTTGGTGACCAGCCTGCCCATTCATCCGACTGGGCAAGGCGCAGACCTTCCGACATCCGGCGCGTGACCGCCAGGATCAGGGCCATGACCATATCCGCCGTATCCTCGGTCACGACACCGGGCGTGTTCGAGACATGGATCCCCCGTTGCCGCGCTGTCGCCACGTCAATATTATCGACACCGGCACCGTAGTTTGCGATCAGTTTCAGGCGCTCACCTGCCCGGCCCAGCAATTTGGCATCAATTTGGTCGGTAATCGTTGAAACAAGAACATCAGCGCGTTGCATCGCATCGGCCAGCTGGTCAACGCCAAGTGGGGTGTCATCCTCGCGCAATTCAACATTGAACAGCTCTTTCATCCGGGTTTCGACCACCTCCGGCAACCGTCGCGTCACGACAACAGTCAAACTTTTACCCGGCATGGAAACCCTCCCTGTGGCTTTTCAAACGATGCGCGCCGTGGCAGGTTGCGCGAAAGGGACGCGCAGCACAAGAACTGTGCGCCGATAAATTGAGCAGTCGAGGACAGGCAATGGCAACATTGATCCGATGGCGTGGTATTTTGCGGGTAGCGCTTTGCGTGGCACTGTTCAGCGCAGGTGCGGCGCATGCGCAACAAAGTACCGCACCCGCACTTGGGCCGGAAACCAACCTGCCGCTGCCCCGGTTTGTGTCGCTGAAAGCGTCCGAGGCCAACGTGCGGCGCGGTCCGTCCTTGTCGCACCGGATTGATTGGGTCTTTCAACGCCGCAACATGCCGCTGCAGGTCGTGGCCGAATACGGGCACTGGCGCCGGGTGATTGACAAAGATGGCCAGGGCGGTTGGGTGCATTACACGATGCTGTCGGGGTCGCGGACTGTTCTGATTTCGGGGGATACAACACCGCTGCGCGCACGTCCCGAGCCGGATGCGCTGGAAAACGCGATGCTAGAGCCGGGCGTGATCGCCCGCCTGGGCAGTTGCGATCCAAACTGGTGCAGGCTTACAGCCGGCGGATACAAGGGCTGGGTGACTAAATCCGCGATTTGGGGCGTCGGCGCGGCCGAAATACGCGAGTAGGATAGGGCAAATGCCGGTCGAGCGCATTTTTTGAAAGCCTTCTGCAACGCGCATCTGCTAGCCTGACGCCATGCCGCATCGCCACAATACCCGCTTAAACCTTTCAGCCGGCCTCTTGTCCGTGGCTGTGGCGTTCATCCTTGTGATCCTGAAACTATGGGCGCTGGGGCAGACCGGGTCGCTGGCTGTCGCTGCGACGCTGGCCGACAGCGCCATGGATCTGATGGTGTCGCTGGGCGGTCTGGCTGCCATCGCCTATGCCGCCAAACCTGCGGATGACGATCACAATTTCGGCCACAGCTCGGCCGAAGATCTTGCCGCACTGGGCCAATCGCTTTTCATTCTGTTCTCGGCTGGGGTCATTGCTTTTGCGGCGATTTTTCGATTGCTGGATGATAATATCCGGCTACCGGAACGCGAAGGGTTGGGTATCGGGATCATACTGTTTTCCATCGCCATCACACTTGGGCTGGTCTGGTGGCAAAGACGGGTTGCGCGCCAGACCGGCAACAAGGTCGTCAAGGCAGACAGCCTGCATTACTTGGGCGACCTGATCCCGAATGTCGGGGCGGTGATTGCGCTTTGGGCGTCCGCCTCATTTGGACTGCACCAGATTGACAGCGTTGTGGCCCTGGGGGCAGCCGCTTTGTTGGCCGTGGGTGCGGTAGGGATCGGCAAGACAGCGTGGGATGCGCTGATGGACAAGCAGGCCGACCCAGAAATGATCCGCGGTATCTGCGATATCATTGACCACTATGAGGGGGTCCAAGGACATCACGATCTGAAAACCCGGGTTGCAGGCAGCCGCGTTTTTGTGAACCTGCATATCGAACTTGACGGCAGTCAAACCCTGTTTGACGCCCATGAGATCGGCGCAGGACTACGCCGCGCCATCGTCGAGACCTACCCGCAGGCAGATGTGCTGATCCACAAAGACCCTGTCGGGATCAGCAAACATCCCGACGATACCCGCTAGGGTCAGGACCCTAGGCGGCCTGATCCAGACCACGCCCTTTCAACAGGGCCTCGACACCGGGCAAACGGCCGCGAAAGGCCTGATAAAGCTCTGCGGCATCGACCGACCCGCCCGAGGATAGAACCGTCTCCTCCAACCGTTTTGCGATGTCCGGGGCAAACGGATCACCCGCCTCTTCAAAGGCGGCAAAGGCGTCGGCATCCATGACTTCGGACCACATATAGCTGTAATAGCCGCTGGAATACCCGTCACCAGCAAAGACATGGGCGAAATGCGGCGTTGCATGACGCATGCGGATCGCGTGCGGCATGCCGATATCTTCCAGAATTTCGGCCTGTCGCTGCATCGGGTCAGCGGGGGGCGGGCCGTCGTGAAAGCCCAGATCAACAAGTGCAGAGGCCACGTATTCCACGGTCTGAAAACCCATATCATAGGTCGTGGCAGCCAGCATCCGGTCCAGCAAATCCTGCGGCATCGGTTCACCGGTTTCAGCATGGGTGGCGAATTCGGCCAGAACCTCCGGCACTTCCAGCCAATGCTCGTATAGCTGGCTTGGCAGTTCGACAAAATCCCGCGCAACAGACGTGCCACTGATGCTTTCATAGGTCACATCCGACAGCATCTGATGCAGCGCATGGCCAAATTCGTGAAACAAGGTGCGCGCATCGTCATAAGACAGCAAAGCCGGTTCGCCATCCTCCGGTTTGGCAAAGTTGCATACGTTCACGACAATCGGGCGCACATCCCCATCCAGGCGCTGTTGCGACCGCATCGCTGAACACCATGCACCCGATCGTTTGGACCCGCGCGCGAAATAATCACCCATGAAAACCGCAAGATGGGACCCGTCACGGGTCACCTCCCAAAGCCGCACATCAGGATGATAGGTGGGGCCATCGACGGGCTGAAACTGAAGCCCGAACAAGCGTTTTGCACAGGCAAAGGCGGCCTCGATCATCCGATCCAGTTGCAGATAAGGTTTCAGCTCTGCCTCATCGAGATCATGCAGCGCCTTGCGGCGGCGCTCTGCATAGAACCGCCAGTCCCAGGGTTCCAGCGGTCCGTCAAAACCATCCTGATGCAGCATTTTCAGCAACAGGGCCGCGTCAGCCTCTGCCGCGGCCCGGGCCGGCTCCCAAACCCGCATCAACAATTCACGAACGGCTGTCGGCGTGCCGGCCATCTCGGTTTCCAGCTTGAAATCCGCAAAACTGTCGTAACCCAACAGACCTGCACGTTCGGCCCGCAACTTCAGCGTCTCGGCGGCGATGCCGCGATTGTCGGTCTCGCCGCCATTGGCACCGCGCGCGGCCCAGGCCTCATAGGCCTTCTGGCGCAGGTCGCGGCGTTCCGAAAATTGCAGAAACGGGACGATCAACGACCGCGAGAGCGTGACCACAGGGCCACCGGCCTCCTTTTCCGCACCTGCGGCTTTGGCAGTGGCAATGACGAAATCGGGAAGCCCGGACATATCGTCAGGACCCAACGGCATAAACCACTCCCGCTCGTCAGCCAGCAGGTTTTGCGTGAAATCCGTGCCCAAAACCGACAGACGGGACGTGACAGCGCGCAGTTTCTCGGCCGCCTCACCCTCCAGTTGGGCGCCAGCGCGCACAAAACCACGCCGGGTCAGCATCAGGACACGATGCTGCTCATCGGTCAGGTCAAGCGTTTCGCGCGCCGCCCACAAGGCTTCAATCCGCGCAAACAGGTCCTTGTTTTCCGCAATTTCAGAGCTGTAAGCACTCAGCTTTGGGGCAAAGGCGCGCTGCAATGCCTCGCGGGCCGGGTTACTATCGGCGCCCGCCACGTTATAGAACGCGCCCAAAACACGGCTCAACGTCGCATCGGCCAGTTCCAACGCCTCAATCGTATTGGCAAAATCCGGCGGATCATCATTTGCTGTCATCGCGGCGATATTTGCACGTGCCTCCGCCAGCGCGGCATCAACGGCTGGGGCAAAATCATCATCAGAAATCAGATCAAATGGGGGCAGCCCAAAAGGCGTGGTCCAATCGGCAAGCAGCGGGTTTGTCATCACAAATCTCCTTTGCCCTCAACGTAAGGCCGCCACCGGCAACTTGCCACTGCTCACATCATCATCTTGCCAAAAATACTCAAAAATCTGCCATCACCGCTGGCGCATCCGTTTCTCAAATCGACGCAACAGCAAGGACAGCGAAATCGTCATCGTCAGATAGACCAGGGCAACCACGTTATAGGTCTCGAAATACCTGAAATTACCTGCAGCGGTGACCTTTCCCAATTGGGTCACATCGGTCACGCCCAGCACGGAAACCAATGACGAATCCTTCAACATGGCCACAAAATCATTGCCCAGGGGCGGCAGTATAATCCGCAAAGCCTGCGGGAACACGATCAGCCGAAAGCGTTGCCAACGGCTCAGGCCCAGCGCCTCGGCGGCCTCGATCTGGCCCTTGTCAACAGATTCCAGGCCGGCACGAAAGACCTCAGCCAAAAAGGACGCATAAGCCAGTGTCAACGCAATGACAGCGCGCCATAACAATGAAAAGTCACGGGTGCGGATCGGGTCAAGGCCCACCGCCTCAGCCACCCAGTTCCAGCTCGATAGCAGCGCAGGGGCAAAGACAAAGGCGACGTAGAGCAACAGCACGATGATCGGAATGCCGCGCATCACCTCAACGTAGAACCGGGCCAATTGGCGCAGGACCAGCCAGCGCGACAGACCGGCCATGGCCAATGCAAGACCCAATACACAGGCCATCACATAGGAAATCAGGGCCACATAGATCGTGACCCATATCCCCTTGCGCAACGTGCCCAGCACCTTGGCATAGGCCTCAACCGTCAGGACCTGCCAGAACAGATAGATACCAATCGCCACCACAGCGACCAGCCACCATGGAAAGTCCTTGTCATTGGGGGATGTCGGGATCACGGCAGCGCGTCCCGGGCCTGGCCCGGGACCTCCACATCAACGCTTATTCACCCAGCTTGTATTCAAGAAACCACTTGGTGTTCAGCGCATCTATCGTGCCATCTGCGTCCATATCGGCGATGGCAGCGTTGATCGGCGCCACCAGATCAGAGCCTTTGGGAAAGATGAAACCAAAATCCTCGGTCCCCAGCTTTTCGCCGATAATCTTGAGCCCACCGTCAGAGGCATCAACATAGCCATTGCCAGCCGTCCCATCAGTCAACACCAGATCAACATCGCCAGTGCGCAAGGCCTGCACGGTCGCGCCAAAGGTTTCCATCTTCACGATCCGGGGATTGGCCTCATCCCCGTCCAGCACGTCGTAGACGCCCACATAAAACGGCGTGGTTCCGGGTTGGGCGGCCATCAACAGGTCGTCATCAGCAGCAAAGCTTGCGGCATCCGTGAACCGATCTTCATCGCCACGCACCATCATCACCATCTCGGACGTCATGTATTTATCCGAAAAATCAACCACTTCCTTGCGGTCGTCGCGGATGGTAATGCCGGTCATCCCCAGATCAAACTGGCCTTCCGAGACGGCCGGGATCATCGCATCCCAGCTGATATTCTCATAGACGATTGTGGCGTTCAGCCGCGCGGCAATTTCGGCCATCGCGTCATATTCCCAGCCAACCGCATCGCCGTTTCCGTCAATGAACTGAAGCGGTGGATAGGCATTTTCCGTCACCACGACGATTTCGCGGCCATCCAGATCAGGCAGATGCCCGTCCGCCGCAGCCAGCGTTCCCATCAGGCATGCGGCCAATGTTGTCAGAAGTTTCATCTGTCTCTCCCCAGTTGTACAATCGAAAATGCAGTATGAAGCTCAACTTGCGCTGTTCAAGCCCCTGCCCGCACAGACAGCGCAATCAGCACGCGCTTTGACGGAAATCATGCGGGTCTGCGCATAAAGTGCGTCATAAATCAGCAACCGACCTGCCAGGCCTTCGCCCGCGCCCGTGATCCACTTGATGGCCTCCAATGCCATCATCGACCCGATTACACCGGGCAGCGGCCCGATCACACCTGCTTCGGCGCAGCTGGGCACAAGGCTTGGATCGGGGGCGTCGGGAAAGACACAGGCGTAACATGGGGTGCCATGCGCCGGCGCGTAGGTGCTGATCTGCCCCTCCCATTGGGTCAGAGCGGCGGCGATCAAAGGTGTCTCACTTGCAAATGCTGTCTGATTGACAAGATATCGGGTCTCGAAATTATCGGTGCCGTCCAGGATCAGGTCATATTCGGCAAAGAGATCAGCCGCGATATCCGCGGTCAGCCGCCGGTGATAGGGCCGGACGGTTACAAAGGGGTTTTGGGCTTTCATCGCATCGGCAGCGGAATGCACCTTGGGCATGCCAATACTATCGTCGCGATGGATCACCTGCCGCTGCAAGTTTGCATTCTCGACCAGATCATCATCAATCACACCGATCGTACCAACACCGGCAGCAGCAAGATATTGCAATGCGGGTGCACCAAGGCCGCCCGCCCCGACAACAAGAACCCGCGCATCCTTCAACGCCTTTTGCCCGACACCCCCAACCTCGCGCAGGATGATGTGGCGCGCATAACGATCCAACTCTGTCGCCGAGAAGGTTTCAGATCGCGCAACAGGCGCTTCATTTGCAGCGACCCGGGCCCGCAATCCGGCCAGAAAACGCCGATACCCCCAGACCAGAAAGCCAAAAGCGACGATCATCCCCCACAGGCGTGCGTCGCCGCCGGTCGCCATCCGCAATGCGTGCCCGGTGGGCAGAATAATGTGAACCATCGTCACGCCAATCAGCAAAATGGCCAGCATCGTCCAGCGCGCCTGATAAGGCGCCTTCATCGCGACCCCAATTCCCCATAGGGCGGCCGCCATAGCGCCAACCATAATCATAAACCGGTGGACCCAAAGCCGCCTGCGCCGCGCGCGGTTTCATCCAATGTCGCGGCCTCGACAAAGACGGCCTGCTGCACCGGCGCCACGACCATTTGTGCGATACGCATACCATGGGCAATGGTGAACGGATCGGCCCCCAGATTGATCAGTATGACCCCGACCGGCCCGCGATAGTCGCTGTCGATTGTCCCCGGCGCGTTGACCAGGGCCAGCCCGTGTTTCAGTGCGAGGCCAGATCTGGGCCTGACCTGCACCTCATACCCTGCCGGGATGGCCATGCGCAGACCGGTGGGGATCAGTGACCGATCACCGGGCATCAGCGTCACCGGGGCCTTGTCGGGCAGATTGGCCCGCAAATCGGCGCCTGCAGCGCCATCCGTTTCGTATGCGGGAAGACCGAGGCTGGTATCGGCATCGGCCAGCCATTGCAGCCGAATGGCAGGTTTCATGTGATCGCCTCGGCGATGCGGCGGGCAAGTGCCTGCGCAACTGCATCTTTCGACATGCGCGGCCAGCTGTCTGCGCCGGTATCCGTGAT
The DNA here is from genome assembly GCF_038443705.2 of Yoonia sp. SS1-5. Classification (NCBI taxonomy): domain Bacteria; kingdom Pseudomonadati; phylum Pseudomonadota; class Alphaproteobacteria; order Rhodobacterales; family Paracoccaceae; genus Yoonia; species Yoonia rhodophyticola. Next base: position 3,621,189 of record NZ_CP151767.2, on the reverse strand, counting down.
AATCGTCACGGCATTTTCAGACCCGCCCATGATACCTGTTTCCGGTGACACGTCATTGGCGACGATCCAGTCACAGCCCTTGCGCTGCCGTTTTGCAGTTGCATGCGCGATGACATCATCAGTCTCGGCGGCAAAGCCAACCACCAAAACGGGCCGTCCTGTCTTCATTTGCGATACGGTCGCCAGAATATCCGGGTTTTCGGCAAAGGTGAGGGTCGGCAAGGCGTCGCCTGTCTTTTTGATCTTCTGATCGGCGGCATTGGCGACGCGCCAATCGGCCACGGCAGCCGCAAAGACAGCTGCATCAGCGGCGCCCGCGGCCTGAACCGCCGCCAGCATCTGATCCGCAGTCTGGACCTTGACTACCTTGACACCGGCAGGTGGTGCCACCTCCGCCGGGCCGGTTACAAAGGTCACGTCCGCGCCCAAGCCCGCCAGTGACCGTGCGATTGCCGTTCCCTGCGCACCCGATGACCGGTTTGCAATATAGCGGACTGGATCAATCGGTTCGTGCGTCGGGCCGGATGTGACAATGATATGCTTGCCTTTCAGCGGGCCGTCCGAGAACGCAGCGCCAATCGCCTCAATAATCTCTGGAACCTCGGCCATTCGCCCCGGTCCATATTCGCCACAAGCCATATCGCCTTCATTGGGCCCTACAACGAGAACACCATCACCACCCAAAGTCGCAAGATTGCGCTGCGTGGCGGGGTGATCCCACATGCGCACATTCATGGATGGCGCGATCAGCACCCGCTTATCCGTTGCCAGAAGGAGGGTGGTGGCAAGATCATTGGCCAGACCAGACGCCATCTTGGCCATCAGGTCAGCAGTCGCCGGGGCGACAACAACCAGATCAGCGGCGCGGGACAATTCGATATGGCCCATCTCGGCCTCATCGGTGAGGTCGAACAAATCCTGATAGACCTTTGCGGCGCAAAGGGCGGAGAGGCTGAGGGGGGTGACAAATTCAGCGCCCGCCTTGGTCAGCACGGGCGTCACATTCGCCCCTCGCTCGCGCAACCTGCGCACCAGATCGAGCGATTTGAACGCGGCAATGCCGCCACCAACAATCAATAAGATACGCTTGTCTGCCAGCATTGATGGTCCCCGGTGTCGTCTCAGGCAGACACTAGGTCAGATGACACCGGAAACACAATCACATGGTCTCATGCAAAAAACGCACGGACCTCACTGTTTTGGGTCTCGAGGCTCTTGCGCATCTTTCCGAATGCGGCTGCCTCTAGCTGGCGGACCCGCTCTTTGGACAGGCCAAGCTCTGTCCCGAGGCTTTCCAATGTCCGCGGGTCATCGCGCAGTTTCCGTTCACGGACGATAAACTGTTCACGGTCATTCAGATCCGACAGCGCGGTCACAAGCCATTGCCGCAAGGTGGCATTGTCATGGTTGTTGGCAACCATTTCTTCGGCCTGCGGGCCGTCATCTTCAAGCGCGTCAATCCATTCGCGCCCTTCATCATCAACGGATTGGGTCGCATTCAGCGAAAAATCAGAGCCCGAGAGGCGCCCTTCCATCATTTCCACATCATGCAGCGGAACACCGACCTCTATCGCGATCAGTTCGCGCATGTCATGACGGTCAAGCGTGCGACCTTCGGCGGCGGCCTCGCGCTCTAGCCTGGCTTGCACGCGGCGCATATTAAAAAACAGGGATTTCTGGGATGAGGTCGAACCGGTCCGGACCATCGACCAATTCCGCATGACGTAATCTTGAATGGATGCCTTGATCCACCACACGGCATAGGTCGAAAAACGCACGCCGCGATCGGGGTCGAATTTGTCCGCCGCCTTCATCAGGCCAACAGATGCTTCCTGGATAAGGTCGTTCATGGGCGCACCATAGCGTTTGAACTTTGATGCCATCGAAATCGCCAGACGCATATAGGCCGTGATGAGGCGATGCAGCGCCTTTTCGTCTCGGTCGTCGCGCCATGCATAGGCCAGCGCCAGCTCTGTCTCGGCGTCAAGCAGTTCCGCTTGCATCGCTGTCCGCGACAGAGTTTGGTCAGAAAAACCGGTCACACCCATGTTTATTTCTCCCTAATATCGGACGATGCATTAACTTTTTTGATTGTGCTTGATACGCAGGGGCAAACGCACTGGATCAAATAAAGTTTCATTCATGGCCCTGCCGCATTCAACACTGGTCCTCGGCGGCGCATCCTCGGGCAAGTCCGCGATCGCAGAAGACCTTGTTTTGCGGATGACGGACCAACCGGTCTACATCGCCACCGCGCAGGCGTTTGATGCGGAAATGGTCGACAAAGTCGCCCGCCATCAGGACCGCCGATCAGCAGCCTGGACAACCATCGAGGCACCGTTTGATGTCTGCGCCGCGCTGGACGGTGCAAGTGGCGAACAGGTTGTCCTGCTTGATTGTGCAACCTTGTGGCTGACAAATCTGATCCTGGATGATCGGGATATAGCGGACGAGAGCAAACAATTGCTGGCGGCCATCGCCCGTTGCGCCTGCCCCGTCGTCGTCGTCTCGAACGAGGTCGGTCAGGGCATTGTCCCTGACAACGCGCTGTCCCGCCGGTTTCGCAATGAACAGGGGCAACTGAACCAGGCCATGGCCGCACAAATGGACGTGGTGGTGGCTGTGATGGCGGGGCTGCCACTGGCGCTGAAAGGAACGCTGCCTTGACCCGGCTCTGGATGGTGCGGCACGGGCCGACCCACGCCAAAACGATGGTTGGTTGGGCTGACATCCCCGCAGATCTGTCTGACCAGGACGCGGTGCGACGCTTGCGCGCCTATTTGCCCGCCGCACCTGTGGTTTCGTCGGATCTATCGCGGGCGGTTGCAACCGCAGATGACCTTGGGGCGCAAAGCCGTCTGGATCACGATCCGGCATTGCGTGAGATGAATTTCGGCGACTGGGATATGCGCCATTTTGCGGATGTGGAAAAAGAAAACCCACAGCATATCCGGGCCTTTTGGGAGACCCCCGGTGACATTGCCCCGCCAAATGGCGAAAGCTGGAACACCCTTTGCGACCGGGTTGGCAACGCCATTGACGGCTATCTGACACGCGGCTTTGACGATCTGATCGTCGTCGCCCATTTCGGCACGATTCTATCGCAAATCCAACGCGCGGCGGGCATGACGGCTTATGAGGCATTTGGACACAAAATTGATAATCTCTCTGTTTCCGATATCGCCTTTATCGACGGGCAATGGCGTGTTGGCCGGATCAATCACGTCCCTTGATATCTGATTTCATTTTTTGTCGTTGGCGCCGGTTTGAATGGCCGACTAAAGAAAGACCATGACTTATCAACTCTATATCGGCGACCGGACATTCAGCAGCTGGTCATTGCGCGGCTGGCTTATGTTCGAGAAATTCAACCTGCCTTATGATGCGCATCTTGTGGGGCTTTATGCCGGCACATATCGCGACGAACTTGCGCATTTGAAACCGGCCAAAACCGTACCCGCGGCGCAAACCCCGGAAGGATATGTTCTGACCGACAGCCTGGCCATTGCCGAAACACTGGTCGAACGGCACCCCGAGGTCGCACTATACCCAAGCGATCCGGCAGCGCGCGCCCTGGCCCGGTCGATCACCGCCGAAATGCATGGTGGTTTTGGAAATCTACGCGGCGAATGCCCGATGTTTCTGGCCCATATATGGGAAGGGTTTGCACCATCCGGCGGGGTGCTGGATGATCTGGAACGGATCGAGACCTTGTGGGCATTGGCCCGCGAACGGCATGGGCAGGATGGTCCGTGGCTGTTTGGCGAATACAGTCTGGCGGACGTCTTTTATGCGCCCGTCGCAATGCGGATTACGGCCTATGATCTGCCGGTCGGCAGCCAGGCAAAAGACTATGTATCGGCGCATCTGTCTGATCCTGCATTTCTGAAATGGCGACGGGACGCGATGGAAGAACGGCACACACCGTGGCCCTATCCTATGGACCTGTCCAAACGGCCATGGCCATCGGACGCGGGTTAACCAATCTTAAACCACCCCCCGTTAGCCGTTAACCAAGAACGGGGATAACGGGATGGTCGCACTCGCATACACAGTCGCATTCGAGGGTATCGAGGCGCGGTTGGTTGAAGTCCAATGCGCGGTATCGCCCGGCATTCCGGCTTTTTCGGTCGTCGGCCTGCCGGACAAGGCGGTGTCAGAGGCGAAAGAACGCGTGCGCGCCGCGCTGACAGCCATGGCAATTGCGCTGCCATCCAAGCGGATCACAATAAACATGTCGCCCGCCGACATGCCCAAGGAAGGATCACATTTCGACTTGCCCATCGCGCTGGCCTTGCTGGCGGCACTGGACATCATCCCCCAGGAAGACGCGGCCAGAACCGTGGCACTTGGCGAATTGTCACTTGATGGCACGCTGGTCCCCGTCGTCGGCGCCCTGCCTGCCGCCATGGCCGCAGCGGGCGAGGATCGCACGCTTTTGTGCCCCGATGCATGTGGGGCAGAAGCCGCCTGGGTTGGTGCCGCCAAGGTGATTGCGCCCGCAAGCCTTGCCGATGCAGTTCGGCACTTTACCGGCCAATCCATCTTGCCGGCGTCGCAGCCCGGCGAGGTTCACCGCAAAACGCGCATGCGCGATCTGTCCGAGGTCAAGGGACAGGAACGGGCCAAACGGGCATTGGAAATTGCCGCGGCTGGCCGTCACCATCTGATGCTGATTGGCTCACCCGGCTCTGGCAAATCCATGCTTGCGGCCCGCCTGCCCGGTATCTTGCCGCAATTGACCGCCGCCGAAGCGCTTGAGACATCCATGATCCATTCGCTTTCCGGGCTGCTGGACGAAGGGGGGATCAATCGCGAACGGCCCTTTCGCGAACCGCACCACACCGCATCAATGGCCGCAATCGTCGGCGGCGGGCGTAACGCGAAACCTGGCGAAATCAGTCTTGCGCATAACGGCGTTCTTTTCATGGACGAGTTCCCTGAATTTGCGCGGACGGTTCTGGAAACCTTGCGGCAACCCATCGAAACCGGCGAGGTCATCGTCGCCCGGGCCAATGCGCATGTGCGCTATCCGTGCAAATTCATGCTGGTTGCGGCGGCAAACCCCTGCAAATGCGGCTATCTGGCAGACCCTGCCCGTGCCTGCGCCCGGGCCCCGATTTGTGGTGAGGATTATCTGGGCCGCATTTCCGGCCCATTGATGGACAGGTTCGATCTGCGTGTAGAAGTCCCGCCCGTCGCTTTCACCGATCTTGATCTGCCGGATGCGGCCGAAAGCTCTGCGGATGTTGCGGCACGCGTCGCGACAGCCAGATCGCGGCAAAGCGCCCGTTTCAAGGACCACCCCAATTTCCACGTCAACGCGGATGCCGAGGGTCACTTGCTGGATGAAATCGCAACGCCCGACGCCGATGGGCGCGCATTGCTGCTGAAGGTGGCAGAGCGGTTCGGCCTATCGGCACGGGGCTATCATCGCGTTCTGCGGGTCGCGCGTACCATCGCTGATCTGGACGGGTCGGGTGACGTGCGCAAACCGCATGTGGCAGAAGCGGTCAGCTTTCGCCTTGCAACCGCCAAGGACGTTTGAGCGCCGGCACGCGCATCCATCGTCAGACGGCGCGCCGTGCCTCGATTGCCTGCCAGATTTTTTCGGCAACATTGGTGCCGTCGAACCGCTCCAACTCTTGAATGCCGGTGGGCGACGTCACGTTGATTTCCGTCAGCCAGTCGCCGATCACGTCAATCCCGACAAACACCTGACCCTTTTCGCGCAGTAGCGGGCCGATCCGGGCGCAAATCTCTTTGTCGCGGGCGGTCAGCGCAACCTTCTCAGGGCGCCCACCCACATGCATGTTCGACCGGGTTTCACCCGCTGCCGGAATGCGATTGATGGCGCCGACCGGTTCGCCATCGACAAGGATGACGCGTTTGTCGCCCTTACTGACATCGGGCAGAAACTTCTGCATGATCAATGGTTCGCGATTGATACCTGCAAAAAGCTCGTGCAGCGAGGCCAGGTTGCTGTCTTCCTGCCGCAGCTTGAAGACACCCGCACCGCCGTTGCCGTAAAGCGGCTTGAGGATCACATCACCATGTTTCGCGCGAAACTCTTTCAAGGTGTCCAGGTCGCGCGCAATCATAGTTGGCGGCGTCAGATCGGGGAAATCCAGCACCAGCAGCTTTTCGGGATAGTTGCGCACCCAGAACGGGTCATTCACCACCAGTGTGTCCGGATGCACCATGTCCAGAATATGCGTGGTCGTGATATAGCCCATGTCAAATGGCGGGTCCTGACGTAGCCAAACTACATCGAAATCCGCAAGATTTGCGACCGTTTCCTCGCCCAGCCGGAAGTGATCGCCCTTGATCCGCTGCACCGTCAGCGGCCAGCCCCGGGCCGTGACCTTACCCTGATCATAGGCCAGCTTGTCAGGCGTGTAATAAAACAGCTCATGGCCCCGCGCCTGGGCTTCCTCGGCGATCCGAAACGTGCTGTCGGCTGCAATATCAATCGGACCAATCGGGTCCATCTGGAACGCAACTTTCAATGCCATGGCCTACCTCATCAGCGTCATTTGTGGGGGATACATGGCGCAGGGCCGGGCCGGACGCAATGGGGGGATCAGGCCGCCATGAAGGCGTTTTCGATCACTTTGACGGCACCTTGGCCATCCACAAGCGCCAGATCAAAGCGCGTTTCAGTCAATTGGCCCAGCGGTTGCCCGGCAAGAAACTCTGCCCCAGCGGCGCAAATGCGTGCGATCTGCCGTGGGCCCAAGCGATGCGCCGCCTGGGCGAAGCTGCGGCTTTTCTTCACCTCGACGAAAATCGTCACGTCATTTGCCTGCATGACAAGATCAATTTCACCAGCCGCCCCACGCCAGCGCGTCGCCGCAACGCTTGCCCCAGCGGCGCGGTAATGACGAACGACAATATCCTCTGCCCGCAGCCCTGCGTGATAGCCCACCGATCCGGTCATGGGGTATCCCCTAATTTCAGTGCCATCTGATAAACCTGTCGGCGCGGCAGGCCCAGCGCACCGGCAACAGCGGTTGCCGCATCTTTCACCCGCATGGTTTTCATCGCCTCCTTCAAGGCTGTCTCGACGTCGGTATCCGCCACGTCGCGGGCGCCTGCGCGTCCGACAAGCACAACAATTTCGCCTTTGACCGTGCGCGCTGCAAAAGCATCGCAAACCTCTTGCAGGGTGCCCCGTGTCACCTCTTCGAATTTCTTGGTCAGTTCACGACAGACAACCGCCTGCCGCGCGTCCCCCAAGACTGACCGCAAATCGGCTAACAATTGGTGAAGACGCTTGGGGCTTTCGTAAAACACCAATGTCATCGGTATGTCGCGCAACCCGGCAATCTCGGTCTCGCGCTGCTTTTTGGCTGCGGGCAGAAAGCCGATAAACGCAAAACGATCTGTCGGCAGGCCAGAGACTGTCAGAGCCGCCAGAACGGCAGAGGCACCGGGTGCGGTGTAGACCTGCACAGCAGCCGCGATCGCCGCGCGGCCCAATTCATAGCCCGGATCAGCCACAAGTGGCGTTCCGGCCTCGGACACATAGGCGACCGATCTGCCTTGCAACATCTGTTGGACCAGCCCGTTGACCGGGCCGTCTCCGCTGTGGTCATGAAACGCCACGACCTTACGCCCGTCCAGCCCAACACCATGAATTTCCATCAGTTTTCGGGCGGTCCTGGTATCTTCGGCTGCGATAATGTCGGCGCTGGCCAGAACATCGAGGCCACGCAGGGTAATATCCCGTGCGGCACCAATCGGGGTCGCCACAAAATACAACCCAGCCGCGAGTTTGGCCGGTTTATGATTCATCGCTGGACCCCCCTGCCCCCTGCTTTATGATACGCATCAAATCGCGGCAAGGGGACAGAATGTGCCCATGACGGAAAGACCGCAATATCCAGGAGGGGTATCTTTGATGTTTGCTCGTTTCAGCATGGTTCGCAACCCGGCGGCCCGCCTTATGGCATTCATGTCGATGGTGTGGTTGGCGGCGTGTGATCCAACCGCGTTGTCTACAACGGCCAATACCGGTCAAACCATTGATACCGACGCGCCTGTGCAGGTCGCACTTCTGGTCCCGGGCGGATCAGGCAGCGGCAGCGACGCATTTCTTGCGCAAAATCTTGAAAACGCCGCACGGCTTGCAATCGCAGACCTGAACGGCCCGGATATCCGGCTGCGCGTCTACAACACCGGGGCAAACCCGACGACCGCCGCCAGTGTTGCGCGTCAGGCCGTTGGTAACGGGGCGCAGATCATTCTTGGGCCGCTCTTTGCAGAAGCTGCCAATGCAGCCGGTGTCGCAGTGGCCGATCAGAATGTGAATGTCCTCGCATTCTCGAACAACCCAACGATTGCGGGCGGCAATGTCTTCGTCCTAGGTGCCACATTCGACAATACCGCCAAGCGCCTCGTCCAATACGCCAGCCGTCAGGGGATCAACCGGTTCATGGTGCTGCATGCCGATGATGTGGCCGGCAATCTGGGGCAGCGCGCCATTCGCAACGCGGTGACCAACAACGGATCACAAGTTGTCGCCGTCGAAAGCTATCCGTTGTCACAACAGGGGATCACAGGGTCCGCCGGTCGCATTGCGGCAAGCGCGAATAACGCCGGGGCAAATGGAATTTTCACGACCGCTGCGGTCAACGCTGATCTGCCCATTCTTGCAACCTCGCTGCCTGAGGCGGGCGTTGATATCAACAGCACCAAGCTGATCGGCTTGACCCGTTGGGATGCGGTTCCGCAGGCCGCTGCCCTTCCGGGCCTGCAAGGCGGCTTGTTCGCGTTGCCCGATCAATCGACCGCAACGCTGTTTTCAAGCCGCTATGCCGCCACCTATGGCGAGCCACCGCATCCGCTGGCCGGTCTGGCCTATGACGGGATTGCCGCGATCGGCGCGCTTGTGGCCAGCGGCGACCGAAATGCGCTGACCAAATCCGCACTCACCACATCACAAGGGTTTCGGGGAACATCGGGGGCATTCCGGCTGCTGCCAAATGGTCTGAACGAACGTGCCTTGGCCGTTGCCACCATTCGAAACAATCAGGTAGTTGTCGTTGAACAAGCCCCAAGAAGTTTTGGCCGCGCCGGGTTCTGAACCTGCGCAGGCACCTGTGAATGCGCCGCCGGAGGATCTGATCTGTCCGGCGGTCTCTATTTTTGACCACGCCACGGTTGCCGCCGATATCGACGCCGCAATCGCGAACGAGACGTCTGAAAAGGCTATTCGCAAGGCGGTCGTGGGAATATTGGCCGAGGTCCGGACATCTGGGCGCAAGGCCATTGCCACGGCCCTTGCGGCACAGCCGTTTGCGGCCCGGCTGACAACCCGCAGCTATTGCTGGCTGACAGATCAGGTTGTGCGGCTGGCGCTGGATGTTGCCAGGCAGCGGCTGCACCCGCTACCGAACCCGACAAGCGGCGAGAAACTGGCGCTGGTAGCCGTTGGTGGCTATGGCCGTGGCGAAATGGCCCCCCACTCGGACGTGGATCTGCTGTTTCTGACCCCCTACAAAATCACCCCATGGGCCGAAAGCGTTATTGAATCCACGCTCTACATCCTCTGGGACCTCAAGCTGAAGGTCGGTCATGCGACCCGCACCGCCAAAGACTGCCTGCGACTGGCGAAAGAAGATTACACGATCCGCACCTCACTTGTGGAATACCGCTATCTTGCCGGTGATGCGGGGCTTGCCAAACGGTTGGGTCAGAAATTGTGGGACGAATTATTCAAGGACACGGCCAGCGAATTCATCGAGGCCAAGCTGGAGGAACGCGCCACCCGTCATCGCAAGCAAGGCGGGCAGCGCTATGTTGTCGAACCCAATGTCAAGGAAGGCAAAGGCGGCTTGCGCGATCTTCAGTCCCTGTTCTGGATCAGCAAATACGTCCACGGGGTGAAAGACGCCGCCGATCTGGTGGGCCTTGGCGTCTTTACCCCCGAAGAGTTCGATACATTCGTCACCGCCGAGGATTTTTTGTGGGCCGTGCGTTGCCACCTGCACCTGATCGCCGGCCGGGCAACGGACCAGCTGACCTTTGATCTGCAGGTCGAGGTGGCCTCGTCCATGGGGTATTCGGATCACGGCGGCAGGCGCGCAGTGGAACATTTCATGCAGGCCTATTTTCGGCAGGCCACCAAGGTGGGTGAACTGACGCGCATCGTGCTGACCGCACTTGAGGCCGATCACACCAAGTCCGAACCGATGCTGGCGCGGCTATTGACCCGCCGCAAGCGGGCCAAGCCGCCATATGCGATCAAGCAAAACCGATTAACCGTCGCCGATGAAAGCGCGTTTTTCGCCGACAAGCTCAACATGTTGCGGATTTTTGAAGAGGCCTTGCGCACAGGCACGCTGTTGCATCCTGACGCCATGCGCCTGCTCTCGGCTAATCTTGAGCTGATTGATGATCAGATGCGCGCGGACAAGCTGGCAAACCGCATATTCCTTGACGTCTTGCTAAAACACGGCAATCCCGAACGCGGATTGCGCCGGATGAACGAACTTGGGATCCTTGACGCGTTCATCCCTGAATTTGCGCCCATTGTGGCGATGATGCAGTTCAACATGTATCACCATTACACGGTCGACGAACATACGATCCAATGCATCAGCCATCTGGCCCAGATCGAACGCAATGAGCTGATCGAAGAATTGCCTGTCGCCTCGGGCATTCTGGAACGTGGGGTCAACCGAAAGGTTCTTTTTGTTGCCTTGCTGCTGCATGACATCGGCAAGGGGCGGGATGAGGACCATTCGATCCTGGGCGCCAAAATCGCCCGCAAGGTGGCACCCCGTCTTGGCCTGTCCAAAAAGGATTGCGAGACAGTTGAATGGCTGATCCGCTATCATCTGCTGATGTCCGATATCGCGCAAAAACGCGATATCGCCGAACCACGCACGGTGCGTGGCTTTGCCAAAGCCGTAAAAACGGTTGAGCGGCTTGATCTGCTGACCGTGCTGACCGTCTGCGATATCCGGGGGGTTGGCCCGGGGACATGGAATAACTGGAAAGCAGTTCTGATCCGCAACCTATATAAGGCGACCAAGACAGCCCTGCAGACCGGTATGGAGGACATCAACCGCGAAACCCGGGAAGTCGAAGCCAAGCGCGCATTGCGGGCGGCCTTGTCAGACTGGCCCGCCAAGGCGCTCAAGGCCGAGTTGGGGCGACATTACGGGCCCTATCTGCAAGGTATGCCCCTGACCGCCAAGGTGATCTTTGCCAAACTGCTGGATGGCATCGCGGATGATGAAATCCGTGTTGACCTGATGCCTGATGAAGACCGCGACGCCACGCGCGCCTGCTTTGCCATGGTTGACCACCCCGGCCTGTTCAGCCGGATGACCGGTGCACTGGCGCTGGCCGGTGCGAATATCGTTGATGCGCGCACCTACACAACCAAGGACGGCTACGCCACAGCCGTGTTCTGGGTGCAGGACAATGACGGCAACCCCTACGAGGCCGCGCGACTGCCCAGATTGCAGCAACTGATCCTCAAGACCCTCAAAGGCGAGGTGGTGCCGCGCGAAGCGCTTAAAGACAAAGACAAGATGAAAAAGCGCGAACGCGCATTCCGGGTTCCGACCAATATCACCTTCGACAATGAAGGATCCGATATCTACACCATGATCGAGGTCGACACACGTGACCGGCCTGGACTTTTGTTCGATCTGACCCGCGTCTTTGCCAATAATCACGTCTATATCGCCTCGGCTGTGATCGCGACCTATGGTGAACAGGTTGTGGATACGTTCTATGTCAAGGATATGGTGGGGCTGAAATTCCACTCCGACAGCAAACGCGCCACGTTAGAACGCAAACTGCGCGAGGCGATCGCGCAAGGCAGTGAGCAGGCACGCAAATGAGAATAGCAGCAATCGTCTTAGGCCTTGCCCTGTGTGCGACCGCCGCCTGGGCCACGCCGCCCTACCGCAATTCGGTCGCCTCAAATGATATCGCCTTTATCACTGCAGATGATCCCAACGGCTTGAACTGCGTTGTTTCACTGGGCCGCGCAACGCGCGAGATGCCGGACCCGCGCATAGACGATCTGTTTGCCAAAGCCCGCATTCACGAGGCCCGCTTTGCTGACGGGGTCAATACCGAAATCTGGGTGCATGACGATATTGGCGCGGCTGCACCGGCCTATGCGCAGAAAGTGGGCCGGGCCATGGGGCATTTGCCAACCGCGATGCGCCGCAAGCTTGATCATGTTGTGGTGCTGGCGGGTGATGGCAGCGCCTTTGCCGAAGATGTGGGGCAGTTTTTTGTGCTGTTTGCCGAGAATATTGATACCCGGCTCGCCAATGATGATCTGGAAGAGACCGTGTTTCATGAGACGGTCCATGCCACGCTGGATATTCCACATGCCGGCAGTGCCGCCTGGCGTGCAGCGCAAGCCGCCGATAGGGACGCCATCACCGCCTATGCAGCGAATAATCTGGGGAAAGAGGATTTGGCCGAAACCGCCCTTTTTGCCTATGCGCTGGTCGAAACACCCGGCAGGCTCTCGTCCCGGGTGGTCACCCAGCTTGAGACGCGGGTGCCGCGCCGGATCGCGTATTTGCGTGCATTGTTTGCGGACATGTCACCTCGGTTTCAGCAGGTCGCCCCTGCGCTGCCCTGCAACTGATACTGATACTGGCCCATGAAACCCATCCGCCTCATGGCTGCTTTTTTAACGGTCGGCATCTGGACATTTCTCAGCCGGATCATGGGCTTTGTGCGCGACATCATGATCGCGGCCTATCTTGGAACCGGACCGGTGGCCGAGGCGTTTCTGGTGGCATTCTCATTGCCAAATCTCTTTCGCCGGTTCTTTGCCGAAGGTGCGTTCAACATGGCCTTTGTGCCGATGTTTTCCAAGAAACTCGAGGCCGACGAGGACGCGCAACGTTTTGCGCAGGATGCCTTTATCGGGCTGGCCGGTATTCTGACTGTGTTCACAGTGCTGGGGGTGATTGCGATGCCCGCATTGGTCGCGATGATGGCCAGCGGGTATATCGGGACGGAACGCTTTGATCTTGCGGTATATTATGGGCGGATCGCCTTTCCCTATATCCTGTTTATCTCGCTTTCGGCCCTTTTGTCGGGTGTTCTGAACGCAACGGGTCGTTTTGCAGCGGCCGCTGCAGCGCCCGTATTGCTGAACATCATCTTTGTGGCGGCATTGCTGATCGCGGCAGTTTTTGGCGGGTTTGATGCGCGACAGACCGGCAGCGCCCTGGCATATGCAGTGCCAATTGCCGGTATCGCTCAGATGCTGCTGGTGTGGGTGGCCGCCAAGCGCGCTGGCTTTGCCCTACTGCCGGGGTGGCCGAAAATGACACCTGACCTGAAACGGCTGGCTCTGATTGCAGCCCCTGCTGCGCTGGCTGGCGGGGTTGTGCAGATCAACCTGCTGGTCGGCAGGCAGGTCGCCAGCTTTTTCGAGGGGGCTGTGGCCTGGCTGAACTATGCGGATCGGCTCTATCAACTGCCGCTAGGTGTGGTCGGGATCGCCATTGGCGTTGTTTTGCTGCCTGACCTGTCGCGGCGGCTGCGCGCCGGGGATGCGGCAGGTGGACAGGACGCGTTTAACCGCGCCTGCGAATTAAGCCTGGCATTGACCATTCCAGCCTCTGTCGCGTTGATGGTCATCCCTTTACCGCTGGTCAGCGTGCTTTACGAACGCGGCGCATTCACAACCGACGATACGGCAGCGACAGCTATCGCCGTTGCCATCTACGGGCTTGGCCTGCCTGCCTTTGTGATGCAAAAAACCCTGCAACCCCTGTTCTTTGCCCGCGAAGACACCAAACGCCCGTTCTACTATGCGCTGATTGCCATGGCCCTGAATGCGGGGCTGGCCATCGGGTTATCGCCCCTGATCGGGTTTACCGCAGCGGCAGTCGGAACCACATTGACGGGCTGGGCCACGGTTGGCCTTTTGCTGTGGGGCGCGCGCAACATGGATGGTGCGGCCAGTTTTGACGCCCGGTTCAAACGACGGCTTTGGCGGATCGTCGTTGCGGCCATCCTGATGGGGCTGATCCTTATGATCCTTGCCACGATCATGAAACCGTTCTTTGGGGTGGCGACGCTGCGCTATGGCGCGCTCGCGCTGTTGGTGTTGATCGGGATCGGCAGCTATTTCGGATTGGGCCATGTGTTGGGCGCGTTCCGGCTGGGCGAGTTCAAGCGCGCCCTGCGCCGTTAAGACCGCTGGCGCATCCGGTCAAGAAAGGCAGTCCAGCCGCCGGGCGCAAGTATGAGCGAGACAGCAAAGCCACCAAAAAAACCGGCAAGCTCAGCGATCCAGATCGGTGATGATCCGAATAGCAACCCAAAAATCAGCTGGATCAACAAAAGAACACCAATCAGCCGAAAGGCAAGCAACTGGTTCTGGCCCGCCGTGCCCAGGCGAAGCCACAGCGCATAGGTATAGGCCCCGATCAGGCCATAGACCGGCGGGAAGCCACCAAATAATGGATATGGGTCGCGCACCAACAGTCCAAACGCCACCGCCCCGGCGATAGCTGCCACCAGATAGATGACCAGCACCTTGATCTGACCGTAATATTCCGCCGTGAACTTGCCCAGGGCAAGGGTCAATGCTGCGCAAAATGCAACCTGCGTCAGATCACCATTGATGAAAGGATAAGTGACAAACCGGCGCAGCAAATGCAGCGAGTAGTCGCCCTGCGTGACGATCACCTCAAACACCCGGGCCGAGAACCCGTATTGCTCAACCCATTCCAGCCGCCAACCCACGGCGCGTGGTCCGCCGATCATCCCTTGGTTTCCAAGCTGCAGGGCAATCTCGATCCCCACGATCAGCAAGGTCAGCGCAATCACCACGGGCGGCAATGTGTTCACAGGGCTTTCGGGTTTCATGCGCGGGTCCTTATTTTGGCACGGCGGGCGTTGACGGGTCTGTCCGGCATGGGTAAGCGAGGCCTTAACCGAAATCCAGCCCCGGGCCGCATCATGACTGAACCCACATTTACCCCACGCGTCTTTTCCGGCATCAAACCGTCCGGCGGGCTGACCCTTGGCAATTATCTTGGGGCGATCAAGCGATTTGTCGGCATGCAGGGGGAAATGGAAACCATCTACTGCGTGGTGGACCTGCACGCGATCACGGTGTGGCAGGATCCGGCAGAGCTTGCCAATGCGACGCGTGAGGTGGCCGCGGGCTATCTTGCGGCCGGATTGGATCCGACACAGTCGATCCTGTTCAACCAAAGCCAGGTCGCAGGTCATGCGGAGCTGGGTTGGGTGTTCAATTGTGTGGCACGGGTCGGCTGGATGAACCGGATGACCCAGTTCAAGGATAAGGCCGGGACAAATGCCGAAAAGGTGTCACTTGGGCTTTATGCCTATCCCTCGCTGATGGCGGCCGATATCCTGCTCTATCACGCGACCCATGTACCGGTGGGCGAGGATCAGAAACAGCATGTCGAACTGACACGCGACATTGCCGCAAAGTTCAACCATGATTTTGGCACGGCTTTCTTCCCGATCACGGAACCTGTGATTGACGGACCAGCCACCCGGGTGATGAACCTGCGTGACGGGACACGGAAAATGTCGAAGTCGGGCGAGAGCGATATGGAACGCATCAACATGACTGACGATGCGGACACAATCGCCAAGAAGTTCAAGAAGGCAAAGACGGATCCGGCCGCTTTGCCCGATACACTGGATGGCCTGGCAGGCCGGCCCGAGGCTCGCAATCTGGTCGATATTTACGCGGCGCTGGACGACAGCACGCCCGAAGCGGTGATTGCCGCATATCAAGGTGCGGGCTGGGGTAGGTTTAAACCTGCACTTGCGGATCTTGCAGTCGCCAAGCTGGCCCCGATTTCGCAAGAGATGTCACGCCTGATGAATGATCCTGCCGAAATCGACCGTATTCTTGCCCAAGGGGCTGCCAGAGCACGGCAGATTGCGGAGCCCATCCTGAAGCAGACCTATGATATCGTCGGGTTTCTGCGCAGCTAACGGGCGGGATGGATCTTGATCCATCCTCGCGTCGGTAGGGCGGTTCGTCACAATACTGAATCATGTCGGCACTATTCTACGATGGCTGGTGAATTTTCCTGTCCCCCAGCCAGTCACGGTGCCAAGCCCCGACTTTGCGCACCCGGACATCGTCAGCGCCCGGTGTTCCCCGGCTCCGGGCGCTGCACACAAGGGGCAGCAATCAACCGGCAACACCAACTGGTTTACCTTCCAACCCACGAGGCCTAGGTTCTGGGTTGGAAGGGAATATGACCATGGCAACAGGCACGCAGATCCGCACTTACTTCGACGGAAAATGGCACAATGACGATGTCGCGATCATGCGGGCCGCTGATCACGGATCGTGGCTGGGAACAACTGTTTTTGACGGTGCCCGTTTCGTCAACGGGCTGGCACCCGACCTCGACCTTCACTGTGCCCGCGTCAATCATTCGGCCGAGGCATTGATGATCACACCTACGGTCAAAACCGACGATATGATCGAACTGATCAAAGAGGGTCTTGCCGCCTATCCCAAGGACGCCGCCATCTATATCAGGCCCATGTATTGGGCTATTCACGGCGACCCCACAGCAATTGTTCCAAGCCCGGACGAAACCGGCTTTGCCGTCTGTCTCGAAAGCATTCCATTTGCGCCCGAAACGGCCTCGACCACGCTGGGTCGGACGCGTTTCCGACGCCCCGTGATGGAAGACAATGTGGTCAATGCGAAGGCCGGCTGCCTCTATCCCAACAACGCCCGCATGCTGGCCGAAGTCCGCAAGCGCGGATTTGGTAACGCGTTAGTCGCAGATGCAATGGGCAACGTGGCCGAAACGGCCACGGCAAACGTCTTCATGGTGCGCGACGGGGCCGTGTTCACGCCAATTGCAAATGGCACCTTTTTGGCGGGCATCACACGGGCAAGACATCTCAGCAATATGCGGGCAGATGGGATCGAGGTGCATGAAACCGTGCTCAGCTTTGCGGATTTCGAGGCAGCTGACGAGATTTTCCTCTCTGGCAATATGTCAAAGGTAACACCCGTCAGCGCCTTCGAGGATCAGCAATACCAGATCGGCCCCATCACCCGCAGGGTGCGCGAGATGTATTGGGACTGGGCCGCCACATCCTGATGCAGCGCGACGCGATCCGGCAAATTGGCGTCTTGGCCGGCTTGATCCTTGCAGGCGCGCTCGGGGCGATCGTGTTGGCGTTACCCATACCGCTATTAACCGGACCGGCCATTGCGACAACGCTTGGGTCGCTTGCGGGCTTGCGCCTCAACTTCCCGACCGGCCTGCGACAGACCGTCTTTCTGGCAGCGGGTCTCGCTATCGGCACAACCGTTACCCAAGATTCCATATCAGCACTTGCCCGCTGGCCAATTGCATTTGCGATCCTGGCTGTTGCCATCGTTCTGCTTGTCATTCTTGGGGCGCGGCTGATGCAAATCCTGATGCGGGTCGACAAACGCACGGCACTTTTGGCGGCAACGCCAGGGCATCTCAGTTACGTCATCGCGCTGGGAGAGGATATGAACATGGCAACCAGCAAGATTGCGGTTGTACAATCTATCCGCCTTCTGGCGCTGACGTTGCTGGTGCCGTTTGCAGCCCGCCTTTCAGGTATCGAAACCGGGATTGGTTTTGAGGGGGGACAACGAGGCATTCAGAATATGAGCATTCCGATCACACTGCTCTGCCTTGCGGGCGCGCTCGCGCTGACGCCGTTGATTGCGAAGTTGCGCATCCCTGCGCCACCGCTTTTGGCCGGCATGATCGTGGGGGCTGGTACACAATTGACGCTGGGCGGCGGCAGCCTAAGCCATTGGATCGCGTGGCCTGCCTTGGCCGCGATTGGCGGGCTGATTGGCACCCGGTTTGCCGGCATTCGACCGCAGGACCTGCGTCAATCGGCCATGGCAGGTCTGGCGGGGACCGCACTTGCAGGCTGTCTGACGCTGGCCGCTGCATGGCTTGCCAAAGGGATCGTTGATATGCCCCTGCTGCATGTGCTGGTTGCGTTTGCGCCGGGCGGTCTGGAAACAATGACCGTCATGGGCAGTGCCATTGGCGCCAATCCGGGATTTGTGGCCGCCGCACATGTCGGGCGGTTGCTTCTTTTGTCGGCATTGATCCCTTTCTTGGTCGGGCGGACGGAACAGCCGTTGCCAGTGCAGCGCTGATGCCGCAATATCGACCCGAATAAAGGAGCATATCATGCGCAAATTTCTTGTCGTGCTTGATGACAGCCGGGAATGTCTGAATGCGATGCGCTTTGCGGCGATGCGTGCGGCGCATTCCGGTGGCGGCGTCGCTGTGCTGTCAATCATTCCCCCTGACGAGTTCAATCACTGGATTGGCGTGGGCGAAATCATGCGTGCCGAAGCCCGTGAACGTATCGAAGTTCATTTTGAGGTCTTCGCCAAATGGATGCGTGACAGACAGGATGTACACCCCGAGCTGATCATCCGCGAAGGCGAACCGCTTGTCGAGTTGATGTCTCAAATCAAAGAAGACCAAGAGATCGGCGTGCTTGTTCTTGGGGCCGGGACAGATAGCAAAGGACCGGGACCATTAGTCACACAACTCAGCCGTCAGGCCGGCAGCTTGCCGGTTCCGATCACCATTGTTCCGGGTGACCTCTCCAAGGAACGGCTTGAGGCGATTACCTGACCGACGTCAGTACCGACCGATCTGCGGTGTTCTGCCTGTGACGATCGTTTCTCCAACGGCAACTGCGTAGACAGACGGCCTGCGGAGGGGACTTTTTTCTAGGTGACCCAAGGCAGCACAGCGACAACAAACTTGATGACTGTACCGGGGCGCGGAACGGTCATCATCTTGATCGGCCTTGAGGCGGCAATTTGCCGGATCTGAAAAGTCCAAGCACGGGGATTGCTGCCAATTCCGGTTCTGCTGTCCTACGACGTCAAACTCGCCTCTATCCTAAGCGCTAGCTCTAGGCTCAAATTGCCCGTCCGCCGAGATGGTCTCACGACAACTATGACTGCCTTTCCTGGAAACTGCATCGGAACGACGCCAGAGGTGCCGGATTTCAGGCGTGCGGTGTTCTTGGTGGGACCTTAGGCCTCGTCACCATCCCAGATTTTGTTGATTCCCTGCCTTTTGGCTTTGCCACCCGCACCCATCCGACTCGTTTTGGCCTGCCCGGCGGGTCTGATTCCCTGTTGGAATGTGCCGAAACGGCCCCTCAATGGTTTCAGATCGCTCACAGACCCGGCACCGGGTGGAAATATTGGCCGCTCACGCCTTTGGGTAACCCTGTAACCTGTGAACAGATGAAGCCTTTCGCCCACGCCCGCGCTTAACCCAAGGGCAGCTTGCGCACAGATGCACTATCAGTTTTGTGCGTAGGCGCACATGAAGCGCGAGTAGAGCCCGCATCACGCGTGTCAAGCACCAAAACACCTCACAATCATCACCTTTTTCGTGATCGGCCACGCCCTACCAAAACACACCAACAGCGACAATCTTAGCCTCATCGAAACGCAAGCAGACACGCTCTGCACCGCAACAAACCAAACTTTAAAAAGGACCAAGACAATGACAATCAAGACACTCATCCTCGCCGCAGCCGCCGCTTCCATCACAGCAAGCGCAAGTGTTGCAGACACATACTTCCAGAAGGGCCGCACGCTGGACGCAGGCAGCACCCTGGATCTGGGCCTGATCACAGCCGAAGGTAACGGCGTGGTCGCCATCTATGACTACCACCGCGGTGAGCGCGGCGCCCTGCTGGGCACCGAGCAGCTGAGCGCTGGCGCCAACACAGATGTCCGCGTCAACACCGGCCTGCCGACCAAGCGTGACGTGATCGCCGTGATCAGTGTCGACGGTCAGGAAAAAGCGGCAAAAGACTTCGTCGTGAACTAATCCCCCCTGTCCGGGCTGGTCCAAAGGGCCGGTCCGGGCCCCCAATCCCTCTCTCAATATCTCTCACATCTTAAAAATCTCTCAAAAGGAACTCTCTCATGTCTATCAAATCAATCGTACTCGCCGCCGCTGCTGTTGCTGTGACTGCCACTGCTGGCGCTGCTGACAGCTATTTCCAGAAGGGCCGCACATTGGATGCCGGCACCGTGCTGGAGCTGGGCCTGGTGACCGCAGACAACAACGGTGTTGTTGAAATCTACGACTTCCACACTGGTGAGCAGGGCGCATTGCTGGGCGCTGAAATGGTGAATGCAGGCGCAAACACAGACGTCCGCGTCAACACAGTGCTGCCCGCCAAGCGCGACGTCATCGCCGTTCTCAAGGTCGACGGACAGGTCGCCGCACAGAAAGAATTCATCGTCAACTAAACCACCCAACCTCCCTCCCGCTCAAGGGCCGGACCCATATAAGGGACCGGCCCTTTTTCAGTTTAGAACCATTCCAAACCCTTGACAGAGGGGGCCGCCGGGCGCATATCTAAAGCCTGACAAAAAAGGTTGGCCACATGTTCATTCAAACTGAATCGACCCCGAATCCCGCAACGCTGAAATTTCTGCCGGGCCAGAATGTGCTGGATGTCGGAACGGCCGACTTTCCCAATGCGGAAGCTGCACAAAGCTCGCCCCTGGCGCAGCGTATTTTTGCAACCGGCAACATCACCGGCGTGTTTTTCGGCATTGATTTTGTAACGGTCACGAAAACAGATGATGTGGAATGGGATCATATCAAACCCGGTATTCTGGGCGCGATCATGGAGCATTACCAATCAGGCCAACCCGTGATGGCGGACGATCACACCCCCGCAAGCGGCCATGCCGAACATACAGGCGAAGACGGCGAAATTGTCGGACAAATCAAGGAATTGCTGGATACCCGCGTGCGCCCTGCCGTGGCACAGGACGGTGGCGACATCACCTTTCACGGCTTTGACCGCGGGATCGTCTATCTTCACATGCAAGGGGCCTGCGCGGGTTGCCCCTCTTCGACGTTGACCCTGAAAATGGGGATCGAGAACCTTTTGCGCCACTACATCCCCGAAGTGGTCGAGGTGCGGCCCGTTGCAGCCTGACGTGGCGGTCATTGCTTTTGACACATCGGCGGCGCATTGCGCCGCCGCTTTGCTATTGGGCAAGGAGGTCATCACCCGGGTTGACGAAATGGCCAAAGGGCAGGCCGAACATCTGATCCCCATGCTCGAAGAGATGCTGACAGAGGGTGGCGTCGCCTGGAAAGATATTGACGGAATTGGCGTCGGCACCGGCCCGGGTAATTTCACGGGTATACGCATTGGGATTTCTGCAGCGCGGGGCCTGTCCCTTGGTCTTGGCAAACCTGCGATTGGTGTCAGCGGCTTTGAGGCACGCGCCTTTGGATCAACGCCACCTTTAACCGCAATCATTCCTGCACCGCGGGACAAGGCCTATGTACAATTCTTCAAGGCGGATGGCGAAGTCAGCAAACCCGCGCTGATGGGACAGGAATTCCTGCCTGCGTTGGTCTCACCCCCTGCACCCGTCAAACTGATTACGGCTGTGGCCAAGATCGCGGCGCAAAAGCTGGATGATAAGGTCGAACGCCCTGCCCCGCTTTATGTGCGCAGCCCGGATGCTGCCCCGCCAAGCGATCCCGCACCTGTCATTCTGGCATGACCCCAGCGCAGCTTGCGCAGCTGCATGCTGCGTGTTTTGCAGATGCGCGCGCATGGACCGACGCAGAATTCGCAGCACTTCTTAACCAGCCGGGGACGAGGCTTGCCTGCGCGGCCCATGGGTTCTGTCTGGTCCGCGTGATCGCGGATGAGGCAGAGGTGCTGACCCTTGCCGTTGATCCGCCATACCGCCGACAAGGGCTCGCCCGTATGGTGTTGCAGGACGCGGAGCAACAGGCGGCAAATGCCGGGGCTGTACAGGTATTTCTGGAAGTCGCCGCCGACAACGCCGCTGCCCGCGCGCTTTATCAAAAAGCAGGATATCGTCAGGTTGGAGAGCGCCCGGGTTACTATCTGCACAAAGATAAAGCAGCCGTTGCAGCCCTGATCCTGCAAAAGCAGCTGGGCGACATATAAGACGAACTGAAGCCGGCATTTGTCGGGTTTTCGTCGCGGCATCACGCTGAAAGCACGAAAAATCGGTTGATCTTCCCCGCCCGGAAGGGCCTTATCTGACATGGAACCGGCAACGACCGGCTCAAATTTCATCGGGGTGGCTGATGTTGGTCATGCGCCGCCCTTTGTTCAACGACCTGGGAGATGATAAATGACCCTTATGCAAAAAATGCTCGGCGCCTCGGCTGCACTGGCGCTGACCGCTGGCGCTGCTGTCGCGGACCCTGCCATTCTGTTCGATCTTGGCGGCAAGTTCGACAAATCCTTCAACGAAAGCGCCTATAACGGGGCAGAGCGTTGGGCGCAGGAAACTGGCGGCAAATATGCCGAGGTCGAAATTCAGTCTGATGCCCAGCGCGAGCAGGCGATCCGCCGCTTTGCCGAGTCGGGAGCCAACCCCATTGTCATGGCGGGTTTCTCGTGGGCCACGCCACTGGGTGAGGTCGCTGCCGACTACCCTGACACCAAATTCGCAATCATCGACATGGTTGTTGATGCGCCCAACGTGCGTTCGGTCGTGTTCAACGAGCATGAAGGATCCTATCTTGTTGGCATGATGGCGGCGATGGCGTCTGAGTCCGGCACCGTATCCTTCATCGGCGGCATGGACATTCCGCTGATCCGCAAATTCGCCTGTGGCTATGCGCAGGGTGCGAAAGCTGTGAATGCAGATGCGACAGTCATTGCCAATATGACCGGCACGACCCCTGCGGCGTGGAATGATCCGGTTAAAGGGTCCGAACTGACACTTGCGCAGATCAGCCAAGGCGCGGATGTGGTTTATGCCGCAGCAGGCGGCACCGGTGTTGGTGTGCTTCAGACAGCTGCCGACAATGACATCCTGTCGATCGGCGTTGATGCCAACCAGAACTACCTGCACCCGGGGAAAGTTCTGACATCAATGCTCAAGCGTGTTGATAACGCCGTCTATGATGCATTCACTCAGGGTGAAAATCTGGAAACAGGGTTCAACGTGATGGGCGTTGGAAACGAAGGTGTTGGCTACGCGCTGGACGAGTTCAACCAACCACTTGTCAGCGCCGAGATGCAGGCAGCCGTTGATGCGGCCGCTGCGCAGATCGCATCTGGCGAACTGGCCGTGCATGACTACACAAGCGATGAAAGCTGCCCCGCACTGCAGTTCTGATCGCGCCTGACAGGCCAATGACTAACAGGGCCGCGCCGAGTTTTCCGCGCGGCCCTTTGCGTAAGACCCAAAGGTGTCACTGATGACAGACCAAGCCCCCGCGATTGAGCTGAAAGGCATCTCGAAAGCTTTTGGCCCGGTGCAAGCCAACAAGGATATTTCGATCCGGGTCATGCCCGGCACGATCCACGGCATCATCGGCGAGAACGGAGCGGGTAAATCGACCCTGATGTCGATTTTGTATGGTTTTTATAAGGCTGACGCGGGCGAAATCTTTATTGCAGGTCAGAAAACTGCAATTCCGGATAGTCAGGCAGCCATCGCTGCGGGCATAGGCATGGTGTTCCAGCACTTCAAACTGGTCGAAAATTTCACGGTGTTGGAAAACGTCGTTCTTGGGGCCGAAGATAGCGGCCTGCTGCGCCCGTCACTGGCCCGCGCCCGCCGCGAACTGAAATCGCTGGCCGAGGAATACGAACTGAACGTAGACCCAGATGCGCTGATCGAAGAGGTCGGTGTCGGCATGCAGCAACGGGTCGAAATCCTCAAGGCGTTGTACCGCAAAGCGGACATTCTGATCTTGGATGAGCCGACCGGCGTGTTGACCCCGGCTGAGGCCGACCATCTGTTCCGCATCCTCGAAAACCTCAAGCGCGAAGGCAAAACGATCATCCTGATCACCCATAAACTGCGCGAAATTATGGATATCACCGACACCGTCAGCGTGATGCGGCGCGGTGAGATGACGGCGACGGTCAAAACAGTCGATACCAGCCCGGCGGAACTGGCCGAACTGATGGTCGGCCGCAAGGTATTGCTGCAAGTCGACAAGGCCCCCGCGCAGGTCGGGGCGAAAATCCTCGAGGTGACCAACCTGAACGTCACTGACAGCAAAGGTGTGCACCGGGTCAAGGACGTCAGCTTTGATGTGCACGCGGGTGAAATTCTGGGCATCGCGGGCGTGGCAGGCAACGGACAATCAGAATTGTTGGAGGTCTTGGGCGGCTATGAAAAAGGCACCGGCTCCATCCGTATCAACGGGGAAGAACTTGACCTGACCGGCTCAAAATCTGACGGACAAAGTCGCCGGTTGCGCGGCATCGCCCATGTGCCCGAAGACCGGCAGCGCGAAGGGTTGATCATGGATTTCCACGCGTGGGAAAATACGGCCTTCGGTTATCACCATGCCGACGAATACCAGCGTTCCAAGATGTTCATGAACAACGCCGCAATCAAGCAGGACACCGAAGAAAAAATGGCCCGCTTTGATGTCCGCCCGCCCGATCCCAAGCTTGCGGCCAAGAACTTTTCTGGCGGAAACCAGCAGAAAATCGTGCTTGCCCGTGAGATCGAGCGTAACCCAGACCTGCTGCTGATCGGTCAACCAACCCGCGGGGTCGACATCGGGGCCATCGAATTCATCCACCAGCAGATTGTTGCACTAAGGGATCAGGGCAAGGCAATCTTGTTGGTTTCCGTGGAGTTAGAGGAAATTCTTTCGCTCTCTGACCGGATCGCCGTTATGTTTGACGGAAAAATAATGGGCGAGCGGATGCCTCAGAATACAGACGAAAAAGAACTCGGCCTGCTTATGGCCGGGATGACCACGGAGGCTGCGTAAATGGACGTGATGCCAAAGTGGGCCGATGTGATCCTGATCCCGCTGATCTCGATCCTGCTAGCCGCCGTCCTGTCCGCGTTGGTCATTCTGGCCATTGGGGAAAACCCATGGGAGGCGCTCAAGCTGATGGTGCAAGGCTCGCTCGGGTCGACCTATGGCTGGGGCTACACGCTTTATTACGCGACGAATTTCATCTTTACCGGTCTTGCGGTCGCTATCGCCTTTCATGCCCGCATGTTCAACATTGGCGGCGAAGGGCAAGCACTGCTTGGGGGTTTGGGCGTGGCGATTGCTTGCCTCTATATCCCTTGGCCGCATTGGACGATTGCGCTTCTGGGTGCGGCGACAATGGCCGCTATCTTCGGGGCCGCATGGGCCGCGATCCCCGCGTTCCTGCAAGCCAAGCGCGGTAGCCACATCGTGATCACGACGATCATGTTCAACTTCATCGCAGCAGCCTTGCTGAACTACTTCCTGATCGGCGCGCTTAAGGTGCCCGGGTCGATGGAACCAGCCTCGGCCAAGTTCCCAGAAGCGACCCATCTGCCGTCGTTCCAGGACATGTTCAGCTTTGGCGAAACCACGCTGTTCCGGGGCGCCCCCGCCAATATCACCTTCTTTGTGGCCATCGCCGCCTGTGTCGCCCTTTGGGCGCTGATCTGGCGGACGCGACTGGGCTACGAAATCCGGTCATTCGGACATTCGGAGTCCGCGGCCAAATACGCGGGCATCAGCCCGACAAAAATCATCATGGTTGCCATGCTTATCTCGGGCGCTCTTGCCGGCATGATGGCCATCAACAACGTGCAGGGCGAGGCCGAACGGCTGGTCCTGAACGCAGTGGAGGGGGCGGGCTTTATCGGCATCGCCGTCGCACTGATGGGGCGCAGCCATCCTTTCGGGGTATTGCTGGCGGCCCTTCTTTTCGGCTTTCTATATCAAGGCGGCGCAGAACTCGCCCTATGGACGTCGATCCCCCGTGAATTGATCATCGTCATACAGGCATTGGTGATCCTGTTCACGGGCGCACTGGATAACATGGTGCGCATGCCGCTTGAGCGGCTGTTTCTATCATTGAGGAGAGCAAGAACATGACAATGGCAGGACCATTCAAAATAGGTGTCGAGGATGACACCGGCGCCGATCTGGGCTTTGTGCTGAGCTGTCTGGCGCTTGGCATGATCACGATGGAGGAACTGCATCAGTGGATCCATCACGTGATTTCAAAGACCCCGGGCGGTGACGTGCCGCCGCATCTGGTTGCATTGCTGGCATTGCAAAAGCCCGCAAGCGTCTTTCGCCCGAACGAGGCTGTGATGCGCCGCATCCCCCATGATCCGTTCATCACCGATGACCGGTTTGACGCGATGCTGGGGCTGCAATTCTTCCTGCGCCGCGACAAGACACAGGCGGTTGATATGACCCAAGCAGAGGCCGAAGACGCCCTGCGCCGGAACCCCGAAGTGGCAGACCGTTTCTTTGCGCTCTTCCCCTTCCTGACGGAGAAAGTGGCCTAACAGATGGACTTTGCGACCCTTCTGCAAATGCTGGATGCGACTGTGCGCCTGGCGACCCCGCTTTTGCTGGCCTGTCTGGCTGGTTTGTATTCAGAGCGGGCAGGTATCTTTGATATCGGGCTGGAAGGGAAGATGCTGGCGGCCGCGTTTCTGTCGGCGGCAATTGCATCTGTCACAGGCAATGTCTGGGTTGGGTTGCTGGCAGGCATCGGTGCCTCGATGGTGCTGTCGGTGGTTCACGGGCTGGCCTCGATCACGTTTCGGGGCAACCAGCTGATATCGGGGGTTGCGATCAACTTTCTTGCCGCCGGGCTGACGGTAGTCGTGGCCCAAAGCTGGTTCGCCCAAGGGGGGCGCACGCCTCAATTGTCGGGCAGCGGACGTTTTGAAAACATCACGCTTCCCTTTGCAGAGGCGCTGAAGGATGTGCCGATCATCGGGCCGATTTATTACGAGTTGATCTCGGGCCACACGCCGCTTGTTTATCTGGCGATATTGATGGTGCCGCTGACCTGGTGGATCCTGTTCCGCACCCGCTTTGGCCTTCGCCTGCGGGCGGTTGGTGAAAACCCTGCTGCGGTTGACACTGCGGGCGTTTCGGTCATTTTTCTGCGTTTTTCGGCGGTGGCCATTTGCGGTGTCCTCTGCGGGATCGCGGGCGCCTATCTGTCCACCGCTTTGCAAGCGGGGTTCGTGAAAGATATGAGCGCGGGTCGCGGCTTTATCGCGCTTGCGGCGTTGATATTTGCCAAATGGCGCCCCTGGTACGCGCTTTATGCCTGCCTGTTGTTTGGCTTCCTGCAGGCCATGTCGCTGCGTCCAGATGTGATCGAGGGGATCTTGCGGTTCCAGGTCAACGGTCAGCTACTGGACGTGTTGCCCTACATCCTGACGGTTGTCATCCTCGCCGGTTTCGTTGGCAAAGCGATCCCACCGCGCGCAGGCGGCGAGCCTTATGTCAAAGAACGCTAAGGCGCTTGCCGGGGCGATCCAGGCCCGTGCTGGCGACACCCCGGTGCGCATTGGTTTGATCCTGGGGTCTGGCCTTGGGCATATCGCAGATAGCGTTGACGGCACCGCAATCCCCTATGCCGATCTGCCCGGCTTTCCACATGCGGGCGTCTCTGGACACAATGCCAACCTGGTCATCGGTGACCTGCAAGGCGTCAGGGTCGCGGTTTTTGGCGGACGATCCCATTATTATGAACACGGCAAAGCTGACGCCATGCGTCTTCCGCTTGAAGTGCTCAAGGCCCTGGGGGCAGAGACGATGATTGCCACCAACGCAGCCGGTTCCATGCGGGCCGATATGCCCACCGGGTCAATCATGTGTTTATCCGACCACATCAATTTCTCTGGGCTGAACCCGCTGATTGGCGAAACCACAGACAGGCGGTTCGTTCCAATGAAGGACGCCTATGATCCGCAGGTCCGGGCCGGGCTGCGCGACGCCGCAACTGCAACCGACACGGACATGGCCGATGGGGTCTATGCCTGGTATTCCGGCCCCTCTTTCGAAACACCTGCCGAAATCCGGGCAATTGCCACCCTCGGCGCGGATGCGGTGGGCATGTCCACCGTCCCCGAGGTGATCCTAGCCCGGTTCTTGGGGCTGAAAGCCGCCGCGATTTCGACGATCACTAACATGGCAGCCGGGATGAGCGACGAAAATATCAGCCACGCACATACCAAGGCGATGGCTCCAATCGGGGCTGCAAAGCTGGAAACCGTGCTTAGACGGTATTTGGCGGACCTGCGTTAAGTCCAATTCAATACCATTGATATATCCAAGTGGCCGAAATGCTGCATTTGCAGCATCAAATGACCGGCGCCATTTGACAGACTCACCCGAAAGGTTTTTGTTGCGCCCACTGGCACAAGCGCCTGGAACAGCTCATGCAGATTTATCTTCCTATCGCCGAAGTTTCGGTGAACGCCTTCCTGTTACTCGGGCTTGGCGGAATTGTGGGCATTTTGTCGGGCATGTTCGGCGTGGGCGGCGGGTTTCTGATGACGCCATTGTTGTTCTTTATCGGCATTCCACCGGCTGTCGCGGTTGCGACGGAGGCCAACCAGATCGTGGCCTCGTCATTTTCGGGGGTTCTGGCCCATCTGAAACGAAAAACCGTTGATCTCCGAATGGGAACGGTGCTGCTGATTGGTGGCCTTATTGGTGCTGCCCTTGGGGTTGTGGTCTTTAACTATTTGAAATCTCTGGGCCAGGTCGAGTTGCTGGTGCAACTTTGCTATGTCGTGTTTCTGGGCATGATCGGGACCTTGATGTTTCTTGAAAGCCTCAAGGCGATCCGCAGATCCAGCAAGGCGGGGGGCGCGCCCGTCCCGACCCGGCGCAAGCATAACTGGGTTCACAACCTGCCATTCAAAATGAAATTCCGGGTCTCGGGCCTCTATATTTCTGTCATACCACCGCTGATCGTTGGCATTGCCGTAGGTATTCTGGCCGCCATCATGGGTGTGGGTGGCGGATTTATCATGGTTCCGGCCATGATCTATCTGTTGGGGATGCCAACAAAGGTTGTCGTGGGAACCTCGCTGTTTCAGATCATCTTTGTCACAGCCTTCACCACGATGTTGCATGCAACGACAAACTACACTGTTGATGTGGTTCTGGCGGTCCTGCTGCTGGTCGGGGGCGTGATCGGCGCGCAGATCGGCACACGCATCGGGGTCAAGATGAAGGCCGAACAGTTACGCATCCTGCTGGCCCTGATGGTTCTGGGGGTCTGCGGCAAGCTCGCATTTGACCTGCTGGTGCAGCCTGCGGAACTCTACTCTATCGGCACCGGGGGTC
Organism: Yoonia sp. SS1-5; assembly: GCF_038443705.2. Taxonomy (NCBI): domain Bacteria; kingdom Pseudomonadati; phylum Pseudomonadota; class Alphaproteobacteria; order Rhodobacterales; family Paracoccaceae; genus Yoonia; species Yoonia rhodophyticola. The sequence continues at coordinate 3,592,048 of NZ_CP151767.2, read as the reverse complement.
ACTGATGATCCGGGTTCTGACATTCATCCTGCTGCTGGCATCGCCTTTGCATGCAGAAGAAATTGTTCTTGGCCTCAGCCGGGATGAGGTTGCGATCACGGCCACGTTTGAAGGGTCGGAGATCGAAATTTTTGGTGCGGTCAAACGTGAACAGGCGATCCCGGGCGAGGACGATCTGGGGGTGATTGTCACTGTCGCCGGGCCGGACGTGCCTGTCACAGTCCGACGCAAGGACCGCCGCTTTGGCATTTGGGTGAACACCGAGGCCGTGGAAATTGATGTCGCGCCATCCTTCTACGCTGTTGCAACAAACAAGCCGCTGGATGAAATCCTCGACGATAGCGAGGATATCAACACCCGCATCAGCACCAGACGCGCAATTCGGTCCGTTGGGCCATCAGAAATCGGCAGTGAGAAATTTACGAATGCGCTGGTGCGTATTCGGGCGTCGCAGGAACTTTATCAAACGCTGCCAACAGGCGTTTGGGTCAAGGATGATACGCTGTTCCGGGCGCTGATCGAACTGCCCGCAAACCTGACAGAAGGCAATTACAAGGCCGAGATTTACCTGACCCGCGGTGGCAAGATCATCGACCTTTATTCAACCGCGATCCCGGTCAAGAAGGTCGGGCTGGAACGGTGGCTCTATAACCTCGCGCATGACAATGCGCTGCTTTACGGCCTGATGTCGCTCTCGATTGCGATTGCGGCCGGGTGGGGCGCGTCGGCGGCGTTTTCCATTCTGCGCCGGTAGGCGTCAGATCGTCTCGCTTTGCAAGGTCAGCGGGGCAACCGGTACGTCCAGATCATCTATGCCAAGACTGCTCTGCGGGCGGGCCAAGCGGTTGCGCACGACCCAACGCAACTGCCGCTCGGCGCGGGTAATCGCAACATAGGCCAAGCGTTTCCACAAAGGCTGGCCCGCTTCAACACGGCCCATCCGCGAGGCCGCATAGATATCAGGCGCAAAAACCTGCACTGTATCCCATTGGGACCCTTGCGCCTTGTGAATGGTCACTGCCGCGCCATGCAGAAAGGTGGCCCCCATCCGGGCCGCAAATGGGATGAATGGCTCTGCCTCTCCCTCCTGCTCGATCTTGACGATGCTGGCGACGCCGACCTGCGGCTCCTCTGCCCCCATCACGAACAGTTTGGAAAAGCCCGGCCGCTTGCCCGGCCCAAGATAAACAACCTGCGCGCCCTTGATCAGACCGCGGGCCTCAAGATCGAGCCGCTTCTTGCGGTGTTTCAGCGGCAATTCGATCCCGTCGCAGATCAAAGGCTCGCCGGATAACAGCTCGTCCGGCGGCGCGGAAAAGGCGGCACGAAAGGCGTGGATCAAACGGATACGGGTTGCGTTGCGCCAGACAAGGCAAGGTGATCGGGCCATCAGGTCTGCCTCAACCCTTTGCGCCATCACAACGCGGTCATCGCGCGATGCGGCCTCCTCGATCATGCGCTCGAAGGCATAAAAATCGAGGTCGGGATCTGCAAGCGCATGCGCAAGGTCGAGGATAGGATTATCCGCATCCTGCCTGTGGACACGGTCCAGGCTTTGAACCCGGGATGCGGGCAAGGTCTCGAATACCATCCCGCCTGATGATTGCACCGGCGGCAGCTGCGCGGGATCGCCAAACAAGATCAGCGTCGGAAAAATCTCTTTCAGATCATCGAACTGCTTTTCATCCAGCATCGAGCTTTCATCAACAAACCCGATATCCAGCGGCTCCTCGCGCCGCTTCCACCCGGTGATAAAGTCGCTTCCACGCAGGCCAGCCGCGGCGAGTGCTGCCGGGATTGAGGTGTTGGATTGATAGGACGCAAAGGCACGATCAAGGGCCAGGTCGGTCAGGCCTTCGATTTCGGGCTTGTCGCCCTGCCCGGCCAGCCATTCTGCAACCTTCTCGTATTCCGGATCATAAACCGGCGTGTACAAGATGCGGTGAATTGTGGTGGCCGGAACACCCCGGCTTCGCAGAACGCTTGCGGCCTTGTTGGTGGGCGCGAGGATTGCCAAGGTCCGGCGATCCTTGCGTTTGCGGCCTTCCCAGTCGCCCGAGATCACGTCGACACCCGCCTCTGCAAGGGCGGTATAGAGCTTGGCCAGCAACATTGTTTTGCCTGACCCGGCCTTGCCGATCACCGCCATCACCGAGGTTGCGTCGCTTTGCGGTGGCTGAAGCAGACTGTCGTCAAGATCGACGCCGGACTGGCGCAATGCGACCGCGATATTGTCCCAGGCTTCGGCCTGATCGTCTGAAAATGTGATGGTGGGGGCGTTCATGCGGTGACACTATCTGGCCAGCCGCATGTCTGCCAGCGGTTTAGGCAGCCAATGGAACCTGTTCCACCGGGCGACCAAATGAGCGATTGAACCAATGCTCTGATATGGCGGATGACAAGCCGGCACGGCGCAGTACCTTGCGCCGATCCTCGGGCCGGAATGCCCAAAGCCCGACACTGATCTTGTCACGTCCTTCCCCGGCGCTGCCCAGCACCTCTGGCGATGCGCCAATCATTGAATAGATCCGCACCATGCGCGGATCGAACACGCCAAGCAGATGGGTCAGCGAGAAAGCACGCATCAACTCACCACCGGCCAGCATCATCGCGGCGGCAATCCGCGGGCTGGATTTCTGGCCCAGACAAAAACGGGTGCATTCCCAGATAAACGGGCTGCGAATGTCCGTGCCGTTCAGCAGGTTGGAAAAATGGTCCTCGACCATTGTGCGTTCCGTCGTTGGCAAAAAACGCATTGATCCGCCATGTGTGCCATCATCATTGACCCAAATAACATAGAGCGGGTTCAGATCGTCATATTCGTCCCGCTCCCACCCTTTCGCGTCGACAGTGACATCCCATTTCAATCGGGTCGCGAATTGCGCGGCCCGATCACGGTGCATAGAAGCTTGCAGATCCGGATATTGCGTTAACTGATTTGCATAGATGTAACGTAGCATTGTCCTACCCTTTGGCATGTTGATCACTTGCGATCAGGGTAGTTTGCGCTGCGGCGTTCGAGGTTAATGCGCCACGCGTGGCGTTAACCAATTCTTAACGAAAGTTAACTATTCGCCGCGCTCGGCAGGTTTTGGTGCTCGTCCCGGCCGGGCCAACCGCCTTCGGCGGCGCGTGCGGCCCCACCCACGACGATCAGCCCCTCGCTGATGGCGCGCGCGACGGCATGTGTTGTATTCAGCGCAGACAGCTTGAAACGGGCACTTTCGATATAGGCCCGCAATGTGTGTTCCGAGATTTTCAGCAGATCCGCGACCTGGCCCCGGCTGTATCCCATAGCCAAATAGGTCAACGCATCCGTCTCGCGCGGTGACAAGGCGCGCACGGGTTCAGGTGTGCGGCCTTTTTCCAGCTTCAGCGCTTTTTGGTTGAGGTAATGCGCAATCAGAATCCAGTCCCGTTGGTAGGTGCCCGTGATCTTGTCCCAGGTCGCATCGTCGGTCGAGTGTGAGGCCGTCAGCAAAGCCAGCTGCCCATTGGGCCCGCGGATCGGTATCGAAAACCCTTGGTTGCCGATCCCGTGTTCAATTGCATCACGTCGAAAGGCGCGGGCTGCCTTTGACGACCAGTCCAGTTTCTTCCAGTCAACCGGATCAAATCGCTGGAAGCAGCCGATGATAACCGGATCAACACGCAGGTATTCCTTTTCAGTATACCGCGCCGCCCATGCCGGATCGTAGGTTCCGAAACCATATTGCTCACCATCGGAACTTACCCAATGGTAGACAATATGGTCGATCTTGAAGTGATCCCGCAAACCAACAGTAATTTCCTGGATTTTCTCAAGCGCGTCGGCCTGCTCCAGGGCTGTTAAAAATCGTTCCAGTTCCAGCACAATCTCCTCGCTTCATTGGAGACGTCCGTTCAAAAATCGTACTTATTTCTGCTGATGCAATCAGTGCAGTATCATCAAGTTGCGCTGCCAACAGCGGCAGGTCATTTTTCTTTGCAAAAGATTTTAGATCGGCAAGTACGTCAATAATCCATTCATGTCCCATTACTAGTGTCCCTCACTAATGATTAACAGAGCGTTAACAACCTATAGTAGCATTCTAAATCTGAAACATTTACTAGCGTCTTTATACCCCCCAATAATAGCGAGTAGACGGATGTTCAAAATTGTCGCCCGAAAATTCAATAAAAAAAGGGGTATAGTCATGATGACTACACCCCCCTGTCCGTTTTGGCGCCGAAGTTAGCGGTTTTTCGCCGCTTCCAATGTATCCTCAAACGTGCGCAGCCCCGTTACAGGCGCTTGCACAAGTACCGCCATATTTCCGGGCTTGTGTTCATTCTTGCGCATCTTCGTATGGGCTTGCGGAATCTCATCCCAGCTAAAGCACTCGGACATGCACGGATCCAGCCGCTGTTCGATCATCAGATTGTTGGCAGCACTTGCCTGTTTGAGGTGGGCAAAGTGGCTTCCTTGCAGGCGTTTTTGGTGCATCCACATGTAGCGGACGTCGAATGTGCAGTTAAACCCGGTTGTCCCGGCGCAGATCACCACCATGCCACCTTTCTTGCAGACCAGTGATGACACCGGGAATGTGGCCTCGCCCGGATGTTCAAAGACCATGTCGACATTGACGCCCTTGCCGGTAATCTCCCATATCGCCTTGCCGAATTTGCGGGCCTCTTTCAGCCAGGCATTGTATTCGGGGGTGTTCACCGTCGGCAGCTGGCCCCAGCAGGCAAAGTCGTTGCGGTTGATAACACCCTTGGCGCCCAGCGACATGACAAAGTCGCGTTTGCTTTCGTCGCTGATCACACCGATTGCGTTTGCGCCGGCCGTGTTGATCAACTGAATCGCGTAAGACCCCAGACCACCTGATGCCCCCCAGACCAGAACGTTTTGGCCCGGTTTCAGGTCATGTGGCTCATGTCCGAACAACATCCGATACGCAGTTGCCAGCGTCAGCGTGTAGCAGGCGCTCTCTTCCCAGGTCAGGTGTTGGGGACGATGCATCAATTGTTGCGACTGGACACAGGTAAACTGTGCAAATGACCCATCGGGGGTCTCATAACCCCAGATACGCTGACTTTCAGAGAACATCGGATCGCCGCCATTGCAATGCTCGTCATCGCCGTCATCCTGGTTACAATGGATGACCACCTCATCGCCGACTTTCCACCGCTTGACCTTGTCGCCGACCGCCCAGACGATGCCAGCAGCATCAGAACCGGCAATGTGATAATCGGCCTTGTGGACATCAAACGGGCTGATCGGAATTCCCAAACCGGCCCAGACGCCGTTATAGTTCACACCGGCAGCCATCACCAAAACCAGCACCTCGTTGCTGTCAGGCTTCGGACAGGCCACGGTCTCGATTTCAAAGGCCTGCTCTGGCTCTCCATGCCGTTCGCGGCGAATGGTCCAGGCATGCATCTGCGCGGGTACATGGCCCAAGGGCGGCATTTCACCCACTTCATAGAGATCCTTTTGCGGTGCGTTGTAAGCCTCCGTCGGTGCAGATTGGTCGAGGGCCATGTCAGTCTCCATAATAAATTTCCACTATTGCCGCGCCGCAGAATCGGCCGCTTGCCGGATAAATACTAGATGGCTTCGCAATATTGCAACCCAATGATTGCTATTTTTGTAATTTAATTACTTTGCGAGCGCAGAAATTTCAGCGCCCTCAACATCATCCTTGCTGTCAAAGTGATGTGCGATTGAATTGGCGTAATAGCTCAGCACGTCCGCGGCATCGTCAGCAGCCCGGATCCGGCCAGCCTCCACATGTACCAGCTTGCGCAAAACAAGATGGTCCAGCGCATCCGTCACAACGACATCTGTCTTGCGCCGCGGTACCGGAATTTGCCTGCCGGTCAGGCATTGAATGGTTCTGCCGATAGCCGCGATCAGCTCGTCCTTGGTTGTTTCGGGCGTTGCGAGCAATTGCCGTGCGACCAGGGGAACGCCCAGCACCGGCACAACACGGTTGATCCGCTGCATCAGCTCGTCAGCGACGGCAGTCGTCATGTCCCCGCCAGTTGCGTTGACGAATGCGGATAGTTCAAGAGGCTGACCAAAACTGACAGAGGCGGTGCCAAACAGACGAAACCGGCGGCGCAAGCGCGACCAAAGATACCAGCTCAGGCCGCGAATGACCGTCCATAATGGGGGTCGGAACCTGCGCTTGCCCGACTTGTCAGCGGCAATAAGAAACGTATCTTCCAGCACCCTGTCATAATTCAGCGCGACAGGAACAAAGATGACCTCGCGTTTGGCGGGGTCAAAATCCTCGATAATATAGTTCAGCAGGCCAAGCTTGGCCGGCGCGGTGCGTCCCGTCAGGCTTAGCCGGCCCTCGGGGAACATGGCCTGCGTTACGCCGCCCCGTGTTGCCAGCTGAACGTAACGGGCAAGCACCTTGCGGTATAATGCCCCGCGCGAGCGTCTGCGGATAAAATACGCGCCCATCGCCCGGATGATCCCCGAAAGGGGCCAGACCCGGGCCCATTCGCCAACGGCATAAGACAACGCACCCGCATTCGCCGCCAGATAGGTCACTAGCACGTAATCCATATTGCTGCGGTGGTTCATCACAAAGATGACCGTGGCGTTGGGGTCGATATGTTCCAGCTGCTCACGCTCGAACGTGCCCAGCTTGATACGATAAAGGGACTTTGACAGCCAGCGTGCCAACCTGATGCCGACACTGAAATAGGCCGTCGCCGAAAATGACGGCACGATCTCGCGGGCGTATTTCTGCGCCTTTTCAAAGGCGACATTCTCGGGAACGCCTTCTTGCAACGCATGATCCGCAACGGCTTGCGCAACCTCGGGGTCGTAAAGAAGTCGCTGGATCATGTCATACCGGCGGGCCAGCTTGAACGGCTCGATCGGGCGCTGCAGGCGTTGGTTAACGCGGGCAATGACCCGTTCGGCACGCTTGCGAAAAAACCACCTGACAGACGGAAACAGAAAGTGGGACGCAAACGTCACCGCGGCAAAAAGCAAAATAAGAACAAATGCCCAAAGCGGCATGGAAACGGTTTGCGTCATTGCTGCAAGGTGACAGGGAACCGACGCGGCGTAAATCCCGCCATGCCGCAATGCAGCGAATTGACAGAGCCACAAAATTTCATATATCAGGTCAAACAGGTAATTAAATTACGCCAAACGATTCCGGAGTGCCCAACATGTCGCAAACGCAGAAAGACCGCCCGTGGCTTTTTCGAACTTACGCGGGCCATTCGACTGCGGCGGCCTCAAACGCATTGTATCGCGGGAACCTCGCAAAGGGGCAAACCGGGCTGTCGGTTGCCTTCGATCTGCCCACACAGACCGGATATGACAGCGATCACGTCTTGGCAAAAGGCGAGGTCGGCAAGGTTGGCGTGCCGGTCAGCCATCTGGGTGATATGCGTGCGCTGTTCGACGACATTCCGCTGGATCAGATGAACACATCCATGACGATTAATGCGACAGCGCCCTGGTTGCTGTCGCTTTATATTGCGGTCGCCGAGGAACAAGGTGCCGATATCAGCGCCCTGCAAGGCACCGTCCAAAATGACATCATCAAGGAATACCTGTCGCGCGGCACGTATATCTGCCCGCCAGAGCCATCGTTGCGCATGATTACCGACGTGGCCGCTTATACGCGGGCGCATTTGCCAAAATGGAACCCGATGAATGTCTGTTCCTATCATCTGCAAGAGGCAGGCGCGACGCCGGAAGAGGAACTCGCCTTTGCATTGGCCACAGCCACAGCGGTTCTTGATGACCTGAAAGGCAAAGTTCCCGCAGAGCATTTTCCGGCAATGGTCGGGCGCATTTCGTTTTTCGTCAATGCCGGCATCCGCTTTGTGACCGAGCTTTGTAAAATGCGGGCTTTCGTCGAATTATGGGACGAAATCTGCGAAACCCGTTATGGCGTCGAGGACCCGAAATACCGGCGTTTCCGCTATGGTGTGCAGGTGAATTCACTTGGGCTGACCGAACAGCAGCCCGAAAACAATGTCTACCGCATCCTGCTGGAAACGCTGGCTGTGACGCTTTCGAAAAAGGCCCGTGCACGTGCAGTACAATTACCAGCGTGGAACGAGGCGTTGGGCCTACCCCGGCCATGGGATCAGCAATGGTCACTTCGGATGCAACAGATTCTGGCGTACGAGACCGACCTTCTGGAATTCGACGATCTTTTTGACGGCAATCCGGCGATTGACCGCAAGGTTGCTGCGCTAAAGGACGGCGCGCGCGCGGAATTGGCGCAGATTGATGGTATGGGCGGGGCTGTCGGTGCCATTGCCTATATGAAATCCCGTCTGGTCGAAAGCAATGCGGCCCGTATCAGCGGCATCGAAAAGGGGCAAACGACGGTCGTTGGCGTCAACAAGTGGCAAACGGGCGAGCCTTCGCCCCTGACTGCTGGTGACGATGCAATCATGATTGCCGACCCCCAGGCCGAGGCTGATCAATTGAAACGGCTGGCGGCATGGAAAAGCGACCGGGATCAAGCACTTGTCACCGATGCACTTGCCGGGCTGCGGAATGCTGCCCACGACGGGACAAATATCATGCCCGCCTCGATTGCTTGCGCGCGCGCGGGTGTGACGACGGGCGAATGGGCCGATGTTATTCGCGCCGTCTTTGGCCAATATCGCGCGCCGACCGGGGTCAGCAGCAATCCATCCAATCGGACTGAGGGTCTGGATGACTTGCGCGAAGATGTGAACCGGGTCAGTGCGGCATTGGGGCGCCGGCTTAAATTTCTGGTTGGCAAACCGGGGCTCGATGGTCATTCCAATGGTGCCGAACAAATTGCCGCGCGCGCGCGCGACTGCGGCATGGAAATTACCTATGAAGGTATTCGGCTAACACCGGATGAAATCGTTGATGCCGCCCAAAACGAACAGGTCCATGTTATTGGGTTATCGATTCTGTCGGGGTCTCACATCCCGTTATTGCGCGAAGTTCTGGCAAAAATGAATGCCGCAGGGCTGGGACATATTCCGGTGATTGCTGGCGGTATCATTCCCGAGGATGACGCCGCCGAATTGCGCGCGATGGGTATCGCGAAAATCTACACGCCAAAGGATTTTGAGCTGAACAAGATCATGGGCGATATCATCACATTGGTCGATCCGGGCTCGGTCGCGGCGGAATAGCGCCCTTTAACAATTCGTATACTTTTGTATAAGTACCGTATGTTTTACGGATGATGTCCGCTTGGCCAAGTGTTATGGCCCCCCAATCAATACATTCCGGAGATCGTAATGAAGCCTGACCTTAAATCTATGAGTCGTAAAGAGCTCGAAAAGTTGAAACTCAACGTTGAGAAGGCGCTGTCCAGGGTCGCTACAAAAGAAAAGAAAGCTGCGCTCGCCGCCGCTGAAAAGGCTGCAGCCGCACATGGTTTTTCCCTGGCCGAAATCACGGGTGAGCCGCAGGCAGCACCCAAGACACGCAAGAAACGTGCCGCGGCCAAATCACCCTCTGTCGCAAAATATCGCAATCCAAAAGACGCGGATCAGACGTGGACAGGCAAAGGACGCCAGCCAGAATGGTTCAAATCCGCTATTGCGGCTGGCACCTCGCCAGAGAGCATGGAAATCTGACATCACGGTCGGAGGGCGGTTTATTCGCCCTCCCCCTTTTTGCGCAATCACCGTAAGGTGGACGCGTATAAGAAGGGAACTGCGACATGACCATCCACATTGGTGCCCCGAAAGAGGATATCGCCCCAACCGTATTGATGCCGGGCGACCCGTATCGGGCCAAATGGGCAGCCGAAACATTTTTGCAAAATGCAAAATGCGTGAACGAAGTCCGCGGCATGCTGGGCTTTACCGGCACATGGAATGGGCATGACGTCACGATCCAGGGATCAGGCATGGGAATGCCATCGCTGTCGATCTATGCAAATGAACTGATCGCAGACTACGACGCACAGACCCTGATCCGCATCGGATCTTGCGGCGGTATGCAAAAGCATGTGGGCATGCGCGACATCATTCTCGCAATGACAGCATCGACCATATCGACCCCTTCACGTGGTATCTTCAAGGATCTGAATTTCGCGCCTTGCGCCGATTACGGCCTTTTATCTGCAGCGTATGCAGCGGCCCAGCAAAAGAACGTCGCAACACATGTGGGGGGCATTTATTCCTCGGATGTGTTTTATGACGAACGCCCCGACTTAAACGACCAGATGATCCGTCACGGCATCCTGGGGGTCGAGATGGAAGCCGCCGAACTCTACAATCTTGCGGCCCGTCATGGGCGCCGGGCGCTGGCGGTGCTGACGGTCAGCGACCACCTTATTACCCACGAAGCGCTGCCGTCTAAAGACAGAGAACGTTCTTTCGGTGATATGGTCGAAATTGCGTTGTCGGCGGCCTTCGCATGAAGATGCGTACGCTTGGTGCTTGCGGACCCGATGTCGGCGCAATTGGTCTGGGGTGCATGTCTTTCGGTGGCATGTCGGGCGATACCGACCCGTCCACCAGCTTTGCCGCGATGGATGCCGCATGGGCGGCAGGGATCACACATTTCGACACTGCAAATGTCTATGGCCCGCATATTTCAGAGCAGGTCGTTGGGCAATGGATCGACGCCCGCGGTGCCAGGCCAAGCATCGCGACCAAGGCTGGCATCCAGCGCGATCCGGATCATCCCGTCAACAACGATCCGACCTATCTGGAGGCCGAGTTGGATGGCTCGCTAAATCGGCTTGGTGTTGAAAGGGTGGATGTCTTCTACATTCACAGGCGGGAACAGGCGATCCCGATTGCCGATGTTGCCGGTTTCATGGGCAGGATGATCGACAAGGGCAAAATCGGTGGCTGGGGCATGTCCGAGATATCCCCGACGACACTGCGACAGGCCCATGCAGAAACGCCGGTGCGCGCGGTGCAGAACGAATATTCGCTTTGGACCCGCTTACCCGAGTTGGGTTTGCTGGATGAATGTGCGCGGCTTGGCGTCAGCTTCGTTGCGTTTTCGCCATTGGCGCGCGGGGTGTTTGGCCGCAATGTCATAGATCCCGATCACCCGGATTTCGGGCCGTTCCGCACAGAAATGCCCCGGTTTCAGGGCGAAAACTGGGTTCAAAACAAAAATCGGGCCATGGCGTTTCACATGATTGCGGATGAATATGGGGCCAGTGTTCCAGCCTTGGCGCTTGCATGGGTGCTGGCGCAAGGGGATCACATCATTCCGATCCCCGGCAGCCGGTCTGCTGCCCATATCAAAGACTGGGCAATGGCAGACGACATTATATTGACACCTGACCTGCAGGCAAAAATTGACGCGGTACTTCCCGTGGGCTGGGCATGGGGGGACAGATACAGTGCCGCCCAGTCACGTGCCCCGGAACAGTACTGCTAGGGTCAAGCCCCTCGTCCGTGCATCGCAGGTCTATAGCGTTTAACGAAATATCCGAGACTTCGTGCATCCCGTAACGCGTTGAAATCTTTGATTTCAGGCAGCGTTAGGTGATTCAGATTTTTCGCACAACGCTTTAGACGACCCGTTCGACCATCATCTTTTTGATATGCGCAATCGCCTTGGCGGGGTTCAGGCCCTTGGGGCAGGTCTTGGCGCAGTTCATGATCGTGTGACAGCGATACAACTTGAAAGGATCTTCCAGTTCGTCCAACCGTTCGCCAGTTGCCTCATCACGGCTGTCGATGATCCACCGATAGGCATGCAACAGCGCCGCTGGCCCCAGATATCTGTCACCGTTCCACCAATATGACGGGCAAGAGGTCGAACAGGACGCGCACATCACACATTCATAAAGACCATCAAGCTTCTTGCGGTCCTCAATCGACTGTTTCCATTCCTTTGCGGGCCGGTTTGTCTTGGTCTCAAGCCACGGCATGATCGAGGCATGCTGCGCATAGAAATGGGTCAGGTCTGGGATAAGATCCTTGATCACCGGCATATGCGGCAGGGGGTAAATCTTGATATCACCCTTGATCTCATCAACGCCATAAATACAGGCCAGCGTGTTGATCCCGTCGATATTCATCGCACAGGACCCGCAGATACCCTCGCGACAGGACCGGCGGAATGTCAGCGTTGGATCAAGTTCGTTCTTGATCTTGATCAACACGTCCAGAACCATCGGACCACAGGTATCCATATCAACGAAATAGGTATCAAGCTGCGGGTTCTGTCCGTCATCGGGGTTCCAGCGATAGATCTGAACCTTACGCAGATTGGTGGCACCTTCGGGCTTTGGCCACGTTTTCCCGACGGTCATGCGGGAATTCTTGGGGAGTGTCAGTTGTACCATGTATCATCTCTCCTGGCGGCTGGGTCTGCGCCATTTCGTTCAAACTATAAGGCCCGGGCTGAACCGGAACAGAGGGCAAATTGTCCTGCAAGACGCCTCATAGGGCACGCAAGCGTGGCGGACGCACGGGCGGCTCACCGGTCAGGCGGAACACACAGCTTTCATAAACTTCAAGCGGGTCCCGGCCCCTGATCTGGTCAAGGCTGATGCTGATATTGCCGCTGGCGAAAGGGCCGGACTGGCTGTTCGCGCCAAGGGTCACACCAACTTCGGGGGCCTGGGCGGCACGGGCGCGGTCTTCGCACCGATCGGCCGCCTGTTCCGGGGTGGGCGGCGTACAGCCAGCAACGACAAGCGACACCGCTACCACAAAGGCACCACCGCGCCACATCATTGCAGCGCCCCCAGCAAGTTCCCGACTGTCAGCGTCTTTTCAGCAATGCATGCAACGGTTTCGCGCCGCTGCGCGATGCCCAGGACCAGCCGCGTGGTATCAGCGGTTGTGCCAATAACGGCGGCACGCGCAATTTCGATCACTTCGGGGCCGGTGGCATTGTCAATCACGCAATCCGTCACCGGTGTGACATCCTGCCCGGGGAACTGAGCAGCCAGCACATCATTTGTCACCGCCTTGGCGCTGTCGCGGGCCAATCTGTCACCTTGCTGCGAAACCTCCGCGCAAGCGGCAACGGCAAGAAGAGCAACGGCGGCAAGCCAGATGCGCATCAGAACGTCCTCTCTTTGGGGGCGATCTTTGCATCAGAAATCCCACCCTCGGCCTCGGTGGTCAGGGCCTCGGTGATGACAGGGCGGTAGCTTAGATCAACCTTGGCGCCGTCAATGTGGCTGATCGTGTGAACACGCCAGTTTTCATCGTCGCGGGTCGCGTAGTCCTCATGCGCATGCGCGCCACGGCTTTCCTTTCGCGCCTCTGCCCCGACAATTGTGGCCAGCGCATTGGGCATCAGGTTTGTCAGCTCAAGCGTCTCCATCAAGTCGCTGTTCCAGACAAGGCTGCGATCAGTCACAGACAGATCATCCATCTTGCCTGCGATCGCGGTCATCTTTTCGACCCCTTCTCCCAGCGTCTTGTCCGTCCGGAACACCGCCGCATCCGCCTGCATCGCCTTTTGCATCTCCAACCGCAGCTCGGCGGTCCCGACGGTGCCTTTTGCGTGCCGTAGCCCGTCAAACCGGTCAAAGCATGCATCAACCGATGCCTGGTTCAATGTCGGGTTGGGTGCGTTGCGGTCGACAACTTCGCCAGCGCGGATCGCCGCCGCCCGTCCAAACACAACAAGATCAATCAGGGAATTTGACCCCAGACGATTGGCCCCATGTACAGATGCACAGCCCGCCTCGCCCACGGCCATCAGACCCGGCACAACGGCGTTCGGATCGTCCTTGGTCGGACTCAGAACCTCACCATGATAGTTCGTTGGAATGCCGCCCATGTTATAGTGAACGGTCGGCAGAACCGGGATCGCCTCTTTCGTGACGTCCACGCCCGCAAAGATACGCGCGGATTCAGAGATGCCGGGCAAACGTTCGGCAAGTGCCGCGGCAGGCAGGTGGTTCAGGTTCAGGTGAATGTGATCACCGCCAGCCCCAACGCCGCGCCCTTCGCGGATTTCCATTGTCATGCAGCGGCTCACATAATCGCGTGGGGCCAAATCCTTGTAGTTGGGTGCATAACGTTCCATGAAACGCTCGCCCTCGGAATTTGTCAGGTAACCGCCTTCGCCGCGCGCACCTTCTGTGATCAGACAGCCAGCGCCATAGATACCGGTCGGGTGAAATTGCACGAATTCCATATCCTGCAAAGGCAGCCCCTGACGCGCGACCATGCCGCCGCCATCGCCGGTACATGTATGCGCAGACGTTGCCGAGAAATAGGCGCGTCCGTAACCACCTGTGGCCAGCACAACCGTCTTGGCGTTAAAGACATGCATCGTGCCGTCATCAAGTTTCCAGGCGATCACACCCTGGCAGATGCCATCATCCGACATGATCAGATCAAGCGCGAAATATTCGATATAGAACTCCGCCTGCTGCTTGAGCGACTGACCATAAAGCGTGTGCAGGATCGCGTGACCGGTCCGGTCGGCAGCGGCGCAGGTACGCTGCACCGGGGGGCCTTCGCCGAATTCTGTTGTGTGGCCGCCAAAGGGACGCTGATAGATCTTGCCCTCTTCCGTCCGCGAAAACGGCACGCCGTAATGTTCCAACTCGTACACAGCCTTGGGCGCCTCGCGCGCGAGGTACTCCATCGCGTCGGTATCACCCAGCCAGTCAGACCCCTTTACGGTGTCATACATGTGCCATTGCCAGTGGTCGGGACCCATATTGGACAATGAGGCCGCAATCCCGCCCTGCGCCGCGACCGTGTGCGACCGGGTCGGGAACACCTTGGTGATACAGGCCGTGCGCAAGCCTTGCTCTGCCAGGCCCAGGGTTGCACGCAAACCGGCGCCGCCAGCCCCGACAACAATTGCATCATAGGTGTGGGTTTCGTAGTCGTATGCTGCCATTTTCAGGATGCTCCGAGGGTATTAAAGGGCGATGCGAACGATTGCGAAAACCGCAAAGGCCGCAGCGGAATAAGACAGGCAGATCATCGCGATAATGGCGATTTTCCGTGCCAGGCCATGCACATAATCCTCGATCAGGGTTTGCACGCCTTTGCGGAAATGAAACCAGCCAACCAGCATTGTCAGAATGGCCACAACGGCCGGGAATGGACGTTGGTAATAGGCCACAACCTCTTCATATGGCGACCCCAGGATCATACCGAAAGTGAACACGAAAAGCGGGATCAGGATGATCAGCGCGGCAGAGGAGATCATCATTTTCCAATGATGGTCCGTCCCCGATTTGGCCGAACCAAGGCCTACAGCGCGTTTGCGGTCTGTCAAAAATGCCATTGCTGTGGTCCTCTAAAGTACGATGACGGTAAAGATCGTCAGCAACACAGACGCGACGATCATCATCTGTCCGGCCATCTCTGATTTCTCGACATCAAGCATCCGACCACTATCCCAGATCAGATGCCGAATACCGCCAAGGCTGTGATACCAAAGCGCCAGCACCGATCCGAACAGCACCAGATCGCCAAACCAGCTGGTCAGAAACCCGTTCGCGCGCGCAAACGCCTCTGGCCCGGATGCCGCTGCCACGAACCACCACACGATCAGCAATGCCGCAAGCACAAGCGCGTTGCCGGTGATGCGGACAAAGATGGAAGTCATCGAGGTAAGTTGCGGGCGATAGATTGTCAGATGCGGAGAGAGGGGTCTGTTACCCCTGTTCACGTCGGCCATGTCAGTTCCCTTCAGTGGCTTTTGCTACCCGGCGAGAGCAGCGCCTTTGCGTCTTTCTGCACTATTCATTCCAGAGAGTCACGCAGGCGAAAGTGACTAACGCGTGAAAAATCGTCGCGGCGGATCAACTTTTTCTCAGTTGTGATCACAGAATAAAATGGCGTGATCACAAATGATGCTCATTCCGATCTGCTTGTGTATCTATTGCCCCTCAAGATGTGCGACAGCCTTGGTCAACTCGCGATACAGCTTTCGCGTGATCTGTTCGGGATACTCTTTGAACGTATTGGCAGTCACCGCAAATGCATCCACCCCTGTGATGACGTCACTTTCAAAATAGGCGGTCAGTCCCGGCACGCTCTCTTCGATAACCAGCGCGTTTACGGTGACATCTGCAGTCGCGAGATCATCCCACACATCACGCGGGACGCGGCCCTCGTTGTTTTCCCCGTCACCGGAAATATCCAGGACGAACCGTTTGCATTCAGGAACAAGCGCGAAATAGGCAACCGAAAGCGCCATCGCCTCACCAATTGCCGTTGAAAAATTCCGCCACAGCCGGGGCTGTTGCTGAACCTGCGTCGCAAAACCCACGACGTCGTTGTCGTTGGCGATCTCGACCCAATGGATCACCACCGATTGGCGCCCCGATCCTGTCCACTGCATCAAGGCCAGGCGTGCGTTTCCGGCAACAAGTGCTGCCGTGACCGTAGGGTCAACAAGGGCCTGCGCAAGCCCGTCCATCTGAATGCGATATTCTGCACCATCAACAGATCCCGACACATCCACAGCCAACATCAGCGCGACATCACATCCCGCTGCCGGGGTAGAAAGGCAGATGATACCTGTCAGAAGAACGCCACGCATCTGGGCAGACTACACGCAGCCTCCCAAGGGACAAGCGACATAGATGTCATCCGGGTCGGCATCGGTCGTCAAAGCCCGTCTAATGCAGCCCCTCAAGCACCTCGCTGATGGCGGTGTTATAGGTAAATTCCAGCATGCGGACTTCACCATCGGCCTCGACCCCAACAAGGTGCAACGCCAGGGGAACAGTGCTTCCTTTTGGAAAGAACAGAATGAGTTCCTGGGCAAAACCGGGTGTTTCGCGCCGTTGCAACACAGTCCGGCACCGATCAAACCCACGTGGACCAAGCGCATCGAGTGGGCCAAAAAGCGCCTCGAACTGGTCGTCTATCGTGGGAATATAGTCATCAACCAGATTGGCGAATGCCTTGTAATCCGTTTTCAGAAAGGCGGCTTTTGCGGCCTCGAAAACCGGCAGGTCCGCGCTTGTTGATGGCGGGCAGGACTGCGCAAACGCAAGTCCGGGTGCCGTCAAGGCGATAGCGAGGGCGATATGCTTCATACCGGCATCAAGGCCCAATAATCGAGGTCAAGCAAGACGTCAGGCGCATATTTTCCGTCATCATCGCGCAACGCCGTTAAGGCGCCTTTGGTCGCCACCAACCGCAACCTTATGGCACCAACGCCGGGTGCCGGTGTCTCGGCAATATCCAGCACCTCTGACCAGGCCCGTATCGTATCACCGGCAAAGCATGGGTTGGCATGCGCCCCGCCATTCAACGCAACAATCATTTGCGCATTCGCAAGCCCGTTGAAAGACAGCGCACGGGCCATGGAAATAACGTGTCCCCCATAGATCAGGCGTTTTCCGTCTGGCCTGTGGGTGGCGTCAAAATGAACCTTTGCCGTATTCTGCCACAGACGGGTGGCCAGCATATGTTCGGCTTCTTCGATAGTGACCCCATCGACATGGTCGATTACCTCGCCAAGTTTGTAGTCACCCAGCCGATGCGGCTCGCCGGCCAAAGTGGCGTCGTAATCCGCAAAGGACAGCCCGTCAGGCACAATCAGGTCGCTGGCCGCAACGGCGCGCGCCAATTCGGGGATAACAGTTTCCGGGGCCGGCCCATCACCTGGTTTGCGGACCATCACCCAACGCACATAGCTTAACACGTCAACACCGTGCTGATTGCGCCCGGTCGTGCGGACCCAGACGACACCGGATTTCCCGTTCGAGTTCTGCTTGACCCCGATCACCTCTGACCGTGCGGTCAGGGTATCGCCCGGATAGACAGCCGCCAGCCAGCGCCCTTCTGCGTAGCCCAGATTGGCCACCGCATTCAGTGAGACATCCGGCACCGTCTTGCCGAATACCGTATGAAACGTGATAAGATCATCGACCGGTGAAGCGGGCAAGCCGCATCGCTGCGCAAACGCATCAGATGAATATAGAGCGCCACGCGCGGGATAGAGCGCATGGTACATCGCCCGCTCGCCACCCGAAATCGTGCGCGGCACCGCATGTGTGATCACATCGCCAACGCTATAATCTTCGAAAAACCGGCCCGCATTGGTTTTGGTCATTGCGCACCCAGCTTCATGTCTTTGTGATAGGGTTCGCTGACGTCTTTAGTGACCGCCTGCCCGGCCCGCATCACGCCGTTTGCCTGATCAAATGCATATTGCGGATCGCCGTAAAGCTCCCAACCCTTTGACAGGGCCTCCGATACCTTGTGGCAAAATGCAGAGGTATCATCCTCGGTCAAAAAGCGATATATTTTCATGGTTTATCCCCAGGGTGTGACGCCGAAAGCGTGATGAACGGCCATGACAAGCGCAACAATGACAAGGGTAATCACAATTGCTGTGACTTCTTTCTTGGCAGGCGCACGGTCAGGGCGGACCCACGGCCCCTCTTGCGCGTTAATCACCCGCACCTCAACAACGGCCCACGCCAGCAGACCACCGAATAAAACAAATGACGGCGTGTCCCCATTGACTAGCAAATGCGCAATAGCCCAAATCGAAAAGCCCGTCAGTTGCGGGTGACGCAGCTTGGTGCCCAGCCAGATCTTGGCCCCTTTCGCACCGCTTGCGGCATAACAGTAGAAGGCAAGGACCATCAGCAGATTATTGATCCCGACCCGCATCGGGTCGCGCCCCCAATAGAACGTGCCGTCCCATGCCCGGTAGCCCAGCACCATCAGAACGACGCTCGCAATGATCAACACAGCCATAATGCCCTGCCCCGCCGCGCCCATCGCTGCACGTGGCCCAGGGGCCAGCCGCTTGAACAGATGCGCCGCCCACCAAAGGGCAAGCCCGGCAATCAATAAGGTCATGCTGTCTCCAATGCGGCGATGGCTTCGGCTTTGGCCAAAGTCGCGCGCGCGGTCACAATATGCAAGCTCTCGACAATGCGCCCATCGACGACGGCAACCCCCTGCCCGTCAGCCTCGGCTGCCTCAAAGGCTTCGATCTGCCGTCGGGCCAACGCGACCTCGTCTTCCGTCGGCCCGAAGGCGGCATTCGCAATCGCAACCTGTGCGGGGTGGATCAACGTTTTGCCATCAAACCCCATATCACGGCCTTCCGCGCATTCGGCGCGCAGCCCGTCTTCGTCCTTGAACGCGTTGTAAACGCCGTCAAGCGCCACGATCCCGGCCGCCTTTGCCGCCAGAAGACACATCTGCAACGCGGTGGCCAAAGCGGCCCGTCCACGTGAATTCAGATCCTTGGCCAGATCATTGGTGCCCAGCACAAACCCGGCGATGCGCGGGTGGCGCGCGATTGCCGCGGCGTTCAAGATACCTTCCGGTGTCTCCATCATGGCCCAGATCGGCAGATCGGGAATGAGCGCGGCCAGAGCATCCACATCGGCAGGCGTGTTGACTTTGGGTAGCAGGACGGCGTCGCATGCCATGTCACGCAGAGCGGCCGCATCGGCGGCGCCCCAGGCCGTATCCAACCCGTTGATGCGGACAATCCGCAAACGGGCGCCATAACCGCCAGCCGCCAGCGCATCTGTCAGTGTGGCGCGGGCGCGGGCCTTGGCATCCGGGGCCACGGCGTCTTCCAAATCGAACAGGATAACGTCCACAGGTAGCCCCCGGGCCTTGTCCAACGCACGCTCTTTCGAGCCGGGAATATACAGCGCAGAGCGGTAGGGGCGATCGTGCATCGATTCTTCCTTGTAATATTATTGCGCAAAACTGGCCCGAAATCGCCAAATCATTCAATACCAAATATGCCGCAACGCAGAATTTACCGACCGTCACGGTGTATTAACCAATTTGAGGCACCCTGATCCCAGACTTTGGATCACTTGCCGACTGCGACAAACGACCAGCCGCGGTCCCCCCATTCGCAGAAAGGCGACATAATGAAGCGCAATCTTTTTCTCATGTCTTTCGGCATCGGTGCAATGATGCTGGCGGCAAATCATGCAAATGCTCAAACACATAACTGCGCGGCACATGCCGCAGTGGTTGAACGACTTGCCGACCGATATGGCGAAAGCCGTCAATCCATCGGACTTGGCAGCGACAATTCAGTGGTCGAGGTTTTTGCATCCTCGGAAACCGGCAGCTGGACCATCGTTGTCACCAGACCGGGCGGGCCAACCTGTCTCGTTGCAGCCGGTCAGAACTTCCAGATGGTGGCTGAGGCATTGCCAAACGCCGACGGTGCCACCTGATCCGATGCCGCAACCGTCAGCCTGCGGCCATTATTATGACATGCGGCCTCATCACGGGGCCGCTTCTTTATATCAGCGACGTCAGCCCATCCCAAAGCAGTTTGCAGGACAAAACCAGCAACGCGCCGGTGATAAAGCGAAAGAACAGCCGCTCGGGCAGGATTTTCACCAGTTTCAGACCAGCAGCGACACCAATCGCCGCAGGGGCAAGCAGGATCACCGCGATTTTCAGATTGCCCAAGGATAGCTGCCCAAGCAGGAAATACGGTATCAACTTGATCAGGTTGATATAGGCAAAAGCCACGGTCACGGTTCCCGCAAATATCATCTTGGGCATGCGCAATGGCAAGGTGAAGACCTGATATGGCACGGCACCGGTATGGCTGACAAAACTGGTGAACCCCGTGATGCCACCCCAGAAAAGCCCCGCAGGCCATGCGGGTGACTTTGGCGGCACATCAGCCTTGCGTCGCATGATCAGCGACAGCGAAAAGACGGCGCCGATCGCGCCGATGATTGTCGTCACAACCGCGTCGGACACGATATCGACAGTCAGATAACCCACCAAGACACCCAGCGGCATCGCAACCATCATGATCTTCAACACCACCGGATCGACTTGCCTGCGATAGGCGATCAATCCGATGACGTCAGAGACCACAAAGACCGGCAACAGCATTGCCGCTGCAGTCACCGGCGAGATCGTCAGCGCGAGAATCGGTACCGCCAAAGCGCCCACCAAAGACAGCCCACCTTTGGCCAGCCCTACACAGACAGATGCCAGCACAGCTGCCATCCAGAACGTCAAATCGTCCACGCCACACCCTTTTGATCCGTCTTGAACGGCGCTACCCTTGCACCTGTGCCACCAAAAGACTAGGCACTGCGCCAAACCAACAGGACAGGATCCATTCTCATGGCCAGACCAAAAATCGCCCTTATCGGTGCCGGACAGATCGGCGGCACACTTGCACATCTCGCCGCGGTCAAAGAGCTCGGTGACGTGGTGTTGTTTGACATCTCCGATGGGATTCCCCAGGGCAAGGCGCTCGACATCGCCGAGTCTGGCCCGGCGGCCAAATTCGACGGCAGCTTCAAGGGAACCAACGATTATGCCGATATCGCAGGCGCGGATGTCTGCATCGTCACGGCCGGTGTGCCACGCAAGCCGGGGATGAGCCGGGATGATCTGCTGGGCATCAACCTGAAAGTCATGAAATCCGTGGGTGAGGGTATCGCGGCCCATGCCCCCAACGCATTTGTGATCTGTATCACCAACCCGCTTGATGCGATGGTCTGGGCACTTCGCGAATTCTCGGGCCTGCCACATAACATGGTTTGCGGTATGGCCGGGGTGCTGGACAGCGCCCGCTTCCGTCACTTCCTGGCCGAAGAATTTGATGTGTCCATGCGTGACGTCACGGCCTTTGTGCTGGGCGGTCATGGCGACACAATGGTGCCGCTGACCCGCTATTCCACCGTGGCCGGTATCCCGCTCCCCGATCTGGTCGAGATGGGTTGGACAACCCAAGACAAGCTGGACGCCATTGTGCAGCGGACACGTGATGGCGGCGCTGAAATTGTCGGCCTGCTGAAAACCGGTTCGGCATTCTATGCGCCCGCGACGTCCGGCATCGAAATGGCCGAGGCCTATCTGAAAGATCAAAAGCGCCTTCTGCCCTGTGCGGCACATGTTGACGGCGCCTACGGTCTGGACGGGTTCTATGTAGGTGTGCCAACGATCATCGGCGCCAACGGGATCGAGCGTGTCGTCGAGATCAAGATGAACAAGGACGAACAGGCGATGTTCGACAAATCCGTCGATGCGGTCAAAGGCCTCGTTGAGGCCTGCAAAGGTATTGACGACAGCCTGAACTAGATTCCCCGATCATTGCACTAAAAAGGGCGCCCATCGGCGCCCTTTTTTCGTGTTTGGCTGCAGCCGACGTTGGACTGCCCTAACCCCGCAGGAACGCCCGAATGTCGCTCTTGTGGTCCCGCAACCATGCGTCAATGGCCCCCGGTGACAGATCAACAGACATTCCCGGAAAGAACTGTGCGAGCGCGCCCTGTGGGTCAAATGAAGGCGCCGCAAACAAGTCTTGCGCCAGCAGAATGGCACGGGTGTCGTCATCAATCACCTTCAATTGATCATAAAGGCCCAATGCGCCGTCAGGATTGGCCAGCAGTGCGTCGGCCTGCGCACGTCTGTGACGCGAGGGCGGCATGCCATTGCGATGAACCAGTGCCGAGGCCATGCGCATCAGTTTATATATCCAGTATTCGGGCGTCAGACCATCAAAGTGGAGCAACTCAAGCTGCGTTCTGTCAGCGCGTGCGATCTGCGGCTCTGGCAGTTCCCCGTGACGTGGGCGATGAATTGACAGGCGCAAATCCCGCCCTGTCCGCACGAAGGCTTTGCCCAGCAGATGCCCGGTCAACCCCCGATTGGTCAGGGCGTATGTTGGCCCAAACAACCTCTGGCCCAGTTCAAAACGCCCGGGAAAGGGGCGCCGGAACGGGCCATCAAGTATCGTGCCGGCATTTTCGCCGGGCCTGTGAATGCGTTCCGCAACAGGCAGCACAAAACAATCCGCCGCTGGCACCACCCCGGCCAGACAATCGGCGACGGATCCCTCAACCCACACAAATTCATCGGCATCCGCGTGAAGCAGCCAGGCGCTGCGGGTCAGAGCATAAGCATGCCGCGCGTTTTGCACCTGTCGGACCTGATGGCGGGCTGGTCTGCTCTTGCCCAGCGCGGACCAATGCGCAGCGTCACAGGCGACCACCCTGACCTGCGGCAAATGCGCAAACATATGCTGCGCCGGATCATCTGGCCTATCGAAGTAGAGGAATATTTCCGCCGCACCCAAGCCCAGATGCCAGGCGACAAACGCCTGTAGCAGCGCGGGCGGCTCGTCGACCATTGCCACCACGGACCAAGTTGTTGTTGGTTCAACCATATTGGAAGGTGTTAGCACCGGCGCGAATCTTTTCAAACGGGCTTTATGCGCCGCTGCGACATATCGCGAAGCATTTTGTGATCACACATTTTTCCACTGTGATCACAAATGTTCGATTATCAGCCAAATTCCCGAATTTGCGTTAGAAACCCGTGAACCCCTGTGATCTAAGATGTCCGAACCGAAGCCATATTGGACATGCCTCTCATGAATATCCACGAATATCAGGCCAAAGCGCTCCTCGCCAGTTTTGGCGCCCCCGTATCCGACGGCCGCGCCGTGCTGAAAGCCGAAGACGCCAAGACCGCTGCTGGTGAACTGGACGGGCCGCTTTGGGTGGTCAAGGCGCAAATTCATGCAGGCGGCCGTGGCAAAGGCAAGTTCAAAGAGGCCGATGCAGGCGAGGCTGGCGGTGTGCGCTTGACCAAGTCGGTCGAGGAAGCCGCCCAGGAAGCAAAGAAAATGCTGGGGCGCACATTGGTGACGCATCAGACCGGTCCGGCAGGCAAGCAGGTCAACCGGATTTACATCGAAGACGGCTCTGGCATTGAAACGGAAATGTATCTGGCCCTGCTGGTTGATCGCCAAACCAGCCGCATTGGCTTTGTCTGCTCGACCGAAGGCGGCATGGACATTGAAGAAGTTGCCGCCAGCACCCCCGAGAAAATCCTGAATTTCACGGTTGATCCGGCCACCGGCTATCAACCCTATCACGGCCGCCGTGTCGCCTTTGCCCTCGGCCTGGAAGGCAATCAGGTCAAGCAATGCGTCAAACTGATGGGACTGCTCTACAAAGCCTTCACCGAAAAAGACATGGAAATGCTCGAGATCAACCCGTTGATCGTGACGGACAAGGGCGACCTGAAGGTACTGGATGCGAAAGTCGCTTTCGACGGCAACGCGGTCTACCGCCATGCCGATGTGGCGGCCCTGCGGGACGAGACGGAAGAAGACCCCAAAGAACTCGCTGCCTCCAAATACGACCTGAACTATATCGCGCTTGACGGTGAGATTGGCTGCATGGTCAACGGCGCGGGTCTGGCCATGGCGACGATGGACATCATCAAGCTCTACGGGGCCGAACCTGCCAACTTCCTCGACGTGGGTGGGGGTGCCACCAAGGAAAAGGTGACAGAGGCGTTCAAGATCATCACTTCTGACCCGCAGGTCAAAGGGATCCTCGTCAACATCTTCGGCGGCATCATGCGCTGCGACGTCATCGCCGAAGGCGTAGTCGCCGCAGTGAAAGAGGTCGGCCTGAAAGTGCCGCTGGTGGTTCGCCTGGAAGGCACAAACGTGCAACAGGGCAAGGATATCATCAACAATTCCGACGTGGACGTGATTGCGGCGGATGACCTGAAGGATGGGGCGCAGAAGATCGTGAAGGCGGTAAAGGGATGATCCGCTCAATTCACGCAACCACGATGCTTCTCGTGGCCCTGGCAGCGTGTGGCCCCCAACCCAAAAGCGAGGCGATGACGGTACTTACATTGCCGTCTACGCCGCTTGACGCCGGACTTGCCGAATTTGAAGCCGTTTGCCTGGATGGAAAGGCAGATAACCCGGATGACGCTTTTCTTTTCAAAATCGATAGCCGTACTGATGGCACAACGCTTTGCTCAATGCGCGCCCGTGCGCCGAAAAACGTCGATGTTCGCGGGACGCTGCAGCAACGCTACGGGGCACCTCAAAGGGCCGGTCTCGCGGGCATTGTATCAGTATTCACGGGTTATCCACGAGGTGAACTTCTCCACCAAACCGGCATAGGGAACAGCGCAGGGGAAGGCACTTATCAGCTTGCCATCATAAGTGGTTGACACAAAAGCAGAATAAATTGCGCAACAGGCGTTGCGCCCCAGACTTAGAACGAAGGACCGCATAATGGCCATTCTCGTAAACGAAAACACCAAAGTCATCTGCCAGGGCCTCACCGGGTCGCAAGGCACGTTCCACTCTGAACAGGCCATTGCCTATGGCACCAAAATGGTCGGCGGGGTCACCCCCGGCAAAGGTGGCCAGACGCATCTCGACCTGCCGATCTTCAACTCGGTCCACGAGGCGAAGGCAAAAACCGAAGCCAACGCATCGGTCATCTATGTCCCTCCACCCTTCGCGGCGGATTCGATCCTCGAGGCGATTGATGCCGAGATGGAACTGATCATCTGCATCACCGAAGGCATCCCGGTGCTGGACATGATGCGTGTGAAACGCGCGCTGGAAGGGTCCGCCAGCCGCCTGATCGGCCCCAACTGCCCCGGCATTATCACACCTGATGCTTGCAAGATCGGCATCATGCCCGGCCACATCCACAAACGTGGCTCCGTCGGTGTTGTGTCCCGGTCCGGTACGCTGACCTATGAGGCGGTCAAGCAGACCTCGGACTCCGGTCTCGGCCAGTCTACGGCGGTGGGCATCGGTGGCGACCCGATCAAAGGGACAGAGCATATCGACGTGCTCGACATGTTCCTGGACGACGATGAAACCCATTCGATGATCATGATCGGCGAGATCGGCGGATCCGCCGAAGAAGAGGCCGCCGAATTCCTGACCGCTCAAAAGAAGAAGGGCCGCTGGAAGCCCACAGCCGGTTTCATCGCCGGGCGCACCGCCCCTCCGGGCCGCCGTATGGGCCACGCCGGTGCGATTGTCGCGGGAGGTAAAGGCGATGCAGAAAGCAAGATCGAGGCGATGAAATCTGCCGGGATCATCGTGGCCGACAGCCCTGCGACTTTGGGTGAAGCTGTGCTGGAAGCGATTGGATAAATGAAAAACGGTGCTGCATCCTACCTGAGGGTAGCGCCCGACCTTGGGTGGTTGCAAAGTGCCGCCCCTTGGAGAGCGTCGGACGCTGCCCGGCCTATCCTCCGGGCCGAAGGATGTCTTTGATGGGACCCGCCGACGCCATCAAGACTTGCCTCGCCAAGTCATTTCAATTCAAGGGCCGTGCTTCGCGGTCAGAGTTTTGGTGGTATGGTGGGCTTTTGTTGGTTGTGACATTTGCTTTGCTCTGGCCTCACGCAACGATTTTATCCACGGAAACTGCGGAACTTATGGTGATAAAGACGAGCGCGGTGACCGGAGAAACGACACGTGAGTTGGAGCGCCAAACTGAATGGCATTTATACAGCGTTAAATGGAATATGATTTCGATCACTATCATTATAGCGTTCTATTGCCTCATCACCGCTGCAACGGTTCGCCGCTTGCATGATGTCGGTTCGTCGGGTTGGTTTGGTCTTACAATGCTCCTGATCGGTCCTGCCTCCGCACTACTAGCCGTCGGATCCATTCATTTGATTTTCAACTTATCGGCAGGATTAGCAATAACCATCGGCTTTATATTAAGCATCGCCTCTTGGCTTGTTTGGTTGATTTGTCCTCTCATCCTTCTCATTCTTCTCACTCGCCCCTCCGAAGAAGGCCGCACGGAATACGGCCCCAACCCAAATGAGGCATCCTCATGAACGACCATTCTCCTAACGACATCTTCCACGCCTCATCCTTCATGCAAGGCCACAACGCGGAATACATTGAACAGCTCTACGCCCGCTACGCCGACAACCCCGGCGCAGTGGACGAACAGTGGCAATCCTTCTTCCGGTCGCTGGGCGACGCCCCTCAAGACGCCAAGGCAGAGGCAACCGGCCCCTCTTGGGCCCGTACGGATTGGCCGCCTGTTCCCAATGACGACCTGACAGCAGCCCTTGATGGGCAATGGGCCGCAGAGCCTGAGGTTGCGAGCAAGAAGATCAAGAATAAGGCCGCCGAAAAAGGCGTGAACCTGTCCGAGGATCAAGTGCGCCACGCTGTCCTCGACTCGATCCGCGCGCTGATGATCATCCGCGCTTACCGCATCCGTGGCCACCTTATCGCTGATCTTGATCCGTTGGGCATGCGCGAAAACACGCCGCACCCGGAACTTGACCCGGCCAGCTACGGCTTTACCGCCGCCGACATGGACCGCCCGATCTTTATCGACAATGTCCTCGGCCTGGAAATGGCCACGATGAACGAAATTCTCGCCATCGTGCAGCGGACATATTGCGGCACATTCGCCCTGCAATACATGCATATTTCCAACCCCGAAGAGGCCGGCTGGCTGAAAGAACGGATCGAAGGCTACGGCAAGGAAATCGCGTTCACCAAGAATGGCCGCAAGGCGATCCTGAACAGCCTGGTCGAGGCTGAAGGCTTCGAAAAATTCCTGCATGTCAAATATATGGGCACCAAACGGTTCGGCCTTGATGGCGGCGAAAGCCTGATCCCTGCGATGGAGCAGATCATCAAGCGCGGCGGGCAGCTGGGGCTGGATGAAATCATCATCGGCATGCCCCATCGCGGCCGTCTATCGGTACTGGCCAACGTCATGGAAAAACCCTACCGGGCGATCTTTAACGAATTCCAGGGCGGGTCGTTCAAACCCGAAGACGTGGATGGATCAGGCGATGTGAAGTACCACCTCGGCGCCTCCTCCGACCGCACGTTTGACGATAACGAAGTGCACCTGTCATTGACCGCAAACCCCAGCCACCTTGAGGCGGTGAACCCCGTTGTGCTGGGCAAGGTTCGCGCCAAGCAGGACCAGAAGAATGACGAAGACCGCACCCGCGTGATGGGCATCCTTCTGCACGGTGACGCGGCCTTTGCAGGGCAAGGCGTGGTGGCCGAAGGGTTTGGTCTGTCGGGCCTCAAAGGGCACAAGACCGGTGGAACCATGCATATCGTGGTCAACAACCAGATCGGGTTCACCACGGCCCCGCATTTCAGCCGGTCCAGCCCCTACCCCACCGACATCGCGCTGATGGTCGAGGCGCCGATTTTCCACGTCAACGGCGACGATCCAGAGGCCGTCGTTCATGCCGCACGCGTCGCTACGGAATTCCGCCAGAAGTTCCACAAGGACGTGGTGCTGGATATCATCTGCTACCGCCGGTTTGGACATAACGAAGGGGATGAGCCGATGTTCACCAACCCTTTGATGTACAAGAAGATCAAGAAGCAAAAGACAACCTTGACCCTCTACACCGAGCGGCTCGTGAATGACGGGCTGATCCCCGAAGGCGAGATCGAGGATATGAAAGCCGCGTTTCAGGCGCATCTGAACGAGGAGTTCGAGGCAGGTAAGTCCTACAAACCCAACAAGGCCGATTGGCTGGACGGCAAGTGGTCTCATCTTGACCGCAAGGAAGAGGATTACCAACGCGGCGTCACCGCAATCGAAGAGGCAACCTTCAACGCCGTGGGCGAGGCCTTGTCAAAGGCTCCGGATAACTTTCCGCTGCACAAGACTGTTGGGCGTCTGCTGGATGCGAAAGCCAAGATGTTCGACACCGGCGAAGGGATTGACTGGGCAACGGGCGAAGCGCTCGCCTTCGGGTCACTACTGACCGAGGGCTACCCCGTTCGTCTGTCCGGTCAGGACTGTACGCGCGGCACCTTCAGCCACCGTCATTCGGGGCTGATCAATCAGGAAACCGAAGACCGCTACTACCCGCTGAACCACATCCGCGATGGTCAGGCACATTATGAAGTCATCGACTCCATGCTGTCGGAATATGCGGTGCTGGGCTTTGAATATGGCTACTCACTGGCCGAACCCAACGCGCTGACCTTGTGGGAAGCGCAGTTCGGCGACTTTGCCAATGGCGCGCAGATCATGTTCGACCAGTTCATTTCGTCAGGTGAGTCGAAATGGTTGCGCATGTCCGGCCTCGTCTGCCTGTTGCCCCACGGGTATGAAGGGCAAGGGCCGGAACACTCATCGGCCCGTCTGGAACGGTTCCTGACCATGTGCGGCGGGGACAATTGGATCGTGGCCAACTGTACGACGCCTGCGAACTACTTCCACCTTTTGCGGCGTCAGCTGCACCGGACATTCCGCAAACCACTGATCCTGATGACGCCAAAGTCGCTGTTGCGGCACAAACTGGCCGTCTCGAAGAAAGAGGAATTCACAACCGGGTCCTCTTTCCACCGGGTACTGTGGGACGACGCACAACAGGGCAATTCGGACACGAAACTGGTGGCCGATGACAAAATCAAGCGCGTCGTGATGTGTTCCGGCAAGGTCTATTACGACCTGCTGGAAGAACGCGACAACCGCGGGATCAAGGATATCTACATCCTGCGCTTCGAACAGTTCTATCCATTCCCCGCCCAATCGGCAGTGAACGAGCTTGAACGGTTCAAGAACGCAGACATGGTCTGGTGTCAGGAAGAACCCAAGAACCAGGGCGCCTGGTCGTTCATGGAGCCCAATATCGAATGGGTTCTGACCCGCATCAAAGCCAAGAACACCCGTCCGCATTACGCCGGACGCGCCGCCGCAGCCTCGCCTGCGACGGGTCTGGCCAGCCAACACAAAGCACAACAAGAAGCGCTCGTGAATGATGCGCTGACACTCGAAGGAAGCAAGTCATGAGCACCGAAGTCCGCGTCCCTACCCTTGGCGAATCCGTGACCGAGGCCACTGTCGCCACATGGTTCAAACAGCCCGGCGATGCCGTGGCGGTGGACGAAATGCTGTGTGAACTGGAAACCGACAAAGTGACGGTCGAGGTGCCAAGCCCCGTCGCCGGAACCTTGTCCGAAATTGTCGCTGCCGAGGGCGAGACCGTTGGCGTTGACGCGCTGCTGGCCCAAATCGCCGAAGGTGATGCGGCACCCGCTCCGGCTGCCAAGAAAGAAGAACCCAAGGCAGAGGCCGCCCCTGCCCCCGCAGCAGCTGCCAAGGATGTCGAAGACGCCCCATCCGCCAAGAAACTGATGGCTGAAAACAACCTGACCGACGTGCAAGGCACCGGCAAGGATGGCCGGGTGATGAAAGAGGATGTGCTGAACGCGCTGTCCGGGGCCGCCGCCCCTGCCCCCGCTGCTGCACCGCGCGCACCGGTGGCCGCAGATCAGGCCGCGCGCGAGGAACGGGTCAAGATGACCCGTTTGCGCCAGACCATCGCCAAGCGTCTGAAAGACAGCCAGAACACGGCCGCCATGCTGACCACCTATAACGAGGTCGACATGACCGAGGTCATGGCCCTGCGCAACGAATACAAGGACCTTTTCCTGAAAAAGCATGGCGTGAAACTGGGCTTCATGTCTTTCTTCACCAAGGCCTGTATCCATGCCCTGAACGAAGTGCCGGAGGTCAACGCAGAGATTGACGGCACCGATGTGGTCTACAAAAACTACGTCAATATGGGCATCGCTGCAGGCACGCCGACGGGCCTTGTCGTCCCCGTGATCAACGACGCTGACCAGATGTCATTCGCCGCCATCGAAAAAGCCATCGCCGAAAAAGGCGCCAAGGCCCGCGATGGCAAGCTGAGTATGGCGGAAATGCAGGGTGGGACCTTCACGATCTCCAACGGTGGGGTCTACGGCTCGCTGATGTCCTCCCCCATCCTGAACCCGCCGCAATCGGGTATCCTTGGCATGCACAAAATCCAGGACCGGCCCATGGCGATCAACGGCGAAGTCGTCATCCGCCCCATGATGTATCTGGCCCTGTCCTACGACCACCGGATCGTGGACGGCAAGGGGGCGGTGACCTTCCTTGTGCGGGTGAAAGAAGCGCTGGAGGATCCACGGCGGTTGTTGATGGATCTCTAATACAACAAAAAGGGCAGTTCCCGGACCTCGGGGTGGGTGCGAAGCGCCCTCCCCATGGGGGCGGTCCGGGCGCTGCCCGGCGATGCCGGGCGGGACATGCCCGCAAACGCAATGCTATCATAAAACAATGAATTGATCCGCCACCTTAGCACATAGCCATCTGATCACCCTTGGCCATGGCCGCGCAAATCAAACCCAAACCGTGCAGCGCCACCCGCATCAAAACGAGGACACATCCTTGTCTGAACATATCAGCCGCCGCACAGCCGTTTCCAAATGGGTCTACCGGGTTTGTCTCTCCTTGATGATCATCGGGGCCGCGCGTGCGACGCAGTTCGTGTGGGATCAGATCCCGCAACTAACAGCCAATGCGGCAGGCACGACACTGTGGATCGCTCAGTTTTCGGTTATGACCGGGCCAATATCGCTTGCGATCTGTTGTCTTGCAATGTTGCTTCGCTCTGGCGCAGTGGTATGGCTCTTGGGCATGCAGTTTCTCTTTACCAGCACGCCTATGTTGATCGCAGCGTGGACACCCACAGGTAGCTTTGCACTGCTCGCAACGCTGGTGGGTATTGCGTTTGCAATCGGCGCGGCCATTCTGTCTTATCTCGTCCTTAAACAGGAGTTGCGCGCGCCATGACCCCCGAACTTACCGTGCTTTGCCTTGCAGCGCTCTTGCAGGGACTTCAATTCACCCTGATGGCCATCCCCACCAATCTGGAGGTCGGGGTCGGGAAAACCCTGTCGCCACGCGATACCAGCCGATTGGGCAAGCCGCTCATCGAACAGGTCAGCGACAAGACCGGGCGCCTGATCCGGGCGATGAACAACCATTTCGAGGCATTGATCCTGTTTACCATCGCCGTCGTCGTGATCAGCCTTGGCGACAAGAATACCGGGCTGACGGCTGCCTGTGCTTGGACCTATCTGGCCGCGCGTATCCTCTATATCCCCGCCTATTATTTCGGCTGGGCGCCATGGCGTTCGCTGATCTGGTTTGTGGGGTTCCTCTCGACAATGCTCATGCTACTGTCGGCCCTGATCTAACACCCCAAAACCGGGCATGGTGCATAGACCCACCTGCCAAATATGCAGACCAAAGGAGACCCCATGTCCAGCTATGATGTCATCGTAATCGGTGCCGGCCCCGGTGGCTATGTTTGCGCCATCCGCTGCGCGCAGCTTGGCATGAAAGTCGCCTGCGTCGAGGGGCGTGAAACGCTGGGTGGCACCTGTCTGAACGTTGGCTGCATCCCGTCCAAAGCCATGCTGCATGCAAGCCATATGCTGCATGAGGCGCAGCACAATTTTGCGGAAATGGGGCTGAAAGGCAAAGCACAATCGGTCGATTGGAAACAGATGCTAGCCTACAAGGACAAGACAATCGGCCAGAATACCAGCGGCATCGAATTTCTGTTCAAGAAAAACAAGATCGACTGGCTTAAAGGCTGGGGATCCATCCCCGAGGCCGGCAAGGTCAAGGTTGGCGACGATGTGCACGAGGCCAAGCACATCATCATTGCATCCGGGTCAGAGCCGTCCTCCCTCCCCGGGGTTGAGATTGATGAAAAGACTGTCGTGACCTCCACCGGGGCGCTTGAACTGGGAAAGATCCCCAAAACGCTTGCGGTGATCGGCGCCGGTGTGATCGGGCTGGAACTTGGGTCTGTCTATGCACGGTTGGGATCGGATGTGACCGTCATCGAATATCTCGATGGGATCACCCCCGGCATGGACGCGGAAATCGCACGGCAGTTTCAGAAGATGTTGACCAAGCAGGGGCTGAAATTCACGCTTGGGGCCGCTGTTCAGGGTGTCACCGTCAAATCCAACAAAGCCACCGTCACCTATCAGCTGCGCAAGGACGAAAGTGAGCATACGCTGGTCGCGGATACCGTCCTGGTCGCGACCGGACGCAAGCCGTTTACCGACGGCCTCGGCCTTGATGCGCTGGGTGTCGAAATGAGCGATCGCGGCCAGATCAAAACCGATGCGCGGTATGCGACCAATGTGTCGGGCATTTATGCCATCGGCGATGCGATTGACGGCCCCATGCTGGCACATAAGGCCGAAGACGAAGGCATGGCCGTTGCCGAAGGCATTGCCGGACAGCACCCGCATGTCAATTACGGCGTGATCCCCGGCGTGATCTACACCCACCCCGAGGTTGGCAGCGTCGGCGAGACCGAGGAGACCCTGAAAGAGCAAGGGCGCGCCTATAAGGTCGGCAAGTTCCCGTTCATGGGCAACGCCCGCGCCAAGGCCAATTTTTCGGGCGAAGGTTTCGTCAAGATCCTTGTGGACGCGACGACAGACCGCATTCTTGGCGCCCATATCATTGGGCCAATGGCGGGCGACCTGATCCATGAAATCTGCGTCGCGATGGAATTTGGCGCGGCCGCCGAAGACCTCGCCCGGACCTGCCACGCGCATCCGACCTATTCCGAGGCGGTCCGCGAAGCGGCCTTAGCCTGCGGTGACGGTGCCATTCACGCCTGATAGGCGGTATCAGCTCAAACCCAGCTAGACCTGGTCGCGGCTGGGTGCGGGCTTTTCCGTCTCTGTCGATGCGCGGCGCAGGCGGCGATAGATGTTGCGGAAGGGCAGGAAATACAGTCGCGAGATTGACGTATATTCGGTGTCCTCCATCCCGTAGATTCCGAATTTCACGTCCCGATTGTCTTGCGGCATGTGGTAGGTTTTGAACAGCACGTCCCAAAGCGGAAACAAGAATGCAAAATTCTTGTCCAGATGATCCGGGTGCGAGCTGTGGTGAACGTGGTGATGCGCGGGTGATGGGAAAACCATCGACCATATGCCCGGCCAGCGCAGCCAGACATGCGAATGCCGCAGGTGATATCCACCAATATTGAACAGGAACAACAACAGCGGCACACCCAGAACCGCTGGCATGCTCGGCAGGTAACCCAGCCAGACATGCACCCCGCCAATGACAAGCCCGTATACCGCGCCGATCCCCAGCGCATACACCACGTTGTCAAACGGGTGTTCGCGGAAGTTTGACAGCGGATGCATCACCTCGGGGCTGTGATGCACCTTGTGGAATTCCCACAGGATCGGAATTTTGTGTTGCAGATAATGGATATAGAAGGCGGTGAAATCCGTCAGTCCGATCACCACAAACATGTAAATGATCGAGATGAAAACATCGCCCCAGGTCGGCATTGTCGCGTTGGTGACCGCGTCAACAAGGCTAAGGCCGCCCGTGATCCAATAAAAGACAAAGCCCAGGCTGACCCCCGTCAGCCCGACATAGAGCAGCTTGCCCGTGAACTGATTGACGAGGAAAAACCGCAGATCGAGCCAGGCGGAGGGATGCCGCCACACGGATGTGGGGAACACGAAGCTGGCAAAGCCTTTCAGGCTGCGCGGCTCACCATCATTGGTGCGGCTTGCGCTGTAATAGACCCAGTAGCTGAAGAAGATCGCAGAAATCAGATAGAGCCAGAACAGCCGATTGCTGGGATCAAACGGGGTGTCCATCAACGACCAGAACTGTTTCGCAACAGTCTGGTATAATCCCGAGAAGAACTGCGTGACTGTTTCCATTTTCTCAAACTATATCTGCGAAACACTGATGGTGTCTCTATATACGCAACACTATGGCAAGAATTCAGCGCAATTGGGGCGCGGCTCTCACAATTGCGCATTCATGCAAGTTGGGAAAATGCCTCAGACATAGTCACAAACGAACACATATACGCCACAATTACTGCATTTAACCCTCTCATACCGAGTGTTTTTTTGAAGATACCTATGAATAAGTTCTTAATCGCGTTCACCGTCATCTGGACGTATGCAAGTGTTTTGCATGCGCAGGGTACGCCTGTGCAGGATGCAGATCCGAATTTTCTGGCGACAACGCTGTCAGGGCTTATTCAGGAAGACCTTGAATTTGTCGATATGACAAAAATCCCGGGCAATGACGGGACCATGATGGCGCTTTGCCATCAGACACGCGGGATCACCATATTCGACTATCCGATCACCAATGATATTCTGGCTTATGTGCTGGCAAGCAACGAATGCGCTGGCCCCGAGATCAGATCGTTCAGCACCGAACAGATGACAACCGCCCAGTCGCTCAATCTGGTATCGCAGGACATTCCGCCGATTGCAGGCAACACGCTGCAGCGCAATGCGCAGACCTATGGCGTTCTGATCGGCGCTGCTCTGATCCTGTTCTGGCTCATCTGGCGCGGTTTGAAGGCATTGTTCGGATTGAACCCCAGCAGCCCGCTGCGGAAAAAAGCGGCGCATAGCATCATGTCCGCCCTTTGCCATGCGGCCAAATGCGACGGGCTGGTATCATCCCGCGAAGTCAGGCTGATCGGCCGCACGATGGACCGGCTGACGCGGCGCAAGTTTGCCGATGCCGAGATCGTGCGTCTGGCGGACCGGGTGCATCTGAACCTTACGCCGCAGGACTATATCAACTTTGGCAAGGGACTGCGTGACCGCGAGAAGGACGTCATGCTGCAGGCCGTGCTTTATATCACCATGGCGGGGGGCCGCATGCTTCCCAGCGAGCATAAGTTTGCGACTGAGCTTGCGCATGGTCTTGGCATTCCTGCCGAAGATTTCCGTCGGGTGCTCTACCAGGCATTTGAAGACATGGAAGCCAATCCCGTCTGAACCATGGGGATAGACCGCAATTCCTTAACCACGCAGCATGCGCAGGCCTTGGGTTGAATCGCCGCGAACCGCCAGGCGCAAGCCCGGTTCATCCCCTGCCTTCAATGCAGACAGGATCAACTTGTGATGGGCCGGCGGCTCTTTCCTGTTCAATCGGCCGTAGAGGGCGCGCATGGTTGGCCCAAGTTGCAGCCAGACGGTTTCAGTGATCGCCAGCATCGCCGGCGCCTGCGCGCGCAGATACAATGTGCGGTGAAATTCCAGGTTCATGCGGATGAAGCCCGACGCGTCATGCCGCGCCACCATCTGGCTGACGCCCTGATTTATCGTCTCCAACCGTTCGATCAGCGCAAAGTGGGCACGCGGCAGCGCACGTGACGCAAGCTCGGGCTCGAGCAAGGCGCGCAGGGTCGCCAGCTCCTCGATACGCTCGTTTGACAGGGCTGGCGTTGATACCCGGCCCGAGGATGACAGGAACAACGCCCCTTCTGCGACTAACCTGCGCACTGCTTCGCGCGCCGGGGTCATGGACACATCATAGGTCTTGCCAATACCGCGCAGGGTCAACGCCTCGCCGGGGCCAATTTCGCCATGCATGATCCGGGTGCGTAACGCGCGATAGACGCGCTCATGCGCCGCGGTCGATGGATCAATAGGGCGCGGTTGTATCATCATGGGTGAAGTTTTGATTGGCGCGGCACCGCCGGTCAATCATCAAACTGATATCGGTGCAATTGATCGCCATTCTCGCGCAGCCAGCGACGCTTGGGCTGGTAGTCCGGATCAAGCCCTGCAACCACCGCCCAGAACGCATCGGAATGGTTCATTTCCACCAGATGCGCCACCTCATGTGCCGCCACATAGTTCAGGATTTCGGGCGGCGCCATGATCAGACGCCACGAATACATCAAGACCCCTGCACTGGAACACGACCCCCAGCGCGACCGCGTATCGCGCAACGATAATCTGGCATATTGCCGCCCGAGCTGTGTCGCATACGCATCGGATGCCGCTGCCAACCGGTCACGCGCCGCTATGCGCAGGATCGCCTTTACCTGAGTCGCCGCACGCGCGGGATCTGTCACCAGAAAATTGCCCGCCTCAAGCCGCGCCCGGCCCGATGTCGCAGCGATGATCGGGTGGGATCGCCCCTCGAACATGACATCACCACCCAGTCCAACGGGGATTACAGGCGCCACATCCGCAAGATGTTCGCGCAGCCACGCCTCGCGCTCGGACAGAAAGGCTACCCCCTCGCGATCCCGCGCATGCGGCGGCAGCGTCAGGATCACCCGGCCGTCAAGCCGGGACAGACGCAACGACATCCTTTTAGCGCGGGCAGATCGGCGCAGGATCACATCAATCGGGGGGTTGCCTTCAAGCGTGTGACGGCCCATATCCAACTTTCATCTTTTAACACTGCCAAAGCCTTTGACAGCCCATGCGGCTTATGGCAGTTGGCAGCGATACCCCGCAAGGGGCCAAGCAAGATTCGAAGGGATTGCCAATGCCAAAGGAAGAATGGGGCACCAAGCGTCTTTGCCCTGAGACCGGCAAGCGCTTTTACGACCTGAACGCGACGCCGATCATCAGCCCCTATACCGGCAACGAAGTGACAGTGGACACCTCCAAAACCCGGACAATGGTTGCCGATGCAGAGGACGCCCAAACCAAGAAAATGAAAGAGGCCGAGGAAGAAGACGATCTGGTCCTCGATGATGACGACGACGAAGATGTCGATCTTGGTGACGACGTTCTGGAAGATGACGACGACGATGACACAGTCTCGCTTGACGAACTGGCCGACGTCGCAACCAATGAAGACGATAGCTAAATTACGATTGGCAGGCGCGATTTTTACTTGATCTCGCCTGACCTGCTGCCTAGACAGCATCACGCAGTTTGATCTGCATCCCGGCGAAGTGTTTCGCCAAAGATGGGGCCTTAGCTCAGTTGGGAGAGCGCTTGCATGGCATGCAAGAGGTCAGGGGTTCGACTCCCCTAGGCTCCACCATCCTGCTTTTACGCCATTCACCGTGATTTTGCGCTTGGGCAGTGATTGCGTTCCGTGCGAAATCTGCGCTAGTCCGTCAGCCGCAAGTTTCATCGACCGGACTTTGCTGCAGCCCTTATCATAAAACCATTCCGCCCCAACTCTAGCGTCGGGCTGCACCACGTACGATTGCACCGACTTCCATGAGTTGTTCATAGAGCGGATTTGTCTTGCGCCAGACCATGCCGATCGTGCGCGAGGGCGCGGGGGCCGGGAAACGCGCGATTGCCACATCGGCCGAGCGCGTCTCGATAGGGACAGCCATTTCCGGAATGAGCGTGACACCCATGCCCGCGCTGACCATCTGCACCAGCGTGGTCAGCGAACTCCCTTCCATAATTCGTTTGGCCGGGCTGCCGTTCAGGGCGCAGAACGACAACGCCTGGTCCCGAAAGCAGTGGCCTTCTTCCAGCAACAAAAGTTCCATCATGGCCAGGCTTTGCGGTGCGGGAACGGGTTTATTCTGATCCTTGCAGGGGCGCACAAGAACGAAGTTTTCGTCAAAAAGGGCAAATTCCTGCAAGGACGGCTCG
The DNA here is from genome assembly GCF_038443705.2 of Yoonia sp. SS1-5. Taxonomy (NCBI): domain Bacteria; kingdom Pseudomonadati; phylum Pseudomonadota; class Alphaproteobacteria; order Rhodobacterales; family Paracoccaceae; genus Yoonia; species Yoonia rhodophyticola. Next base: position 3,554,142 of record NZ_CP151767.2, on the reverse strand, counting down.
GACATCGGCAGCGCCACGACTGCCAGATCAAGATGTGCGGCAGACAGTTCGTTGATCAATGATTGGGTCACGGTCTCGCGGACCTCCAGATCAAGATCCGGGAACCGGTCGGTGAGCGCGGTCATGATCCCAGGCAAAAGATAGGGTGCAACGGTTGGAATGATCCCCAGGCGCAATCGGCCCGCCAACGGGCCTTTGGAGGCCCGCATCAGTTCTTCCAACTCGCCCACATTCAGCAACACGGTGCGCGCCCGGTCCAAGAAAGCCTGTCCCAACGCCGTTAATCTGATCTGTCGCGTGGCGCGTTCGACCAAGGGCGCGCCAGCGATCCCCTCAAGCTCTTTGATCTGCACGGACAGGGCTGGTTGTGAAATTGCGCAGGCCTCCGCCGCCCGGCCAAAATGTTTATGGCGGGCCAGAGCGTCGAAATACTGCAATTGCTTCAAGGTCAGACCGATCATAACAAAAAACTATCAAACCGGTTAGAACATTCAATTAGATTCATTGTTTCCTGTTTGGTAAACGCAGCGCAGATGTCGGATGATCCCGACCCCCTTTTCAGCAGATGGAGATTTTCATGGACGGAAATGACGTAAAACCAACAGGCGGTTGCCCCGTCATGCATGGTGGCAATACCGGCAACGACAAGCCGGTGACCAAATGGTGGCCCAACGCCCTGAATATCGACATTCTGCATCAGCATGGCGCGCGCACGAACCCGATGGATGCGGATTATGATCACCGTGAGGCGGTCAAAGCGCTGGACTATGACGCGGTAAAGGCCGACGTTAAAGCGTTGATGGTCGAAAGCCAGGAATGGTGGCCTGCAGATTGGGGCCATTATGGGGGTCTGATGATCCGGTTGGCATGGCACTCTGCCGGGTCCTACCGGATGCAGGATGGCCGTGGCGGCGCCGGTTCCGGCAATATCCGCTTTGCGCCCCTTAATTCATGGCCGGACAATGCAAGCCTTGATAAGGCCCGTCGTCTGCTGTGGCCTGCCAAGAAAAAATACGGCAATGCGCTCAGCTGGGCTGACCTGATCATTCTGGCCGGGAACATGGCCTACGAATCCATGGGCCTGAAGACCTTTGGCTTTAGCTTTGGCCGCGAGGATATCTGGGCGCCGGAAACGGACGTCTATTGGGGATCAGAAACCGAATGGCTCGCCCCAAGCGAGCAGCGTTACGGCGATCTGGACAACCCATCAACCATGGAAAACCCGCTGGCCGCCGTGCATATGGGCCTGATCTATGTGAACCCCGAGGGTGTGAATGGTCAGCCTGACCCGGCCCGTACCGCGCTACATGTCCGCGAGACATTTGCGCGCATGGCGATGAATGACGAAGAGACTGCCGCGCTTACATGTGGTGGTCATACGGTGGGCAAGGCCCATGGTGGGGTCGCCGGCGACGATATCGGCGTGGAGCCAGAGGCCGCAGCGTTAGAGCAGCAAGGTTTCGGTTGGGCCAATGCCGACCATCAGGGCAAGGCAGCAAATGCCTTTACCTCCGGGATTGAAGGGGCCTGGACCAAAGAGCCCACGAAGTGGGACATGGGGTATTTCGATTACCTGTTCAACTATGATTGGGAATTGACGAAGTCTCCGGCTGGTGCAAACCAATGGGCGCCCGTGAACATGCCCGATGACCAAAAGCCCGTGGATGCCAGCAACCCGGCGGTCCACAAGACACCGATGATGACCGATGCCGATATGGCGATGAAGGTTGACCCGATCTACAACGAGATTTGCCAGAAATTCATGGCCGATCCCGACTACTTTGCCGATACATTCGCCCGGGCCTGGTTCAAGCTGACGCACCGGGATATGGGTCCAAAGACCAACTATATGGGCAACGACGTTCCTGCCGAAGACCTGATCTGGCAAGATCCTGTGCCCGCAGGCAACACGTCTTATGATGTGGCGGCAGTCAAGGCAAAGATCGCCGATAGCGGCCTGTCCGCGTCTGACATGATCGCAACCGCGTGGGACAGCGCGCGGACCTACCGTGGTTCGGACAAGCGCGGCGGGGCAAATGGCGCCCGGATCCGGCTGGCGCCGCAAAAAGACTGGGCCGGGAATGAGCCGCAGCGTCTGGCAAAGGTCCTGGGCATTCTGGAACCCATCGCGGCGGAAACCGGGGCATCCGTTGCTGATGTGATCGTGCTTGCCGGCAATGTCGGGCTGGAGCAGGCAATCAAGGCCGGTGGTCACGACATCGCGGTGCCGTTCACCCCCGGTCGGGGTGATGCCACGGACGAGATGACCGACGCTGCGTCCTTTGATGTGCTCGAACCGTTTGCAGATGGTTTCCGCAATTGGGTCAAGAAAGACTATGCCGTCAGTGCCGAGGAAATGCTTCTGGATCGGGCGCAACTGATGGGGCTGACTGCGGCAGAAATGACTGTTCTGCTGGGCGGTATGCGGGTCATGGGGACCAACCATGGTGATGCGGACCATGGCGTCTTTACCGACCGCAAGGGTCAGCTGACGTCAGATTTCTTCGTGAACCTGACCGACATGGCCTATAGCTGGCATCCGGTATCGGACGGCACGTATGAAATCCGCGACCGCAAATCTGGCGCCATAAAATTCACGGCGACAAGTGCGGATCTTGTATTTGGATCCAACTCGATCCTGCGCGCCTATGCAGAAGTCTACGCACAAGACGACAACGCCGAAAAATTCGTGCGGGATTTCGTCGCCGCATGGACCAAGGTGATGAACGCGGATCGGTTCGACCTGCTTGACTAAATGACCAAGCGGCCGGGCAGCGCGAACGCTCGCCCGGCCGTTTCATTGGCTGAATATGCCCTGACATATTGTTTCCAGTTCACCGGACCGCGCTTGGGCTAACCCAAAAGGAACTTGCACACAGGGCTGGTGTTTCGATGCGTTACATCTCTCGTCTAGAGAGGCAAAAGCACCAACCGACGCTCGATGCGATAAATGGGCTCAGCGACGGTCTCGGGACCACGATGACTGCGGTTGTCTCCGAGATTGAAGGCCTACTTCGCAAAGACTAGTCCATTGAATTAAAGCTATTTTATTGCTTCATCGCAGCCAATGAAGTTTGAAGCATAGGCCGTTTCGTGACCCAAATGGCGATGTCGGGTGACTTTTTTCATCTACAGCAAATTTACTCGTCCTTACCCACACTTCGAATAACCGCATGACGCGCATGTCATACAGCCTTCGATCATCCGCAACTCATATGCCCCACACGAGGTGCATGCTTTGCCGCGCTGTCCACCGTTGATCGCAACAACATCCGCCTGCGGATCGGCCTTCAGCCCCATCCCTTCACCCGCCAGAAATCCGGTGGAGATCATGTGCTTTTCAATCACCCCACCAATTGCGGCGAGGATTGATGGCACATACTTGCCCTGCATCCACGCACCGCCGCGCGGGTCGAACACCGCCTTGAGTTCCTCCACCACAAACGACACGTCACCACCGCGCCGAAAGACCGCGGAAATCATCCGGGTCAGCGCGACGGTCCAGGCAAAATGCTCCATATTCTTGGAATTGATGAACACCTCGAATGGGCGCCTGTGTCCAGCAATCACCAGATCATTTACAGTGATGTAAATGGCATGCTCTGAATCAGGCCATTTCAGCTTGTAGGTCGCCCCGTCCAGCTCCTGTGGCCGATCCAGCGGTTCGGACATATAGACCACCTCAGCACCTTCGTCGCCGTCCCGGACCTGATCGGGAACCTCTGATGGCGAGGCCTCCTCTGACACTGACAAAACGGATCCGGTCACATCATTCGGACGATACGTGGTGCAGCCCTTACAGCCCTGATCCCAGGCTGCCATGTATACTTCCTTGAAGTCTTCAAAGCTGATGTCTTCAGGGCAGTTAATTGTTTTGGAGATCGAACTGTCGATCCATTTCTGCGCGGCCGCCTGCATACGCACATGATCAAGCGGCGCCAACGTCTGCGCGTTGACAAAATAATCTGGCAGGGGCGCGTCCCCTTTCAAATCACGCCACAGCTGGACGGCATAGTCGACAACCTCTTCCTCGGTCCGCGATCCATCCTTTTGCAAAACCTTTCGGGTGTAGGCATAGGCAAACACGGGCTCGATTCCGGAAGAGACGTTGCCTGCATACAAGCTGATCGTACCGGTTGGCGCGATTGACGTCAGCAACGCATTTCGTATGCCTTTTTGACGGATAGCATCTTTTACGTCCTCATCCATGTCTTGCATTGCGCCGCTCGCCAGGAACGCGTCAGCATCAAACAGCGGGAAAGCGCCTTTCTCGCTCGCCAGGCTCGCAGAGGCCAGATAAGCGGCGCGGGCGATAGCGTGCATCCAGCGATCGGTCTGACGCGCCGCCTCCTCCGAGCCATAGCGCAGACCGACCATCAGCAGCGCATCCGCCAGTCCGGTAATGCCCAGCCCGATGCGGCGCTTTGCCTGCGCTTCGGCCTGCTGCGCCGCCAATGGAAAACGGGATGCGTCGACCACATTATCCATCATCCGTACGGCTGTGGCGACCAGTTCTGTCAGCGCGTCATCGTCCAGCGCAGCCGCATCCCCAAACGGGTCCGTCACAAGACGGGCCAGATTGATCGAGCCAAGCAGGCAGGCGCCATAAGGCGGCAGCGGCTGCTCACCACATGGGTTGGTTGCAGCAATTGTCTCGCAGTAACTCAGATTGTTCATCTGGTTGATACGGTCGATAAAGATCACACCCGGTTCGGCATAGTCATAGGTTGACCGCATGATCGCATCCCACAGATCGCGAGCCTGCACGGTGCGATAGGTTTCGCCATCAAAGACAAGATCCCACGGCCCGTCCGCCTTGACCGCATCCATGAATGGGTCCGTCACCAGTACCGACATGTTGAACATACGCAGACGGGCCGGATCGGACTTGGCCGTGATGAACGCCTCGATATCCGGATGGTCACAGCGCATTGTTGCCATCATCGCACCCCTGCGGGATCCCGCGGACATGATCGTGCGGCACATCGCATCCCAGACATCCATGAACGACAGCGGGCCGGATGCATCCGCTGCCACGCCTTTGACACCCGCGCCCTTGGGACGAATGGTCGAGAAATCATAGCCGATCCCGCCACCCTGCTGCATGGTCAGCGCCGCCTCTTTGAGCATATCAAAGATACCACCCATACTGTCAGGCACCGTTCCCATGACAAAGCAGTTGAACAAGGTGACCGAGCGGGCAGTGCCCGCACCTGCGGTGATCCGGCCAGCGGGCAGGTATTTGAAATCGGCCAAAGCGTCGTAAAACCGATCCTCCCAGGCGGCCGGGTCACTCTCGACCGCGGCCAATGCGCGTGCGATCCGGCGCCAGGTATCCTCAACCGTTTCGTCAATCGGCGTGCCATCAGCCTCTTTGAACCGGTATTTCATATCCCAGATTTGTTCAGCAATTGGGGCAGAGAAACGAGACATGAGGAATGTCGTCCTTTTCACATGAGGGATTCGCGGAAAGCCCTGATATTCAGACCGCCAGGATGTTAGATTGACGGCCATACTTACCATATATGGTGGTTGAACTCAAGAAAACCACCATATACACCGATACCCCTGATCACGTTGAATATCGACCAGGCAGGCCTATTTGTTATCATAATCCGGGGGGGGATAAACGATAAATGACCAAGACCGTTCATCTGCTCAAACTTTCCGTCGGCACCGAAGACGTCGCAGGCCTGGCCGCCTGGCAATCGACAAAGCGGGCGCAGTCGGATGACGGCCTGCCTCGTCACATCACCCGGATGTGGCCGAAACGCGGCGACGAGATTGTCAACGGGGGCTCGATTTTCTGGGTCATCAAGGGCGTCATCCTGTGCAGGCAACCCGTTTTGCGGCTTGACGAATATATCGGGGCCGATGGCATCCGGCGCTGCGCCATCTGCTGCAAACCCGGATTGATCAGGGTTGCGGCGACACCAAAACGCGCCTTTCAGGGCTGGCGATATCTGAGCGTGGACGACGCACCTGCCGATTTGCCCCAAGGCCGACAAAGCGAAGAGGCCCTGCCCCCCGAACTCAGCAAGGCGCTGGCCGCTATCGGCGTCCGCTAAAGCAGACCTGTCGGATGACGTAAGGGGCATGACCCACGCAGACCGGGCCCCCAGTTTGACTGATACTTCATGAAATCTGCACAGGCGTCGCGGAATTAGTCGTGTCCGACCCTAGGCAGGTTGCCACCCGTTGTGCCATGTTCGCCCGACAGGAGGATCCCCCATGACCATATTCAGCAGCGCGTTCGCCGACGTCCCACTTACCGATCAGTCCATCACCGAACGGGTTTTTGCAGGATTGATTGACCGCCCCGACGACGTTGTCCTGACGGACGGCCCCACAGGGCGCACGATGACGACTGCGGCTTTCATGGATCAGGTCAAGCGGTTGGCGGGCGGTCTGACCCAGGCGGGGTTCGGTGCAGGGCATACTGTTGCGCTGATGGCCCCGAACATCCCGGAATATTGTGTGATTTTCCATGCGGTGGCCTGGGCTGGGGGAACAATCACGACACTGAACCCAACCTACACCGCCCCCGAGATCAAACATCAGCTGGCGGACTCGCAAGCCGAGTTGCTGATCACCATTCCCGATTTTGTGGGCACGGCACAGGAAGCCGCCGGTGATATCGGCGTGATCGCAATCGGCTCACCTGAGTTTCTGGGCCTCATGGGTGATCCCATCAACGCACAGGTTCCCGTTGACCTCGATAAGCATACGGTTGTGCTGCCATACTCGTCAGGCACGACCGGGCTGCCCAAGGGCGTCATGTTATCGCACCGCAACCTTGTGGCCAATTGCGATCAGATCATCGCTGCGGGGGGCTTTCGGAAAGGCGAGGTTGCGGCAGGCTTTCTGCCGTTCTTCCATATCTATGGTATGACAGTTTTGATGAATGTGCATCTTGCCGGTGGTGGGGCCGTGGTGACCTTGCCGCGTTTTGATCTGCCGTTGTTCCTGCAAATCAGTCAGGATCACAAGTCGCGGCGCATGTGGATCGTGCCACCGGTCGCACTGGCGCTTGCCAAGCATCCGATTGTGGATGACTACGACCTCAGCGCGCTGGAACAGGTGTTTTCCGGCGCGGCGCCATTGGGTGCGGAACTCTCCAATGCGGTCGAGGCCCGGCTTGGCTGCACATCGTTGCAGGGCTACGGCATGACAGAGCTGGCCCCGGTGTCACACGTGACCCCGGGTGCCGCCAACAAACCCGGCGGGTCCGGGCAGGCTGTTCCCAATACCCATTGTCGCATTGTCGATATCGAAACCGGCGCTGATCTGCCTGCCGGACAGGAAGGTGAATTGTGGATCAAGGGTCCGCAGGTGATGCAGGGCTATCTGAACAATCCCTCAGCCACCGCCGCAACCATTGTGGATGATGGCTGGCTGCGCACCGGCGATATCGCCCGGATTGACGCCGATGGTTACATGTTCATTGTGGACCGGCTGAAAGAGCTGATCAAATACAAGGGCTTTCAGGTGGCCCCGGCCGAGCTGGAGGCCACGCTGGTTGGTATGGACGGCATCACCGATGCCGCCGTGATCGGTCTGCCCGACCCGGAAGCAGGCGAGCTGCCCATCGGTTTTGTCGTCGCGGCCGAAGGGGGGCCGGACGAAACCGCGATCATGGCGCATTTCGACAAAACGCTGGCCTCCTACAAGCAGCTGCATCAAATACGGTTTGTGGACGAAATCCCGAAATCTGCATCCGGCAAGATCCTGCGCCGGTTCCTGCGCGACAAGATTGCCGCCGAATAACGTCGCTAGGCTGTATCGAGGACAATTGCCGCGCGTTTCAGCTTGTCGACGATCTCGCCGACCTGATCATCCGACATGATGAAAGGCGGCGCCAGCAGGACATGATCGCCATACTGGCCGTCACGGGTGCCGCGCATCGGATAGCAGATCAACCCGGCCTCAAAGGCGGCCGCCTTGAAACGGCCAGCAATGTTCAGGCCCGGCGCAAACGGTGTCTTGTCTGCCCGGTCAGCCACAAATTCCATACCCAGAAACAGACCCCTGCCCCGGATATCCCCGATATTCGGGTGCTGGCCAAACGCGTCATGCAGCGCACCGCGCAGCTTTTGCGACATCTCATTCACCCGGGGCAACAACCCGCGGCTCAAGATCGCGTCCACCACGGCAACACCGGCGGCACAGGCGACCGGATGGCCGATATAGGTATGACCATGCTGGAAAAACCCCGAACCTGCGGCGAGTGCCTGATAGATCGCATCCGTACACAACATCGCACCAATCGGCTGGTAGCCCGCGCCCAATCCCTTGGCGATGCACAGGATGTCCGGCGTCACACCATCCGCCTCGCAGGCAAACAAATGTCCCGTGCGCCCCATGCCGCACATGACCTCGTCAAGGATCAGCAAGACGCCATATGTATCGCAAATCTCGCGGATACGTTTGAAATACCCTTCGACCGCGGGGACTGCCCCCATTGTTGCACCCACAACCGGTTCAGCCACAAAGGCCATCACCGTGTCCGGCCCAAGGCGCAGGATTTCGTCCTCCAACTCTTGGGCGGCGCGTTGCCCGTAGTCGAACGCGGTCTCGTCCGCGTCTTTTTCGACGTACTCGTAACAGGGGGCGATATGGCTGACATCAATCAGGATCGGGGCGAATTGCGCCCGCCGCCAGGCGTTGCCGCCGGTGGCCAACGCCCCAAGCGTATTGCCATGATAACTTTGGCGCCGCGCGATGATATGGCGCCGGTCCGGGGCGCCGCGTTCCAGATGGTATTGCCGGGCAAGCTTCAAGGCAGCCTCGACCGCCTCGGACCCACCAGAGACGAAATAAACGCGATCCAGATCCCCCGGGGCCTGCGCGATCAGCAGATCCGCCAGTTTTTCCGCCGGTTCGCTGGTGAAAAAGCCCGTATGCGCAAAGGCAAGCTGGCCCGCCTGGTCCTGTATTGCCTTGATTACGGCGGCATCGCCATGGCCAAGACAGGACACCGCCGCGCCCCCTGACCCATCGAAATACCACTTGCCGCTGTCATCAATCAGATAACACCCCTCGCCGCTGACGGCCTTGACGGGAGGGGCTGCAATTTGGCGCGGAAAGACGTGGCTCATGGGGTGACTACCTTTGTGATCGTCGGGGTCCAAGCTTTGTATAGGCATGGCATGATCGGCACAGGGAATCCACCGCACTGCGTACAAGCAAGTCCTAAATGCGAGGCACACCTACGATGATCTGCGCGCAGCCAACCCCAAAAAGCATAGGAATTCTGCACAATTGCTTTTCAAAGTTTGACATCACTGGGCAGTTTCGCGAACCTTCTGCCAAGCGGTGCGCAAAAGCCCGCAGCGAAAAAGGGAGTATTTCGTGAAACATCTCAACATTATCGGTGGCGCCATTGCGGCCGCCGCACTTACATTCGGCGGCGCGGCAAGCGCACAGGATCAGCAATTCATCTCAATCGGGACCGGTGGCGTCACAGGCGTCTACTACCCAACCGGCGGCGCGATCTGTCGCCTCGTCAATCGCGACCGCAAGGATCACGGGATCCGCTGCGCAGTCGAGTCGACCGGTGGATCTGTCTACAACATCAACACCATCAAGGCGGGCGAGCTAGAGTTCGGCGTGGCCCAATCTGACTGGCAGTACCATGCCTATAACGGCACATCGCAGTTTGCAGACAACCCGTTCCCTGATGTCCGCGCGATGTTCTCGGTCCATCCAGAGCCATTCACACTGATCGTGCGTGCCGATAGCGGCATCACATCCTTTGAAGAGCTCAAAGGCCAGCGCGTGAATGTCGGCAACCCCGGATCTGGCCAGCGCGCCACAATGGAAGTTGTCATGGAAGCCTTCGGGATGACTATGGACGATTTCGCCCTCGCGACAGAGTATAAAGGTTCTGAAATGGCCAAGCAGATCTGCGACGATAATATCGACGCGATGATCTACACGATCGGTCACCCGGCTGCCGCAATCAAGGAAGCGACAACAACCTGTGACGTGAAACTGGTCTCTGTCACCGGCGCGCCTGTTGATGCGCTTGTGAACGACAACCCTTACTACCGCGTGGCGACTATTCCTGCCGGCATGTATGCGGGCACTGATGAAGACACAACAACCTTTGGTGTTGGGGCGACATTCGTGACCTCTGCGCAGGTGTCCGATGATGTGGCTTACGTGGTTGCCAAGGCCGTGATGTCGAACCTGGATGATTTCCGCGGATTGCACCCTGCATTTGCAAATCTGGAAGCCAGCGAGATGGTCAGCGACGGGCTGTCTGCACCACTGCATCCCGGCGCAGAAAAAGCCTATAAAGAGCTTGGTCTGATGGAATAGGACCGTCGTTCTGACGGCCTAGAAACAACGCGACCGCCCCCCGCAACATGGGGGGCGGTTGCCACATTTTGCACATCGCCAGTGCATCTGCAGGGGGACCAGATTTGACCGAGACACGCACCGCCGAAGACATGGTGGCCGAAGCCGATACCGGCGCCCGCCAAGCCAGCCCCTTTGCCATGCAGATGATTTTCGCCCTGTGCATCATCTGGTCGCTCTTTCAGCTTTATATTGCCTCCAAGCTGCCCGGCGTTCTGGCGCAGGCAACAGGTTTCAGTGACTTTGCCAATATTGTTGCACAGGCGCGCTACGTGCATCTGGCCTTTGCCATTGTTCTGGCCACGCTGGCCTTTCCGATCTTTGGGCACCGGGACCGTATCCCCACCTATGACTGGATCCTTGCGATCCTTGGAACGGTGGCCTGTCTCTATCTGGTTGTGAACAGGTTCGAAATTGCGACCCGTCCGGGCCTGTGGTCCACAACGGATATCGTCATGTCCGGTATCGGCATGGTGGTTCTGATGATCGCTGTGTACCGCTCGCTGGGACTGCCGCTTGTGATCATTGCGTCGATGTTCCTCGCGCTGGCATTCTTTGGCGGGTATTCCGAATGGGTCGGCAGTATTACAAATTACGGCGGGTCGTCTTTCAGCAAGGCGATGGGCCATTACTGGATGCAGACCGAAGGGGTCTTCGGGGTCGCTCTGGGCGTTTCGACGTCAATGATTTTCCTCTTCGTGCTCTTTGGGGCGCTTCTTGAAAAGGCGGGCGGCGGCAACTGGTTCATCAAGGTGGCCATCGCCCTGCTGGGCGCCCTACGGGGCGGTCCGGCCAAGGCAGCGGTCCTGTCCTCGATGATGACGGGCATGATCTCTGGCTCATCTATTGCGAACACTGTGACCACCGGGACCTTCACCATCCCCCTGATGAAGCGGATCGGCTTTTCCGGTGAAAAGGCGGGCGCGGTAGAGGTGGCATCGTCCACCAATGGGCAACTGACACCACCCGTTATGGGGGCCGCGGCCTTCCTGATGGTCGAATATGTGAACATTCCCTATATCGAAGTCGTCAAGCATGCCTTCCTGCCTGCGGTGATTTCCTACATCGCCCTGCTTTATATCGTGCATCTGGAAAGCCTGAAGATGGGGCTGGAAGGGTTGAAAAAGCCAGGGCGCCATATCGGTGTGGTGATGATCCTGATCCTGTTCATCAGCGGCTTCATCGGCATGGCCGCGATTACCTTCCTTGTGATCGGCTTTCGGGCGATGCTGGAACCCATGATGCCGGGCAATACGGTCTATGCGGCCCTTGTCCTGTTGGGGGTCGCCTATCTGGCGCTGGTTTACATCGCATCACGTTACCCCGATGTGCAGGTTGATGACCCCAATGCAACCGCGGTCGCAGCACCACGGCTGACGCCTACCTTCCTGGGCGGGGCGTATTTTGCGCTCCCTATTTTCGTATTGGTCTGGAACCTGATGGTGCGAACAGAGACGCTCGACCGGCTATCGCCTGCCCTCTCGGCCTTCTGGGCCACCATTGCGATGATCATCGTGGCGCTGACCCACAGACCACTCAAGGCGATTTTCCGGGGCGAATCCGATTTTGCCAATCAGACCGTCGCGGGTTTCCGTGACTTTGTCGCGGGCCTCGAAGGGGGCGCGCGCAACATGATCGGGATCGGCGTAGCAACCGGGGCCGCGGGCATCATCGTGGGCACCATTTCCCTGACCGGGGCGCATCAGATCATCGGCCAGGTGATCGAGGTTATCTCGGGCGGCAACCTGATCATTCTGCTTGTGCTGGTGGCGGTACTGTCGTTGATCCTGGGGATGGGCCTGCCGACCACAGCCAACTATATCGTGGTGTCCTCACTAATGGCCCCGGTCATCGTGTCCGTCGGGGCGCAGTCTGGGCTGATTGTGCCGTTGATCGCTGTGCACATGTTTGTGTTTTATTTCGGCATTCTGGCGGATGATACACCTCCCGTCGGCCTCGCGGCCTACGCGGCAGCGGCGATCAGCCGGGGTGATCCGATCAAGACAGGGGTGCAGGGCTTTGCCTACGACATCCGGACAGCCCTGCTGCCGTTCATGTTCATCTTCAACACGGATTTGCTGCTGATCAATGTGGGGCCCGCCAAGGCGGTCTTTGTCTTCTTTGTCTCCCTTGTTGCGATGCTGGTCTTTGCCGCGGTGACCCAAGGGTATTTCATCGCCAAGAACCGCAAATGGGAAGCAGGGGTGATGTTGTTGATCGTCTTCATGCTGTTCCGACCGGATTTCTGGCTGGACCAGTGGCAGGACAAATACACTTATCATCAAGGTCCGGCGGCGCTTGCAGCCCTGCAGGAACTGCCAAGTGGCAGCAATGCACGGTTGGAAATTTCGGCACCTGATTTCGACACAGGGATCGTCGGCAATATCACAGTGGTCTTCACACCCGAGACAGAAGGCACCGGGTTGGAGCGATTGGAAGCCGCCGGCCTGACCGTGTTCGAAGATGGTGACATGCTGACCCTGGACGAACCATTCCCCGGAACGCCCTATTTCGACACGCTGGCAAACGACTATGATTTCTACGGCGATGAACCCGCGCAAATCGCCACGGTCGCCATCGAAAACGAGCGGATGCCCAAAGAAATCTTCTTCATCCCCGCATTCCTGCTTCTGGCACTGATTGTCTTCCTGCAGCGTGGGCGCGCAACCCAACCGGCCTTCTAGGGAGAAACCGATGTTCAGCAAAGTTCTCGTCCCTGTCGATGTCTCGCTTACGGATGAGACACAGCGACAACTGCAAGCCGCCAAGACGCTGACCGCGCCGTGGAACAGCGACCTGCATGTGGTGACAGTTGTGCCCAATGTCGGCATGGCCATCGTCGGGTCCTATTTTGATGACGATTTCGAGGCCAAAAGCAAAAGCGCGGTTCAAGTGGCCCTTGACGAGGCCGTGAATGCGGCTGGTTTGTCCGCGAACACTTACGCGCTGACAGGCACGGTCTATGACAAGGTCATTGATCTGGCTGACAAGCTCGCGATTGATCTGATCCTGATCGGCGCGCACCAGCCTGCGCTGCGGGACTACCTGTTAGGGTCTAACGCCGCTCGCGTCGTGCGGCACGCAAAAACATCGGTGCTGGTGCTCCGCAACTGAAGCGGTTTGGCCCTTCATTAAGTCCTTGGCGACTTCCATTTGGCGTAAACTCTGGTTCAGGGTCCGGAACGATGACGGAGGCCTGCTTGAATAACGAAAACGTACTCTGATGACCTCGGGGACGGTACCGTAGCAGCGTTGAAATCGCGGCAATGCTGTCGGCTTGCTGCAGTTCCAGGAAATGACCTGACTGCCAAATCTGCCCCAGCCTTTCATAACGTCCGGCCAACACAGGGACGGACAAATGCAGCCGAGATTTACCGCCGAACAAATCATCCAGATGATCGATGAACAGGAAGCTGGCGAGAAAGCCCGCTCGAAACGGATTCATCGAAAGCTTCAATGGAAAGCTCCGTAACAAATACGTCAATGAAACGCACTTCAGCGTACTGGCCGAGGCACGAAAAACCCTAGGTCGTGTTGACATTCAGGTACACCATTTGAGGGCACAGACGAGGTTTGTGAAGCCTAGATAGTTTTGGGCCAGTTTATCATAGCGGGTGGCGATGCGGCGGAAGTGTTTGATCCATTGCCCGGCAGTTGCTGCTTGCAGCAACGAGAGGGTGCTGAAGAACCGTTCGACGGCGTTACGGTCTTTATAGAGTACTGCATCGCACCCGCCCCACGATGTCGTCGTGGTGCGACGCGGAACGACCGGGGTCGCCCCCGCCGCAGCGATTGCGTGTATTGCCTGCGCACCATCATACCCTTTGTCCGCGAGAACAAAGTCGGCTTTCAGCCCCTGAAGCAGAGGTTCAATTTGGGTGATGTCATTGCGCTGTCCACCCGTCAGGATCAGGCGGACTGGATTGCCATGCGCATCGGTCGCAAGGTGGATTTTACTGCTGATCCCACCCCGTGAGCGTCCTAACGCCTGAGCTTCAGCCCCCCTTTTTGCGCGCCCGCGCTGTGCTGGTGGGCGCGAACGAAGGTGCTGTCCAAAACGATATACGCGAAGTCTGGATCATCTGCCATCGCATTGAAAAGACGATCAAACACCCCGTCCCGGCACTAGCGATTGAAGCGCATATAGACCGAATTCCACTTCCCGAAATGCTCCGGTAGGGCCCGCCAGTGCGCTCCGGTTCTCGCAAGCCAAAGAATGGCTTCCATGAATTTTCTATTGTCCTGACCGCTCCGTCCTGGGTCCGTCTGTTTGCCGGGCAAATGCGGTTCCAGCTTCGTCCAGACACTGTCACTTAGTTCTTGCCCGCTCAATCATGCTGGCTTCCTGCACAGTACCCAGCTTGAATCACAAACAGCCCCTTCTGGGAATCCCGAATGTCAACACAACCTAGGGTCAGGACCCATTATGCGTGGTCGAAGGACGACAACAATAAAAGACTGGGTTCGGCTGTAGGAGATCTGACAACGAGAGAGTTTGCAAGAAAAAGATGATGGACAACCCGGCCGTAGCGAGCTTTCAACTAACCATTGAGGTCCTTCCGCGCGGTGCGGGAAACTTAGAATCCAGTTCATCATAATCGAGGGAAATAACCCGCTTGCGATATCGACAAATTTGTTTTGTGGAAGCGTCTTGCGCGGTGTACTTTTCAGTATAACACTTATGACTGCTTTGTGTGTGGTCACTTTGCCCAGCCAAGCAGACCTGAATGAATGCGACGAAAACCAAACCGGTATCGCCCTTGGCGGTGCGAAAGTGTGTGTAGCGTCGGACATTCCTATCACCCAGATAGCCGATGCGACCGGCGCTGCGTTTCCCCTGAATGTTCCCGATTTTGACACTGCCCTAACTGATACGCCGCACGGCAAACATGATGCCGCACTTATGGCGCGGCCGATGGTTCAGCCCGACCCGCAGCGGTTTACGATCTCCGACCGCCCGGCGGCAAAGGCGCTGCATGACGGTCGCCTAACATATCTTGAGCCGGATGGCCTGACCTTGTTCGGGGCGCCATTTTTGTGCGGTGTGCCCCGTCGCTTGCCCCGCATCTGGCCACGCCAGGGGCCGAAACCTGCACATTGTTTGCACGTTTTGATGATACCCTGTCGGTCAGAATTCGGCTGACGACCGTGATTTGGCAAGGCACCCCCGCATGGCCCGCTTTTGACGAGAATGCACTACACTCATGGATCGCGCCCCCAGGGCGTATGGAACGCACTTTAGGCACGGTATTTTTTGTGACTCAATCGATTGATTAAGTAGGGACCCAAAAACTGTTTTCATTGAACGATGACCGAGCTGCGCAGTCGCGTGAAACTTTTTCAAACGCCGGCGCTGTACATCGGTCGACCGATTTCTATAGGCAGTTAGCGGGTTTCGGTAAGCAGGACGCCACTGTCGATCCGGCATCGTTGATGCTGGATACATGACGCCGCCGGAAGTCAACGAATAATCTGGAAAGCGTCAAGGCCCAGCTTCCCACCCAACGCAGCCCAAAAAATGCTGCGATCGGTTGACCTAAGGATCTATCTGCGGCGAAACCTCGAAGAGTAATCGTTCGACACACTTAAGCACGGCCGCTGGATCGTCACTCGCTTCGCGAAACTCCCAGTCACGTCCGTCTTTGCCATCTCGTCCGCAATAGTATGGGTTCGAAGTTCTGAGCCACCACCTAGCGCTGCAACCGTGGAACGACAATCAGTTTTGAAGATCAATCAACCCGGCTGGAACAAAATCCGGTCGCACGAAATCAGCCGCAGGTGCGGTTGCGACCGGTGTCAGCCATTTGAACTCGAACACATGCTCATGCGCGTCCGAAACCGATGACACAACCAGACACTGATAAAGGTGTCGCGGGCCGTCATAGATATCAACATGCCCGCGCAATTTGTCGGACGCGTCCAGATCCAGTGCAAAGCCACTATCCCAGAACCGTCTGATCCGGTAAGTTTCCGACCCATCATGAACAGACAGGCGGTCCTTGCGCTTCAACGACGCCTTGCGGGCGTCTTCCAGACCCTGACGGATCGCTTCTGGTAAAAATGCATACATCGTTACTGTCCCCTCCAGACATATGCCAAGAATGGACCTGCAAAGGTAAATATCAAGTGACATAATCCGCCGCACTGCGGCACAAGGCACAAGAGCCTTATATGTCTGGCTTCACACGCGGTCGCAGCACATGTGGTTTGGCCGCATCATACAGCGCGCTGTCCGGAAACCCATGCGAATCGTTCAATGCGGGACCAACCAGGATCAGCGCCGTGCGGGTAATCTTGGCGGCACGCACCTTTTCGCGCACATCCATCAATGTGCCACGAATGATCATCTGATCCGGCCAGCCGACGCGATAGATCACGGCGACCGGACAATCTTCGCCATAATAGGGCGCCAGCTGCCGCTCAATCTCGCGCAGGGCACGGATACCCAGATGAATGGCCAATGTCGCACCCGTCCGCGCAAAATTCGCCAGGGTCTCACCT
Organism: Yoonia sp. SS1-5; assembly: GCF_038443705.2. Lineage (NCBI taxonomy): Bacteria > Pseudomonadati > Pseudomonadota > Alphaproteobacteria > Rhodobacterales > Paracoccaceae > Yoonia > Yoonia rhodophyticola. The sequence continues at coordinate 3,537,279 of NZ_CP151767.2, read as the reverse complement.
TCGGGCATCCCGGTCGATTTCATCGACATGCGTGTGAGGACGATTGACTGCGCAACCTCCGGCACCGTCAATTCGGTTCCTAATGCGGCCGCAGCTGCTGCATAAGCAGGCACACCGGGGATAATCTGATACGCAATCCCGTCAGCCTTCAGCCGCCGGATTTGTTCGGCAATCGCGCCATATAGCGATGGATCACCCGAATGCACCCGGGCAACATCCTGCCCCTTTGTATGGGCCGCAACAATCACACGATGGGTGTCATCAAGGGTCATGGGTGCGGTATCCATGACCAACGCATCATCCGGGGCGCAGGCCACAACAGCCTCGGGCACCAGAGATCCAGCATAAAGACAGACCGGACATTCGCCAATCACCCGGGCCGCTTTCAGCGTCAGCAATTCCGGATCACCCGGGCCCGCACCAATAAAGTAAACCGTCATCTCAACTCTCCATGCGGGAAGGCAGGGTGGGGCGCCTTTCGCGCCAGCGAAACAGCGTCACCCGGCCAGATCCCCATCAATCTTGCGGGCATAGCCACGCGGCGTAAACATCCGCGGCCCCTCACCCAATTGCGCCAAACGTGAATGCGATGACCCGACCAACACAACAGTCAGCATATCCACCTCATCCACCTCTAGCGCATCCAACCGGCGATAGCGGATTTCCTCCTCCGGGCGACCCAAGGACGAGGCCAGCATCACAGGCGTATCGGCGGGACGATGCGCCAACAATATATCGCGCGCCTCCGCCAACAAGGTCCGCCGCCGTTTTGACACCGGGTTATAAAAAGCGATCACAAAGTCTCCTTCAGCCGCCGCTTTCAACCGCTTGACGATATCCTCGCGCGGGGTCAGCAAATCCGACAAGGAAATGGCACAGAAATCGTGGCCCAAAGGCGCACCCGCACGGGCCGCCGCCCCTTGCAACGCACTCACCCCCGGCGAACAAATCACCTCAACCCGGCGCGCAGCATCCGATACGCCCATCTGGTCCGGGCCACGATCCAGCAATTCAAACACCAGCGCCCCCATCGCATAAATCCCCGCATCACCGGAACAGACCAAGGCAACATTCTTGCCCTTGCCCGCCTGCTCCAACGCATAGCGGCACCGATCCTCCTCACCACCCAAGGGAAAATCCGACCGGTCCTTGCCCACAGCCAAAGGCCCCAGCAAGTCGATATAAAGGCCATAGCCCACCAGCTCGTCGGCCTCCGCCACCAGCTTTGACACCTCGGGCGTTCGCCAGGCCGCCTGGCCCGGTCCGATGCCCACGACTGACAATCGACCACGGGCGCGGCCGCGCATCGTCACAACAGGCTCCGGCGCGCGGGCAATGGCGCAGGTCGCCTCACCCGTCTTGACCTTCTCAACGGTCAAAACAGCGTCCGCACCGGCGCACGCAAGTGCCGCACCTTCGGCCACGCCATGGCAGCCCACTTCGGCAAACACCACATCAGACGGGTTGGCCAATCGCCCGGCTTCAGCCTCCAGCTCTGCCGCGGAAAACACGCGGAACGGCACCCCCAGGCGATCCGCCACAGCCAGGATCGCAGGTTCATCCGCTTTCAGATCAAGCGATGCGACACAGGCCACGGCACCGGGGGCAATATCCGCCTCTTTCAGGATGGCTTGAACATGGGTCCACATCGCCTCCGGGTCGGCATTGCGGGCGCAGCCCAGCCCCAACACAAAGCACTGCGGATGATAGACAAGACGTGCCGCGGACCCCGCCAAAGGCGTCTCCGCCACGCAAATCTCCAGATCATCACCCACAGGCAAATCCTGCGCAAAGAACGGCTCACCCGACAAGGCAACGCCACCACCCGACAACAACGCCGCCATTGCCGATTTGGCATCCCCAGGGTTCTGCAAGCGATAGCCCGCAGGCGGGGCATCAAGAGCCACCCCCATGGCCACATCGCCCGCAGTCGTCACGGCAGACACAGAGCCCAGAGCCTCAGCGACCTGCGCGGCCAAGCGGTTTGCCCCACGATGGCCACCCAGCAATGGCACGACCACACCCCCATCATCGGACACTGAAATCACCGGCGGCTCAGTCGTCTTGTCGGCCAAGAGAGGGGCGACAGCCCGGATCAATATCCCCGAGGCACAGACCCCCACAATCGGCACACCCGCCGCAAACAAATCGCGCGCGTGATCCAGCGCGTTGGGAAAAAACGCGTCCGCCTGCGCCACTCGGCCCGCACGACCATGCACCTGTGCGCCCAACGCGTCGGCCACACGGTGCGCCACAGGCTCGCCTGACCGGGACAAGGCCAAAACAACAGGTTTCAAAGCCATGGATCAGCCCCTTTAGTCAGCAAAATCATCGAAAAATAGGGGGCCTTTTCGGGTGCATCCGCCAGTGGCAACACAACCTCGTCCGGCAATGTGGCGCGCTCCACATATACAGCCGACGCCGTCAGCCCCAACCCATCAATCACAGCACGAATTTTCGGCAAATGCCGCCCCACCTTCATGATCACAACGCTTTCAGCGCCTTCGATCCGGGCACGCAGCTCTTCCTCGGGCAAGGGTCCGGGCAACACGGTCAACCGTTCATTGCGGGCCGCCAACGGCATTCCCGCGCGGGCCGCACAGGCGGTGACCGATGTCACACCCGGCACCACCTCCACCCGGTAGCGATCTGACAAACGGGCGAATAAATACATAAATGAGCCGTAGAAAAACGGATCACCCTCACACAGACACACCACATCATCACCCGCATCCAGAGCGTCCGAAATAGAGGCAGCACCTTGATCATAAGCCACCTGCGCAGGCGCACGCTCCACCGACATCGGGACATCCATGACGATCTCGCGCGCATTGTCGGCAATCAACTCCGCTGCAATAGATCGGGCAAAACTGTCAGCGCCCGCCAATGTCGGATAGGCGACCACCGCTGCGCGCTCAATCAGTCGGGCCGCACGCAAAGTGATCAAATCCGGCGCACCCGGGCCTAAGCCTACGCCATAAAGCGTGCCACGGGATGGCGGGAGGGGCGATGGCGCCAACCGAGCGTCTCCAGTCATCGCTTTACCAAACTCCACTGGGTCACAGGCATCAGCGGACGCCAGCCTGTCAAGCGACCCACAGGTTCGGCGCGATGCACCGACAGCTTGACCAAATCACCGCCATAAGCCTTATGCAAAGCGATCAGCTCTGCCTCACTTTCCAACGTCACAGCGTTGGCCACCATCCGGCCTAACGGACGCAACGTATCCCACGCCGCTTCAAACGTCTGACGGCTCAAGCCCCCCCCGATGAAAATCGCATCAGGTGCCGCCAATCCCTCCAAAGCATCCGGCACCTCGCCATCCACCAGCTCCAGCTTCGGTGCGCCCAGCGCCAACGCATTTGCCGCCGCCATTGCACGCCGGTCCGCACGCGGTTCAATCCCCACAGCACGGGCGTAGCGGGCCGCGCGCATCCACTCAATCGCGACCGACCCACAGCCACAGCCGATATCCCACAAAAGCGCGCCCCGCATCGGCATCAGCTTGGCCACCGTGGCCGCACGCACCTCTTGCTTGGTCATCGTGCCATCAGATTGAAACAGATCATCCGCCAATCCCGGCACACGGGGCAGCAGGGCCGCATTCGGGGCGGCAATACAATCCACAGCCAAGGTGTTGAACGCGGGAACCACATGATCCCAACTATCGGCCACCCCGTCGAAACGCGCCTCATCTTTGCCACCCATCGCAGCAAGGACTGTCATCCTTGATTGGCCAAAGCCGCGTTCGGTCAGAAATCGCGCAATCTGCGCCGGTGTTTCGGCGCCTGTGGTCAGCACCAGCAGGCGCGCATCCGGTTGAATGAATGCGATCATCTGCTCAACCGGGCGGCCATGCACTGTCAATGTTTCCACATCCGGCAGGGACCAGCCCATCCGGGCCGCCGCAAGCTGAAAGGCCGATAATTGTGGATGATAGGTGATCTGGGAGGGGTCAATCGCGCGGCCGATCCTGGCGCCGACGGAAAACCACAATGGATCGCCCGTGGCCAGAACAACAACACGACGGCCATGCAGGCCCTTGATCGTCTCGATCAATGCATCAAAAGGGTGCGGCCAGGCCAGACGCTCGGCGGTCAGATTGTCTGCCAGCACATGATGCCGGTCACCGCCAATGATAATCTCGGCGGCCTCAATCACGGCGCGCGTGGCTGGCACCAGACCATCCATGCCGTCTTCGCCGATGCCCACAATATGCAACCAGGGATCAGACATCTTCCGGCAACCCCGCAGCCAATGCATTCACCGCAGCCGAGGCCATGGCCGACCCGCCTCTGCGCCCGCGAAGGGCAACAAACGCGCAACCGCGCGGGTCGCGGGCCAGTTCGGCCTTGCTTTCCGCCGCACCGATGAAACCCACCGGAAAGCCCAGGATGACCGCTGGTTTCGGCCATCCCCCGTCGATCAATTCGAGCAAATGAAACAAGGCTGTCGGCGCATTGCCGACGGCAACGACAGCGCCTTCTATCCGGTCGCGCCAGAGCTCTACCGCTGCTGCCGACCGTGTATTGCCTATCTCTTTGGCCCGGTCCGGAACGGATGGATCATTCAAGGTCACAATCACATCATTCGCGGCCGGCAAATACCTGCGAATAATCCCCGCACCCACCATTTCGCAATCACACAGCACGGGCGCACCTGCCGCCAGGGCCGCCTGACCAGCGGTGACAGCATCGGGCGAAAACACCAACCGATCCGCGACCTCGATCATGCCACAGGAGTGGATCAGCCGCGTGATCAAAGGCTGCAGTGCGGGTGCAAACCGGTCCAGCCGCGCCTCTGCCCGCACGGTCGCAAAACTGGCCGCGTAGATTGCGGCGGGGTCGGTTTCATAGGGGCGCATTTGCAGGCCTGTGGTCTGTGCGGATAGCGTCGACGCCTCCGGCGGGAGTATTTTTGGCAAGATGATCGTCAGGTTTTGACAGGTCTGCGGGCGCTTTCGGGCCCGTGCGGGTGTTTGGCATGAGGGTAGACCGCATGATGGTGGTGGTGATGATGATCATGATCGTGGTCATGATGATGGTGGTGGTGATCATGCTGCGCCTCCAGCCTGCAAAGCCCGGTGCAGAACGTATCACATAACGTGCAATCAGCGACGTTTGAGCCCGGCGCATTGGCCCCCTGCCCTTCGACATGATGATGATGGCTTTCCTGCACGGCACCTACTTCGCCCTCAAATCCCAACACCTGGGTGCGGTATTTGCACAAAACGCAAGTGGGCGGCGGCACCGCCCCAAAGGCAGGATGGGCGCGGTCTGCGACGCTGATATGGTGGTGACCGCCATCTTCCAACGCCAGCACCTGCGCACGGTACCCGCAAATCCCGCAATTGGGGGGCGGGGTGTCGCTGTCTTGCTCGAGGATGCGCTCAGCGAATGTCTCTAGTACTTTCGGATGATCACCCAGATAACCGGCTTTCACAAAATCAATGTCGGGGTATTCGGCTGCCACCTGATCGGTAAAGCCATAAATCCGGTCAATCAGAATGCCGGAGAACAGAAAATACGGGAAGACAATAACACGCTTGTAGCCCAGCCGCGTCACATGCTGCAGGCAAGGTTCAACCAGCGGGAAGGTCACACCGGAATAGCCAACCTCGCACCAGCCAAAGCCCATGCCCTCTTGGATAAGACGGGCAACCTTGGACACATTGCCATTGGCGTCCGGGTCGGATGCGCCACGGCCAATAACCACCAGACAGGTCTCCTCCAGAGGGAGGTCACCCAGATCCGCATTGGCCCGGTCCACAGCCTCTTGCACGCGGCCCGCAGCGGCGGCGATCATCTTGGGATCCACACCCAGCTCTCGGCCATAGCTGACCTGCATCCCGTGTTTTGCGGCATAGGTGTTCAGGACGGTGGGAATATCATTCTTGGCATGCATGGCGGCAAACAACATGCCAGGCACCGCCAGAATGCGCTCACATCGCGCCGCGCGCAACTTGTCCAAGCCATCACGGATCACCGGGTTGGCAAATTCAAGATAGCCATAATCCGTCAGCCAATCGTCAGGCAGATAGGCGGGCAGCTTTTCCGCCAGGACGGCAAATTCATCCACCGCCGACTGGCTGCGCGAGCCATGGCCGCAGATCATGACACCGGTTTTCATGCGGCTTCCTCTTCAGGTGCGTCGTCAGCTGTGTCTTCTTTCGCCTTTTTGCCCTTGAGCGCGCCCCAGATGGCGGCAAGACCCGCCAGGCCAATCGCGGCGCCCGCGACCCAATGGTCGTGCCCGGCCACATCTGCCCAATGGCCGGGATGTGCCACAGCAGCAGAGCCTGCAAAAACCAGCATCAGAGACAGCAAAATACGCATCGGGTCCTCCGTTTCATGTCACGACCAGAGGCCCGGATGATCCGGGATTTGACGACGTGGTGTTTGGTCCCCGTTTTGGGTCAACCGCCGCACCTCCAACCGTTCTGGCCACATCGGGCTTCGTCTGGGTCAACGTATAAGGCGAGGCAGGGGCCGGGGCAAACGGATAAACGACCTATCACGACGAAGGGACGGCAAAGGCCCCCAAACCGGGCAAGCATGCCCGGCGGTTCTGAAAGTCGCCAAAACTGCAAGGTGACAGCCAGTGGATTAGGGTCCGGACCCTAGCGAGACCGCCCCAACAGTGCGGCCATGCTGTAGCGCTGGTCATTGGTAAGGACAAAGGGAATGCCGGCTACGGCCAAACCAAACAAGTCGCCGTTTCGGGCCTCTTTCTCGAGGCCCAGGTAATTGCCTGGCGACATGCAACGCTCTGTTCCGCGGGTCCCTGTGATGATGTCAACCGACGGGGTGCCGTAATCAAAACAGATCAACGGATAAGGGGCGGGCGCCCGTGGTGGGGTGATACGCCATTTGCCGACAACCACGCGCGGGTTGCCTGGATACCAAAGATAGCTGGCCCCGTTGGGCGCAATATAAACAATCTGCGTCCCATGCTGCTGTGAAAACGACAGTGATGTGCGCCCAACGGTCATGGCACGGAATTCAGCAACGGTTGGCGCAGGCCTTCTGGCCTGCGCAAGTTTCTCGGCGGACATGTATGGGTTTGTCGCATCGCAAGTCAGGCTGACAATGATCGACGGCTGAAAGCGATCCTCGAACCGAACCGGTGGTATGGCGGTCCGGGCATCGCGCGGATGACCGGCCGACCATCGGGTCATGCCGGTGTTTAAGGCGACCGGTCCGGATCGGCAGAATGTATGTCGGGCAATCGCTTGCCCAATCCGCAATCCGGTTGCCAGATCCACAGCGGTTTCCCGGCTGATCGCCTCCCGCAGCGCGCGATAGTCACCGTCGGCAATCTGAACATCCGCAGACTTGCCAGACCACTCGCGCGGAATACGCATTTCCAGTTGCAGGGTCTGTACAGTGCCACTTTGTGTAAACGGGCGAAGACTTGCCAGGATACGATCACCATTTGATGGGGACCGCACCCCAACATCCCGGGGTCCCATTTCACGAAGAGCCTGCAATTCTTCGGGCGATCGTTGCGACGCGCAGCCAAGCGTCACCAATATACATAGCAGCAACGCAGCAAAACGTTTCATTTTCTATCCCGTCATCAAACGTATTCGGTCTGCGGATGACCGCTCCCTTAAACCAATGGCAGCGAAAGGGTCCAGGCGCGTTTAAACCGGCCTCCCAAAATTCTGACGGCGACACCCCCCGTTTGTGCAGGTGCGTGCCGGCCACGAATGCATGCCCGGCCCCACCCTATGTGCAATGACGCACGGTCCCTGCGCCTCGGTCCGTATTGGTTCACTCACGCAATTGCGCTACCTCCTTCTTTAGCAATAGGAGCATCGCAATGGGCCAACTGGTTGACGGCGTCTGGCATGACGTTTGGTATGATACGAAATCCACTGGCGGGGCGTTCAAACGCTCCAACGCGAAATTTCGCAACTGGATCACAGCGGATGGCAGCCCGGGACCGTCCGGCGGTGGCGGGTTCAAGGCCGAAAGCGGGCGCTACCATCTTTACGTCTCTTACGCGTGCCCGTGGGCCCACCGGACACTGGTGTTTCGCGCGATCAAGGGACTGACCGCACATATCGGCGTCTCGGCCGTGCACCCCGATATGTTGTCCGAAGGCTGGACATTCGAAACTGATGATCAGGGTGCGACGGGCGATCAGCTTTTTGGGCTGCCCTATGCGCGCGACATCTACATCAAGGCTGATCCGCAGATCTCTGGCCGGGTCACTGTCCCGATCCTGTGGGATACGCAGAAAAACACCATCGTGTCGAATGAATCGTCAGAGATCATCCGGATGTTCAACAGCGCCTTCAACGATCTGACCGGCAACACCGATGACTACTGGCCCGAAGCGATGCGGGACGACATCGAAGAGGTGAACGCCCGCATCTATGACACGCTGAATAACGGGGTCTACAAATCGGGCTTTGCCACAACGCAAGACGCCTATGAGGCGGCTGTATACCCGCTGTTTGACACACTTGACTGGCTGGAAGATCGGCTAAGCCAGAACCGCTATCTGATGGGCGACCAGATCACCGAGGCGGATTGGCGGCTGTGGACCACGCTGATCCGGTTTGACATGGTCTATCACCAGCATTTCAAATGCAACCGCAAGCGGATCATGGACTACCCCAACATCATGGGCTTCACCCGCGAGCTATATCAGTGGCCCGGTGTGGCCGAGACGGTGAACATGGATCACATCGTGCGGCACTATCACTACAGCCATGAAAGCATCAATCCGAACCGGATTGTTCCGATCAATCCTCAGATCAATTGGGAAGCGCCACACGGTCGGGGCTAGGGCGTCCGTAATAATCGACGATCGCCGCCAGATCCTTTGGCGGCGTGCTTGTCTCGATAAAGGCGCGCGCGTTTGAACTGTGATGAAAGATCGACCCGTCCGAAAAGAAGGTTGTATCCGTCACAAAGACAACATTGGCATCGGGCTGCCGAAACTCGGCGAGGTCGGCCACGGTCAGCGCGCTGCCTTCGCTGAGGAAGAGATCAAGGACGATCACATCGAAATCTTGCAATTCGATCTGATTGATGGCGTCAAAGCCGGAATGCACATGAATAACGTCCGCATCCAAACGCTCCAGGTGCCGTTTCCACAGCTGCCCGAGAGTAACATTGCTTTGGACGATCAGGACTTTCATGGTTCCCCCACTTGCTCGCACTAGTTTAACCCAAAGTGAACAACTTGTAAAAAATTTGTTATACAACCACTCGGCTCAAATCCCTAACGAAGCGTTAACGACGAACGGGAACTGCCCGAAAAGACATGTGTGATCACGAAAGCTTGTGAAAGCGGCAATAATCCGCTTGATATGCGGCGATGAAAAACGGGCAGAATCAATGAAAACATGGATCACGATATGCGACACCTGCAAGCGCGAGGGCTGGGAAACCGGTGATATGGCGCAGACAGATGGCGAATCCCTGGCCGTTTTGGTCGAAGCCGCCGCAACAGGTCTGGAACATGTCAAAACCCGCCGTGTCTCATGCCTGATGGGATGCAAGGGGGCATGCAACGTGTCTATTCAGGCCAATGGCAAACTGAATTACACCTTGGGCGCATTTGAACCCAATGCAGAGGCAGCGTCAGGGATCGTCGCCTATGCGATGGCCCATTCGGAAAGCGAAACCGGCCAGGTCCCCTATCGCGAATGGCCGCAGGCCATCAAAGGTCACTTTGTGACCCGTCACCCCCCGCTACCTGCTGACGAATGAGGATGGACCGGGATCATGGCGGTGATCTGGATGCAGCCATCACCCGTTATGGCGGAACCCGGGCGGATTGGCTTGATCTGTCGACCGGGATCAACCCCGTCCCATATCCCCTGCCCCATCTTGCAACAGAAGCCTGGACCGCCCTGCCTGACAAGGCTGCCTTCGCCCGCCTTTACGATCTCGCCCGGGCATTCTGGAATGTCCCGGCAGACGCCGCAATCATCGGCGCGGCGGGCGCTTCTGCCCTGATTGCGGCACTGCCACAGGTTGCGGGCCCGGGGCAGGTTAACATTCCGGGCCCCACATATAACGAACACGGCGCCGCATTTCTGGCTGCGGGCTGGACATTGGCAGAAGATGCAAACGATGCCCTTGTGGCGGTCCATCCCAACAATCCTGACGGCTACCTGTGGGAGGCGTCCGCACTGACCGCCCCACTGACGATTATCGACGAAAGCTTTTGTGATGTAATGCCCGCACAGACAATGATCGCGCGCGCGGCAGAGCCCGGAACAGTCATCCTGAAAAGCTTTGGGAAATTCTGGGGGCTGGCTGGCTTGCGGCTGGGATTTGCAATCGGTGATCCCGCGATCATCAATCGGCTGGGTGATCTTTTGGGACCCTGGCAGATTTCTGGTCCGGCGCTGTCAATCGGGGCCAATGCCTTGTCAGATCCCCATTGGGCCGATGATACCCGCAAACGGTTGGCCGCCGATGCAGACCGGCTGGATGCACTGCTACAGCGCGCGGGTGCAAAGGTGCTGGGCGGGACATCGCTGTTCCAGCTTTATCAGGTCAAGGATGCGCAAGCCTCGCAACGGCACCTTGCCGCAGGCAAGGTTTGGTCGCGGGTCTTCCCCTATGCGCCGGAATGGATCCGTCTGGGCCTTCCCGCACCAGATCGCTGGGCGCAGTTAGAGGCGGCGCTATGATCCTAGTGTTCGGCATGATCCTTGACGCGATCTTTGGCGAGCCGAAATGGCTGTGGGACCGCGTCCCACATCCGGCGGTTCTGACCGGGCGCCTGATTAACTGGTGTGATCGCAGTTTCAACAAGGGTGACCAACAGCGCCTGATGGGGACCATGACAATTGTCGAGATCTGCATTGCGGCAGCAATCGTCGGATGGGTGTTGGAACAATTGCCCGGCGGCGTGGTTGACGTGATTGTCCTTGGCATTCTGCTGGCCCACAAATCCCTTGTCACCCATATCACCCGGGTTGGCGATGCGCTGCGTCTGTCCCTTGGTGACGGTAAGCGTGCGGTGCAGATGGTGGTCGGTCGTGATACCAAAGACATGAGCCGCAGCCAGGTCGCCCGGGCCGCGATCGAAAGTGCGGCGGAAAATCTGTCCGACGGTGTGATTGCGCCGATTTTCTGGTTCTGGGTTGCGGGTTTGCCCGGGCTGCTGATCTACAAGGCCGTGAATACCGCGGATAGCATGATCGGCTACCGCACCGAACGTCACGCGGCATTTGGCTGGGCCTCTGCCCGTCTGGATGATCTGCTGAACCTGATCCCTGCCCGTCTGACAGCTGCGTTGATCTGGTTGGTGACAGGCCGCCCTGACCCGCGGCCGATCCTGCAAGAGGCCCCGCTGCATCGCTCACCCAATGCAGGATGGCCAGAGGCCGCGCTGGCCCACGGGCTGGATATCGCGCTGAGCGGGCCGCGCAGTTATGACGGCACCGTCAGAGACGAGCCTTTTGTCAACGCTGGCGGAGAACACGACCTGACCCCGGACCATGTGGATATGGCCGTTCGGGTTCTGTGGCATTGCTGGTGGGGCGTATTTGCCCTTGCCGCTTTGTGGGCTGTCGTCTTTTAGGGTCAGGACCCTAGAACGCAGCCAGCAAGGCGGGGGCGGGTTTGATCACACCTGTCACGATGCCGCGCCGGTTTGTCTGATCCGGCATCATCCGGGCCTTCGCCGCCGGATGCGCTGCGTCCAATACCCCCAGACGCACGAGGATCGCCGCAATCGCGCATTCACTTGCGCGCGTGGCCCCATCAGTAATCTTGACAGCCACGCCCAGGCGCAACGCCGGAATGATTGCGACAAAGACACCCTCTGCCCCCGTCTTGACGGCCACTTTGCCGCCCATGGCGCGCATCAGGTTAGTGCATGCCCGATTTTCGCCGGCAACAAGCTCGGGAAAGGTTGTCATTGCATCAACAAGCCGCTCCGCCGCCTGCGCCCTGACACCGCTGTGATCGTCGGCCGCCGCGAAAAAAGCCATCGCACGCGCAAGGCCATGCATCGTGCAGGCATGGTTCGGGGCAGAGCAGCCGTCACTCCCGAAGATCGGGCTGGTTTCGCCGGTGACCTCCTCGAACGCGGCTTTGCAGGCTTGCTGCACCGGGTGGTCAATCTGGTCATATTCGGGACCTGCGCGCAGATGTCTGCTGAACGCCAGAAAGCCGGCATGCTTGCCTGAACAATTGTTATGGACCTGGCAGATCGGCTGGTCCGCCTTGATCAGGGCACGCCTGATATCGGGATCACGGGGCATTTGCGGCCCGCAACGCAGATCATCATCCGTCAGCCCCATATCCCGCAGCCACGCACCGACCCCATCAACATGGATCGCCGCCGCATCATGCGAGGCGCAGGCCAGCGCAAGCTGCGCATCCGTCAGATCACGGCCCGCACCGCTTTCCAGCAGCGGCAGGGCCTGGACCATCTTGCACGATGAGCGCGGGTAGATCAGCGCCGCCGGATCCCCCCAGGCGGCGGTAATCTGGCCCTTTGCATCACAGATCACTGCATGCCCCTGATGCACCGATTCAATCAGATCGCCCCGCCAGACCTCGACCAAATCAACCGGATTTGCCATTTATTTCGCCTTTTTTAAGCCATCTCGGGTTTCATCTGCCGCAGTCGCCGTTTGGGGCTTTCCCAAAGGGGCGGTTTTTTGCTACCTCTATGGCTATCGAGTTGAAAGCGTTGCCGCTAGCCGAAAAGGTGCCATCAGATGCACCGACAGGTTGCGGGGACATCCAGAGGCAAGGACAGCTTGGAGGCTGTGAGATGAGTATGAAAATTTCGCGCGTGATCAGTGTCGCTTTGGCGATCATGTGTGCGGGCGCCAGTGTCGCCCAGGAAAGTGAAAATCGTGTTGCCGCCAACACGGATTGGAGCGTCTTTGTTGAAAACGACCCAACGGAATGCTGGGCCGTTTCGGCACCCAAGGAAAGTGTGAACACACGCGACGGTGAGGTTGTGACCGTGCGCCGGGGCGATATTCGCCTGATCGTGTTCTACCGTCCGGGCGAGGGCGTCACAGGTCAGGTCATGTTTGCAGGCGGATATCCCTTTGCCAGCGGATCCACTGTTGAGATGAAAGTTGGTGACACGACCTTCCAGATGTTCACCGAAGGCGAAACAGCATGGCCAGCAACACCCGAGGATGATGCAAAATTCGTGGCCGCGATGAAACGCGGCTCAGACGCTGTTGTCACCGGCCGGTCCGGGCGCGGGACCCAGACCCAGGACCGTTTCAGCCTGCTTGGCTTTACTGCCGCCGTGGATGAGGCAGGCAAACGCTGCGCGAGCTAGATTACCGGCGACGCACCGACCTGGCATAGATGTTTAGGCCGCTTTCTTGTGAAAGCGGCCTATGTCTTTTATATGCAGCATCTGATCCTTCACAAAGAGCATATCCAATGGACGCCAAGGCCCCAATCACACAAGACGTCTTGACCATCCCCCGCAAGGCAACCGACGGGCCGCTAAACCTGATCGGGATGTCACGCGACCAGATGCGTGATGCGTTGATTGCAATCGGCACCCCCGAAAAGCAGGCCAAGATGCGCACCGGCCAGATTTGGCAATGGATATATCACTGGGGCGTGCGCGACTTCGATCAGATGACCAACCTGTCCAAGGATTATCGCGCCTTGCTGGCTGAGACATTCACGCTCGACATTCCCCAGGTGGTGACCCGTCAGATATCCGATGACGGCACGCGCAAATACCTGTGCCGGATTGCAGGCGGCCACGAGGTTGAGGTGGTCTATATCCCCGAAACCGACCGGGGGACGCTGTGTATCTCTTCGCAGGTCGGCTGTACGCTGACATGCTCGTTTTGTCATACAGGCACCCAAAAGCTGGTCCGCAACCTGACAGCGGCCGAGATTATCGGGCAGGTTATGCTGGCGCGCGATGACCTTGACGAATGGCCGGAACCCGGCGCCCGGCGCAACGAAACCCGGCTTTTGTCCAACATCGTTCTGATGGGCATGGGTGAGCCGCTTTATAATTTCGAGAACGTGCGCGACGCGATGAAAATCGCGATGGACCCGCACGGCATTCAGTTGTCGCGCAGGCGGATCACGCTGTCGACCTCCGGTGTTGTGCCTGAAATCGCGCGCACGGCGCAGGAAATCGGCTGCCAATTGGCGGTGTCCTTTCATGGGACAACCGATGACATCCGCGACAAACTGGTGCCAATCAACAAGCGCTGGAACATTGAAACGCTGCTGGACGCCTTGCGCGCCTATCCGAAAGTGTCGAATTCCGAGCGTATCACATTTGAATATGTGATGCTGGACGGGATCAATGACAGCGACGCCGATGCCCGCCGTCTGGTCAAGCTGATCGACGGGATCCCGGCCAAGATCAATCTTATCCCGTTCAATGAATGGCCCGGCGCCCCCTACAAACGCTCGTCCAACAACCGGATCAGAGCCTTTGCCGAGATTGTCTATCAGGCCGGATATGCCTCGCCAATCCGCACACCACGGGGCGAAGACATCATGGCAGCCTGCGGCCAACTGAAATCCGCGACAGAGCGTGCGCGCAAATCCCGTGCCCAGATCGCAAAAGAGACCGGACTTTAATTAAATCTTCATGGCCACCGTTTTTGATGGGGGCCATGAAACAGATTACGCTTGGCTTGCCCCCCGAACTTGTTGATGCGCTCGACCACTTATGTGGCCGCAATGAAGACGCGATTGGTGACGTGCTGCGCGCGGCCTTGCGAAAGGATCTGCGCAACCGGGCCAAGGCACGGGCGGATCGCCTTGGGGTGCAATTGGCACCGCTACGCGAAGACGTATCGCGCGATCTGGCAGATGCCGCCGATTGGGATGACCTTAAGGCGCGGTTGTGGGCAAAGGGGTATTCCCTCGCCCGGCGCGGTGGTGGTCTCAGCATCTATGACAGATCAGGTAACCACCTGTGCAACGGCGCCGATTTGGGCCATAGCTACGCCCGGCTGATGCGTCGTTTTGGCCAACCCATCGCACCGCGCGGCGTCATGTCCGCCATGTCCATGACGGCGGTGCCATGCGCGACGGTGCCGACCGCACAACAGCGCCGGGCAATTGACCCGCATACCGGGCTGGGAACACGAACAATGTATCTGGCCGACAGCGATCAGGCCAGCAGGGCGCGCGCCTCTTGAGGTGACAGCGCGGCAGGACGTTCGCAGGTTGTTGTCAGTTCGACAAAGCGCTTTTCTTCGCCGGCTTTCAGAATGCTGGTCATGACGTCCACCGCATGCACGGCCAGATCCACGCCGCAGCGATGCGGCCGGCCTACATCAATGGCCGTCGCCATATCGGCAAGACCCGCACAGCGATAATTCGCGCGCCCTTCATCATCATTGGGAACGCCAAACGGATGATCCCATGCAGGCAGTGGTTGGATCGCCTGATCCTGCCCGCCGATCTCGACCACGCCGCCAAAGAAATTCGGGTCCGGCAGAAAAAGCGAGGCATCTTCGCCGTAAAGCTCCATATGCCCGTGCCGATTGGCCCACACATCCCAGCTTGCGCCAAGGGTGATCGTGGCACCATTCACGAATTCCAGCAGGGCATGAATATTCGTCGGCGTATTGACCGGCACCTTTTCACCCAGACGGTCGCCATTGCCGATCGTGCGTTCGGCAAAAGTTGTCGTCGTCAGCGCAGCGACAGATTTGACCGGCCCCACCAGTTGCAGAAGGTTGGTCACATAGTAAGGCCCGATGTCCAGAACCGGCCCGGCGCCCGGCTGGTAAAAGAAATCCGGGTTTGGGTGCCAGCCTTCCATACCGTGGCCCATCACATGGCAGGTGCCACCAATGATCCTTCCGACCTCACCTGCGTCAATTGCCGCCCGCGCCTGCTGATGCGCCCCACCCAGGAACGTATCCGGGGCCGATCCGACCCGTAGGTTGCGTGCGGCGGCCAATGCGCGCAGCTCCTCAGCCTCGGCCAAAGTCAAGACAAGCGGCTTTTCGGAATAGGCATGCTTGCACGCCTCGAGGATCTTGCGCGTCACCTCAAAATGCACCGCCGGGATCGTCAGGTTGACCACCACATCAATATCCGGCGCCCGCAGCAGGTCATCGACGGTATCGGCACGCAACCCGAATTCTGCGGCCTTCGCCTCGGCGGCTGCCATGTTGATATCAGCCACCGCTTTCACCGACAGTGATTGATACATCGGGGCCAGACGGCAATAGGCCGTCGAAATGTTACCGCATCCGATGATGCCAACGCCAAGTTGTGTCATATTCGTTCCTTAGAATTCTTTGATCGCGGCAAGACTACGGGTCGCAAACCGCGTGTGATTATTTGGGTTGTCGTGCTCGGCGACATAGTGATCGCAACCAGCAGCCTGCAATGCGGCGTGGATGGCCGCCCAATCCATCGTACCGTGACCCACATCGGCCCATCCGTCCTCGTCCAGACACTGCCCCGCGGGGGCGACATCCTTGACATGGGCGGCACTGATGCGGCCCTGATATTTGTTGATCCAGGTGACAGGGTCGTGCCCGGCCCGCACCACCCAACCAAGATCAAGTTCCAGCCTCAGGTCATCGGATCCTTGCATGATCAGATCCAGCGGATATTCGCCCCCCGGCAGCGCAACCAGTTCAAAATCGTGATTGTGCCACCCGAATGTGATGCCAGCGTCCTGCAATGGTTTGCCGATCTCGGCCAGCCTGGTCCCAAAGGCCGCCCATCCTGCCGCGTCGGCCGGACGCTCATCCGCGGCAAGATGCGGGCCAAACACCTTTTTGATCCCGAGGTTCTTGATCGTCGCCAGCATCCCCGCCGGATCGTCCGCAATCAGGTTTTGGCCGATATGGCTGCTTGTCATTGTCAGACCGGTCGCATCAAGCGCGGCCTTCAAGCCGTCCAGATCATCAAAAAGACCGTTATAACCTTCCACCTCGCGAAAGCCCGTATCGGCGAGCATTTTCAACGTTTCGGCAATGGGTGGAAAGTTGCGGGAGCAGTAAAGTTGATATGAGATATGCAGCATCGCGATGTCCTTGCGGCGTTAGGTGTAGGTCGCGCTGTGCAGATCGCGCAGCGTGAAACGGGGGGTGGCAGCTGGATCCATGGGCGTGAAGGCGATCTGCACCTCGGCACCCGGCAACATGGTCAGTACATTGCGGTCAAACCGCCCGGGTATATCGGCCTCAACGGCCACAAAATGCGCAAATCCGCCGGCCTTCAATGTCAGCTGATTGCCGTCTTGCTGCATGGATAGATTTGCGGGCGCGATGTCATAGGCCTTGTAGGGCAGCGGTGCAAAGCAGTCATGCCCGGCTTCGCGGCTATCGGTTGTCCAGGTAAAATAGAGCATTTCCTGCGCCCCGATCTCGTATTTCGGGATGCTGACGACATCCGTGGCATCGGCTGTGGCTGTGCATTTCACATTCGCCAACTCGCGCAGATGCCCCTGCATATTCACCGCAAAGGCCGTGACCGTCATGCCTTTCTGCACCGGCCCATCATTGACCGCCCGCAAGACATAGGCACTGCCGGTTGGTACGGCCGTTACCAGAACCGGCGCATAGAATGCCTGTGCCATATGATGCATCAGCTTCCAGTCGCCCTGATGGTTCAGTGACGCCCAGGAACAGACCGGCCAGGTATCATTCAACTGCCAGATCAGCGTTCCCATGCAGCGTGGCGCGATGCTGCGCCATTGGGTGACGGCAGTCTTGATCGCCAGCCCCTGCTGAATCTGGCTGAGATAGACGAAATCCTCAAATCTCTGCGGCCAGCGAAAATAGCGGAACATGGTTTCCGCAATCCGCGCATTCCCCCCGTCGTTTTTCTGATGGCTTTCAAGCGTGGGTGCGGCAATGTTCTGATCTTCGGGGGCTGCAAACCGGTCAATCTCGATCATCGACGGGTAGCTCTGAAATCCGAACTCGGAACAGAAACGCGGGCCGACATCCCGGTAGTGGTCAAAGTCACGCCCTTCGTGCCAGACCGACCAGAAATGCATGTCACCCGAACCGTCATCATGCCAGGCATCACCGAAATTCATTGGCCCCGGCGATGGGGATGAGGGCCACCAGACCGCCGCCGGATGGGTCTGTTTCAATGCGACCTCCAGCGCCCGGTTCAGCCGATCATAATTGACCAGATACCGGTCCCTGTCATTGATCGAACAATCGTACCAGCCCAGCGCCCCGATCAGTTCATTGTCGCCGCACCACACCGCAAGACAGGCATGATGGTGAATGCGCGACACGTTGTCAGCCACCTCTGCCCGGACATTTTCCAGAAATGCGTCGTCAGACGGGTAGAGGTTGCACGCAAACATGAAGTCCTGCCAGACAAGCAGACCCAGCGCATCGCAGGCCGCATAAAAGCTGTCAGGCTCGTACCGGCCACCGCCCCAGATGCGGACCATGTTCATATTTGCATCAACTGCGGACTGCAGCAGGGCCTTCGTCTTTTCGTCCGAAATCCGGCCGGGCAAGGCATCGGCGGGTATCCAGTTGGCCCCTTTGCAGAACACATCACGCCCGTTGATCCGGAATTTGAAGCCAAGGCCGATATCGTCGGCTTCATTCACCAGTTCCAGTTGCCGCAGGCCGATCTGTCGGGTCGCACGGACCGAACCGGCGGTCACCTGCAGATCATAGAGCGGTTGCGCGCCCTGCCCCGCCGGCCACCATAATTCGGGGTTCGTGATCCGCACCAAAAGCTCGCAGACACCATCAACCACCGGTCCCGAGACAGTTTGGCCGCCGATCTGTGCCGTCACATCGCCTGCGTAATTGGCCAGGTATGCGGTGATCCGCAGGTCGACCCGTCCATCCGCGTGATCCTGATCAATCATCAACCGGTCGATCCGGGCCGCTGCGGATGGGACAATTTCCATAGTTCCGTAAATCCCGAACGGCGCCAGCGCGATATTCCAGTCCCAGCCGAAATCGCAGGCTGGTTTGCGCAGCATATTCCCATTGGGGATTGGGCAGTTGGCGCTGTTCGGCAACGGAAACGGATGGGCCGCCTGCCGCGCGGCACCTGCAGCGACCACATTGTGAAACGTCACGCTGATTGTATTGCCCCCGACCTGCGCGGCACCGGCCAGAGGGACGCGGTAGGTTCGAAACGCGTTGTCAGATTCCAGAACAATTTTGTCGTTCACGCGCACCGTCACAACGGTATCAACCTCGGACAGGACAAGGTCGACATCTGTTTCGGTCAACTCTACCTCGCGGGTCGCTGTCCAGTCGCGTTCGCAAATCCACCGCAGATCATATTCGTTCTGGCCCCAATAGGGGTCAGGGATCAGCCCCGCATCGTGAAGTGCGCTGATCCCGTCTGTGGGCATCATCATGTCGCAAGAATAGGCGCCGCTGTCGTCCACAAGTTTCCATTGACCTGACAGGTCAATCATAGTCGGTCCTCGGTCGCTTTATCGAAAAGCGAGGCCCGTGATGGATCAATGCCCACCGGAATGCTGTCACCCGCCTTCACGACGGCCTGCCCATCCATGCGAATCCGGAAAATATGCTGCCCCAGTTTGGCATAGACCAGCGTGTCAGAGCCCATGGGCTCGACCAGATCAACATCGACGTTGAACTGCAGCGGCGCGTTGCGCACAAGTTCCCCGGTCACCACATGTTCGGGGCGGATACCAATAACGGCGGGTCGGTCGGCCGTTTGCGGCGTCATGAATTCATAACCCGTCATCGGCATGACCATGTCGTCGACCTTGAAACTGCCATCCTCCAGATGACCTTCGAGGAAGTTCATCGAAGGGCTGCCAATAAAGTCGGCCACATAAAGATTGCGCGGTTTGTTGTAGATTTCGTCGGGCGAGCCAAGCTGCATGATCGCGCCACCCTTCATGACAGCAATCCGGTCGGCCAATGTCATGGCCTCGACCTGGTCATGGGTCACGTAGATCATGGTGTTTTGCAACTGGTTGTGCAGCCGCTTGAGTTCGACCCGCAGATCAACCCGCAGCTTTGCATCAAGGTTCGAGAGCGGCTCATCGAACAGGAACACGTCCACATCCCGCACCAGCGCCCGGCCGATTGCAACGCGCTGACGTTGCCCACCGGAAAGCGCGCCCGGCTTGCGGTCGAGCAGCGGCCCGATCTGCAAAATCTCGGCCGCGCGCGCGACCCGCTTTTCGATCTCGGGCTTGGGCACCTTGGCATTCTTCAGCCCGAATGACAGGTTCCCCTTTACCGTCATCTGCGGATAAAGCGCATAGGATTGGAACACCATACCGATGCCCCGCTCGGACGGTTCGGCCCAGGTCACATTCTCGCCCTTGATGAAGATCTGCCCATCGGTGACCTCCAATAGGCCCGCAATGCAATTCAGCAAGGTCGACTTGCCGCACCCCGATGACCCCAGCAGCACAAGGAATTCACCCTCGTTGATATTCAGGTCCAGCCCCTGCAATACCTTGACGGCCCCGAATGCCAGATCGAGTTTCTTGATTTCGACGGAGTAGCTCATCCCTTAACGGCCCCTGCTGCGATGCCCCGGACAAACAGTTTTCCGGATGCGAAATAGATGACAAGTGGCACTAGGCCGGTGAGAAGTGTGGCCGCCATATTGACGTTGTATTCCTTGATGCCCTGCACCGAGTTCACGATGTTATTCAGCTGCACAGTCATCGGATAAGTTGCCGGTTTGGTGTAGATCACCCCAAACAGGAAGTCGTTCCAGATGCCTGTCACCTGCAGAATGATCGCCACAACAAAGATGGGCAGCGCCATGGGCAACATGATCTGAAAATAGATCTGCCAGAACCCGGCCCCATCAACCCGCGCGGCCTTGAACAGCTCTTCGGGGACAGACGCAAAGTAGTTTCGGAAGAGCAGCGTCAGGATCGGCATCCCAAAGACAGTATGAACCAGAACCAGCCCACCAAGGTCCCCCATCAGCCCGATTTCACGCAGCATGATCACAATGGGGTAAAGCATGGTCTGATACGGGATGAAGGCCCCGATAATCAGAATGGTAAAGAACACCTCGGACCCTTTGAACTTCCACAATGACAGCGCATAGCCATTGATCGACGCAATCGCGATGGACAGGATCACCGACGGGATCAGGATTTGAACGGAATTCCAGAAACCCTTGGACAATCCGGTGCAATCAAGCCCTGTGCAGGCCTCTGACCATGCCTTGACCCAGGGCTGGAATGTCACCTCTAGTGGCGGGCCAAACACATTGCCCAGCCGGATTTCGGGCATCCCCTTCAGTGACGTGACGATCATGACATAGAGCGGCAACAGGTAGTACATGCTGACGACAATCAACGTGCCGTAAAGAAAGATATTCGCCCGCGAGAAACGCCGCTTTGGCTTGGGTCCCGCGGGCCCATTTACAGTCATATCAGCCACGTTTCTTGCCTCCGAATTCAAGGTAGGCCCATGGGATCAGGATGATCACGACGGAGCAGAGCATCATGGTCGAGGCCGCAAAGCCCTGCCCGAGGTTTTGCGCACGGAACATATATTCAATCACGTATTTTGCAGGCACCTCCGAGCTAAGCCCCGGGCCGCCATTGGTTTGCGCGACCACCAGGTCGTACAATTTGATGATCCCTGAGGCGATCAGTACCAGCGAGGTAATGAAAACCGGGCGCATCATCGGAATGATCACAATGACATAGGTCTTGACGGTGCCGATCCCGTCGACCTTGGCCGCTTTCCAGATATCTTCGTCGATACCGCGCAGCCCCGCCAGCATGATGCACATGATCAATCCGGTCCCCTGCCACAGACCTGCAATCAGCAAGCCGAACATGACGATGTCGGGATTGTTGAGCGGATCAAAGGTAAAGCTTTCCCACCCCCAATCGCGCACCACGCTTTGAAAGCCGAATTGCGGGTTCAAGATCCACTGCCACGCAAGGCCGGTCACAACAAATGAAAGGGCGAAGGGATACAGAAAGATCGTGCGAAACGCGCTTTCAAACCGAATTTTCCGATCCAGACAGGCCGCCAGGCAAAACCCGATGGTCAGTGTCAGGATCATGGAACAGACCCCGTAAACCGCGAGGTTCTTGATGGAAATGATCCAGCGGTCGGTTTCCCACAACCGGGCATATTGATCAAAACCGACCCACTTCTCGCGGGGCAACATGCGCGAGCTTGTAAAGGAGTAGACGACTGTCCAGCTGGTGCCGCCGACAAAGACGACCAATGCCGTCAGGATCATCGGGATCGAGGCAATCTTGGCTGACAGGTTTTTGAACAACCTGTTAGGCCGCTTTGCGGTGCGCGCAGGGGGGTCCGAGGCCACGGTCATCGTGCCGGCTCCATCTAGAAAAATGTGTTGGATGGTTGGCCCGGCACGTGTCAACGCAATGCCGGGCCTGCTGTCAAAGCATAAGCTTAGTCAGCGCGGGAGATGATATCCGCATATTTTTCCTGCGCTTCCTCGGCCGACATATCCGACGACCAGAATTGCGCCATCAGGTCTTCGACCTGTTGCGATGTGTCAGCAGACTGGTTCATGTCACCCGATGGCAGAATGCCGCCGGATGCAAGGATCTCCAGACCCTTCTGCATGCAGTCATTGGCCGCCGACAGGTCGATGTCGCCACGCACAGGCAACGACCCTTTGGCGAGGTTGAAATCAACCTGAACTTCAGGGCTGAGAAGAAGTGCAGCCAGCTCTTTTTGTGCGGCTTCGACTTCTGGGTCGTCTTGCAGTGGGAAGTAGAAAGCATCACCGCCTGTATCAAGGATCTGGTTCACGCCCAGACCCGGCAGGCAGGAATAATCTTCGCCAGCGACAGATTCCGCGACAGAGAATTCGCCCTGTGCCCAGTCACCCATGATCTGTCCGCCAGCCTGGCCAGTGATCACAAGGTTGGTCGCCTGGTTCCAGTCCTGCACATTGCTGTTGGCCGCCATTTCGCGGGCATCAACAGCAGCCTGGAAGACTTTCGCGTAGTCAGGACCGGCGGCCACATCAACGTCCTGGTCGCGGTTCACGGCCAGCCATGCGTCGGGGCCTGCAATGGCCACCGCCATCACACCAAATGCACCGGATTGCTGCCAACCCTGCTGACCCATTGCCAGCGGAATGATGTCGGCCCCTTCAAGGGCGTCGCGGGCAGCGACAAACTCGTCCCAGTTGCTGGGTACATCGACACCGGCCTTTGCGAATGCGTCATGCGACAGCCACATCCACTGCCAAGAGTGAATGTTAACAGGCGCGCAATAGATGCGGCCATCCAGCGTGCAGGCGTCCAGTAGCGATGATGGGTTCACCAGGTCTTTCCAACCTTCGGCTTCGGCCACATCTGTCAGGTCAAGCAACAGGCCGGCTTCGATCAGCTCTTCAGCCTGGCGACCGTGGTTCAGCTGCGTGGCGCCCATAGGGTCACCGCCAAGAATACGGGAAATAATAATCGGGCGGGCTGTACCACCGGAACCGGCGATTGCGCCGTCAACCCATGTGTGGTCAGTCGCGTTAAATGCGTCAGCAAATTTGGCCACAGCAGCCGCTTCGCCCCCAGATGTCCACCAATGTGTCACCTCAAGTTCGACCGCAGAAGCGGCGGATGCACTGACCATAGCGGTCGCTGCCAACAGTTTTGTTGTGAGTCTCACGATTCTCTCCTCCCTGGTTCTAAATCGTTGTAGTAGAGCCTATAACGATTTAGATTGACCTCGCAAGACTTTTTGCGCAACATTGGGGTCACGACGCAAACATGCCCTTAAGCAGCTGAATTCGCTCAGCTATTGGGTCATGCAGCTTGCGCGCGACGACGCCAGCGGCGAAAACGGGGGCCCGCAACCTATGCAAGACAAGAAAGCTGCACTTGCAGCAGGCCCCACGATATCAGGGAGCCAGACCAAGCCCACCCTCAAGACGATCGCCAAGATCAGCGGGCTGGCCGTGCCCACTGTTTCACGCGCGCTGAACGATGCGCCCGATATCGGACAGGATACCAAGAAACTGATCCGCAAGATTGCTGATGAGATCGGCTATGTTCCGAACCGGGCGGGCGTCCGCCTGCGGACCGGCCGCACGAATGTCATCAGCCTGATCATGTCAACCGAGCATGACAATCACACCGCAAGGTTGATTTCCTCCGTCGCCGGTGGGTTGGAAGGGACCCGGTATCATTTGAACGTGACCCCCTATGCCCCCTCAGGCGATATCATGAAGCCCGTGCGCTATGTCGTCGAAACAGAATCCGCTGACGCCGTGATCCTGAACCAGATCGAACCGCAGGACCCGCGCGTATCCTACCTGATGGAGCGGAAATTTCCCTTCGCCACACATGGGCGCAGCGATTGGGCCGACCAGCACCCCTATTACGACTTTGACAATGAGATTTACGGCCGGCAGGCGATGGATCTGCTGCATACCCGTGGCCGCAAACATGTGGCCGTTGTGGCCCCGCCCCTGCGTCAAAGCTATGCGCTGCATCTTGTGGCGGGTCTGCGCGACCGGGCGCAGGCCAATGGTCAACACCTGTTCATTCTCGACAATGTCACAAGCGACAGCCCAAATGATGTCGTGGCGTCCGGTGTCACCGCACATATCGGCGCACACCCCCAGACCGACGCGATCATCACCGCATCAACCGGTGCCGCGCTCGCCGCAGTTGCTGGACTGGAGGCGGCCGGACATACCGTCGGTCGCGAAACCGACGTTTTTGCGAAAGAGGCCGTTCCGTTTCTGAAACTGGTCCGCTCTGACATCCTGACGATGGCGGAATCCGTGGGTTCCGCCGGGGATTTTCTGGCAAAGGCCGCAATTCAGGCGATCCGCCACCCTGAATTGCCCCCGATGCAATGCCTCGAAGTGCCGACCACCGCGTAAGGCCGCAGCTTAGCGCCCGGGGATCACCCCGCGCTTTTCGCCTTTATGTTCCCAATTATCGAGCGCGCTGATCGCCTCTTCGGCGGTTTCAACAAATCGGAAAAGCGCCAGATCGTCCTGCGATATTGTCCCCGCATCGGCAAGCGCATCCCAATTGATGATCTTTTCCCAGAAGGACTGCCCGAATAGCAGGAACGGCACCCGGGCCATACGTCCGGTCTGGATCAAGGTCAGCGCCTCGAACATCTCGTCCAGCGTGCCAAATCCGCCCGGGAATACGCATATCGCCGACGCGCGCATCAAGAAATGCATCTTGCGGATCGCAAAATAGTGGAAGTTAAAGCACAGATCCGGCGTCACATAGGGGTTTGGGGCCTGTTCATGGGGCAGCACGATGTTCAGACCGATAGATTTGCCGCCTGCTTCGGCCGCGCCCCTGTTGCCTGCTTCCATCACACCGGGGCCGCCGCCGGTCACAATGACATCATCGGTCCCGCCCTTTTCCATGGAACGGCGGGTCATCATTTCGGCGAAGCGCTGCGCCTCGGCATAGTATTTCGTCAGATCAGCCAGCGTTTGCGTGCGGGCAGTTTCTTTCTTTGCTGGTTCAGGGATCCGCGCGCCACCAAATAAAACGATGGTCGAGTTGATCCCCGCCTCATTCATCAGCATTTCCGGTTTCAGCAACTCCAATTGCAGCCGCACCGGGCGCAATTCTTCGCGGCACATGAAATCCTCGTCGGCAAAGGCCAACGCATAGGACGGCGCGCGGGTCTGGGGCGTATCGGGAATATGGCTGGCAGCCTCGCGGTCTTGATGGCTATCGCGGAAGGGATGGTGCCTGTCGTCTTTCATTGCGCGTCTTTCCTTAAATCGCTTTCGTCTAACGTCGCCGCTTCGGGCGCAAGATGCAATGCGGTTGCAAACAAGCGGCCCACGCGGCCAAACTGGTCCATGACGGATTTTGGTCAAACCACCGGAGGACACGATGCTGCTGAATACACCGATCTGCGACTTTGGCTGGAAGGCCCCGAATTTCGACCTCAAAACGCCGGACGGCGTACGCCACACACGCGACGACATCATGGGGGAAAAGGGATTGCTGGTGGCCTTCATTTGCAATCACTGCCCCTATGTTATTGCTGTGATCGACCGATTGGCTGCAGATATCAAAACCCTTCAGGCAGACGGGATTGGTGTGGCTTGCATCATGTCCAACGACTATGCCGCCTATCCAGCCGACAGTCCTGACAACATGGAAAGCTTCGCCCGGCAGCATGGCCTGACCGCCCCCTATCTCGTGGATGAAGATCAATCTGTGGGGCAGGCCTATGGCGCGGTCTGCACGCCCGATTTCTTTGGTTTTGACGCCAGCGGCGGCTTGCAATATCGGGGCCGTATTGATGATGCAGGCATGAAAGATCCTGCAAATCGGGTCCCCGAGCTGCTGAATGCCATGCAGCTTGTTGCTGCAACAGGACGCGGCCCTGCTGATCAGACCCCGTCGATGGGTTGTTCAATCAAGTGGCGTTGAATGATTGGCAACGCCGGGCTACATAGCGCCGAAATTCATGAACGGAGACACTGATGTCCAACGCTGCCCTGGAGACCGCCATCGAAGCCGCATGGGAGGCCCGCGATACCGTGTCTCCCGCCACTACAGGCGAAACACGCGAAGCGATCGAGGATACGCTGAACGCCCTTGATAGTGGTGCTTTGCGGGTTGCTGAAAAGCAGGATGATGGCAGTTGGCACGTGAACCAATGGGCCAAGAAAGCCGTCTTGCTGTCCTTCCGCCTGAACGACATGGAACAGATCCCGGGCGGCAATGGCGGATCGACCTGGTGGGACAAGGTGCCGTCAAAATTTGACGGCTGGGGTGACAATCAATGGCGCGAGGCCGGCTTTCGCGCAGTACCCGGGTCTATTGTGCGCCGGTCGGCCTTTATCGGCAAAGGCGTGGTCCTGATGCCATCTTTCGTCAATCTGGGCGCCTATGTGGATGAAGGTTCCATGGTTGACGGCTGGGCCACGGTCGGATCCTGCGCCCAGATCGGCAAGAATGTGCATCTGTCCGGCGGCGTCGGCATTGGTGGTGTATTGGAACCGATGCAGGCCGGACCCACAATCATCGAAGACAATTGCTTTATCGGCGCCCGGTCCGAGGTCGTTGAAGGCTGCATCGTGCGCGAAGGCTCGGTGCTGGGCATGGGCGTGTTCATCGGGCAATCCACCAAGATCGTGGATCGCGACACTGGCGAGGTCATGTATGGCGAAGTCCCCCCATATTCGGTTGTGGTCGCCGGCTCCATGCCGTCCAAGAATGACATCAATCTCTATTGCGCGGTGATCGTCAAACGGGTGGACGCGCGGACGCGCTCCAAGACCGGTATCAACGAACTGCTGCGCGACTAGGTGCTGATCAGCCGCATAATCGCGCGCAAGCGTATCGCTGCGGGCATCCGGCCTTCGTTCAAAGAGGCATGGCTGCCTGTCGCCGCAGATGTGGTCCTGATATCGCTGTTGCTGGCATTATTGTTCCTGCCCGCTGTGACGCTGACCATCATCATGCAGTTGACCCTGTTCTGGCGCATCCTGCTGCTGATGGTGCTGATCTACGCGCCCTTCCAGATCGTCATCATCGTCTCGACGATCTGGGCCGTCCGATCACGCTGGGAAGAAAAGCCATAAACGACGCCAAGGCCTAATCGTTGCTATATGCCGCGCCAAACCACGCGGCGCGCAATTCGTCATAGGCCCCGTTCTCGCGCGCATTCAGCAATGCCCGGTCCAGCGGTTCGCGCAGCACCGATCCGGTTGGCAGCGCGATCCCGTAGCCCTCGCGCCGGAAGAACCGTTCGATCAGGCGCACATCTTCGGGCTGGGTGGTGCGCAGGTAATAGGCAAGGATCGGGCCATCAAACACAACGGCGTCGATGCTATCGGTCTCGAAGGCCTGCAACAATGCGTCCAGCGTGTCGTACTGGCGATGCTGGATACCGCGCAGATCCAGATAGCTAGAGGTCGTCGATCCGGCCGTCGTCCCAACCCGTCGCCCATCCAGGTCGCTGATATTGCTGACATCTTCCGAGATCGCGTTCAGGGTCAACGCAGCCGTGATGTTGGCGGTAAAAAAGGAGATCAGGAACAGGCTGCAAATCAACATGATCGTCCCAAAGACCCTGCCCATGGGGGATTTCGGGGTCTCTTCTTCGTGCGCGCTTGAGATGATCACATTCAGCGCCCACCAGAAGGCCGGGAAAGCCGCATCGCGGGCCGTCTTGCCAAACATGTCCTGCTTGCGGCGTTCGAAATACCACATCAGCATGCCGATCCCCAAGGTCACGGCCAGAAAGAAAAGAACGGCCAGCAGCAGCCTTGGCGACAGGATGGATTTGATCAAGGACAAGGTGCCATTCCCCTCGCCGCGCAGCATGATCTGCAGACCGGTTTCAAAGATCGGTTGGGTGAAATCCATCCGGGTCTCGCGGTCTTCGGTGATCGAGATATTTGCGATGGCCGCATCTGCATCACCGTTTTCGACGGCTGCAATCATTTCGCTGAACGTTTCGTATCGGACAAAACGGTAGGACAGGTTTATTTCGCTGGCCAGTTTTTCCCACAGCGCGATGGAAAAGCCGACATCCTTGCCATCCTCAACCATCGAAAACGGCGCGCGGGTCACCGTGGCGACGGTTAGCTCCCGATCAATGCCTTCGGGCTCCTGCGCCAGCACCGGCCCGCCCAGCGACAGCCCACACCACAGCATGATGGCCAACAGCAAACTTCTGAACATTGATGCTCCTCTACCCCTGCTCACCTATCTCCCCTTTACCTATGGTCAATGCAAGCAGTAGTTGCCTTGATTGACACCGGCTGGCCTGCAGCGCATGCAGTAGCCGGAACCAGGGTATTGCAATGGCGAAAAAAATCTCAAAACAAAAGGTCTACACCCTGCTGGTCGAAGTGGGCCGAAATGCAGGTGATGGTTTGCCCGCCGATGCAACCGGCGGCGCGCTGATGTGCTACGCCAGCGGCGTGGACGAAGCCGAAGCCGTGCGCGAAACCGTCGCCATCCTCAAGCAGGCCGACCTGGCCCCGCTGGATGTCTCGGGCTATGGCACGTTGGATGAACGTCTGGCCGAAGGGCATGATATCTCGGACGAGGAACGCGCCTTGATGCAGCGCGCCTTGGATGAAAACAGCGTGATCGTGGCCCAAATGACCCCGTTCTTTGATGAAGACGAAACATAAAAAAACCGTCGGAATGCCGTGACCGGCCCGGCTGATATGATGGCACAATACCCGCCCATGGCGGAATGGGGCATTGCCGCCGAACGCGTGCCGCTCGGCGGTGGTCATCGAAATATCGTCTATCGCACAGTTGGGCCGGAACCCAATTGGGTTTTCAAATCAACCCGCCGCGCCCCCGAGGCCCTCGCTTGGTTAACCCCCGTTCAGGATTGCGCGCGCCAAAGTGGGTTCATCGTGCCACCGCTCAAGCGCAGCGCCGCAGGACGGCTGGTGGAACAGGGATGGACCTGCGAACCCTTTGTGGCCGGCGCGCATCCCGGTCCAGATGAAATGAGTACGATCGCGGATCAGGTTGCGCGTTTTCACGCGCTTGCACGGGATATCCTGCAACGACCCGGCTTTCTGTCATCCCAAGACCTCTTGCGCGACGAAATCGGCGGCGATGTGGACTTGACAGCCATGCCAAACGACGCCGTGATTAAATGCCGCGAGGCCTGGGGACAGTTGCAAGGATGGCCACAGACGATTGTGCACGGAGATCTGAATAGCAGTAATCTGCTCGTAACCTCGGACGGGCGCATTGCGGTTCTGGACTGGGATGAATGTCGGCGGGACCTCGCGGTTTTCGACATCGGTCAGCTTGCGGCGATTTCGCCGGCAGAGCAGCGCGCGATCATCGCGTGGGAGGTCGCATGCGCGTGGTCAGTCGAACCCGACTATGCGCGCAGGATGCTTGAAAAGCTGACATAGGCCAGACCATTGAACCGATGGCGCGCCGATACTCATAAGTGGCAGAGCGTTGCAAATAGGTGTGGAACACCGGGCACCTTTGACAGGGTGCAGCAGATTTCCTGAATCTCATCAACACCCACGCCAATAGCAGCAGAGCGGAACAAACCAGCCGTGCGCGGCGGTTGTGCGAAAGTCAGCTTTCGGTTGGCGCCGCAGAAATTGCGGTTTTGCGCCTATGGCAAAAACGTATGAATTTTAGCTTCGCGACCCTGTCTACTGCTTCGAACAAGGCTTGTCCCATGGTTGTGCTGCATTGGCATTGATTATCCGGCTCGGCGTATATCTGCTCGGATCATCAAGTGATGACGCGTGAACATACACGCATTGCGCCATTCGCTCACTGCGACGGGTCAGTGGAGAGCCACAGGTGGGGCAAAAGCTGCTCCAAGTCGGGCGATTTGAGCCTCCGATCATCTGATACTCAGTTCTGGGGCCATCGACCTTAAATGTCTCTGCCACCAACGGGACCATTTCAGAATGCCCGCCTCCGGTAAGTTGCTGACAATCGCGGCAATAGCAACGAAACATTGAAACATCGGCGAGTTCTCCGCGATAACGAGCTGCGCCGCATTTGCACCCACCTGAAATCGTATCTGTCAAATCGACCCCTCGCTGTTGTTCCGCGGCATTCTAGGCTTTGATTGCACTCATCCGGTAATAAGTCAGTGAGAAAAAGAACCGCCCCTGCTGTGCCAGACTAATTTGTTCATCAAACCATTGTTTGGTTTCCGAAGCGCTTAGGTGCCCGTTCTCCGCCGCATATCGCGACATCAAATGCAAAAGCATGAAAGCAATGCCGTCCGGACGAAGGGTTGTATCGCAAAATGTGAAGGGCTCGACTTCAACGGCAACAAACCCGGCATCCCGCACGAAGCGAGGCCAAAGGGCCGCGACCCGCGGCTCTTTATAGTGATGATCCCACGCCTTCTGAACGCGTCGCATCCGATCTTCATCCTCGGAGAACCAATCAAGTGTTTTGCATCCAGTATCCACCGCGACAAACCTGCCATTTG
The DNA here is from genome assembly GCF_038443705.2 of Yoonia sp. SS1-5. Classification (NCBI taxonomy): domain Bacteria; kingdom Pseudomonadati; phylum Pseudomonadota; class Alphaproteobacteria; order Rhodobacterales; family Paracoccaceae; genus Yoonia; species Yoonia rhodophyticola. Next base: position 3,506,435 of record NZ_CP151767.2, on the reverse strand, counting down.
CGCGCAATACGCGATGAACTTCTCGAATAGCTGATGGAATATCCGAGAGATACTCAAGGACTTGTACCGCGACGGCTTTGTCTGCCTCTCCGTCCTGCAATGGAAGCTCATCGGCGAAGCCACCCTTGATATCTACGGTCGGAAATGCAGCACAGCGTGCAGAAGCTGGAGAACGCATATCTTCACTTGGATCAATACCAATGACCCGACCAGTCGGGTCGACAGCGCGCGCAATCTCTTCGGTCAAAAGCCCGTTTCCGCACCCAATATCAATGACTGTGTCACCCTTTGAAAGATGCAGCGCATCAAATGCTTTACGTCGGCGTCGCGTTACGTCGCCACCCTGGTACGCGATCTCGAGCAATTCCGCCGTTTTCTCGTCAAACTTTAGCATTCGCTGATTGTAGCGATTGAACGCAAACGATCAAATCGCAATGGTCAGGAACTAACATTCGTGCAGATCGCAGCATTCGGCTGAATGGGGCTCTCTTGAGGCCTTCACCGCGATCTGCCCGAAGGTCGCCGTCGTCGTTGTCTGAATTCAGGTCAGACTTGTGGCGTGAAGACCAAAGTTCTCTGACGTCCAATATCAGGAATTGCATCCGTCACAACCTGCCTTTAGCGATGTCGAAAAGGAGACTGCGCATGCCCCCGATTGATCCTGTCGCACTGACCGCTGACCTTGTCCGCTGTCCGTCCATCACGCCAGCCGAGGGTGGCGCGCTGGTTTTGCTGGAAAAGTTACTCTCCGAAAACGGGTTTGACTGCGCACGGGTGGATCGCGGCGGCGTGCCGAACCTTTATGCGCGCTGGGGCCGGAAGGGGGCAAACCGGACATTCGGCTTTAACGGCCACACCGATGTTGTTCCGCTGGGCAATGAAAATGACTGGTCCGTTCTGCCATTTGGGGCCGAAATCAAGGACGGCTACCTTTATGGGCGGGGCGCGACGGATATGAAATCCGGGGTTGCGGCCTTTGCCGCCGCCGCCATTGACTTTGTCGCCGAAACACCGCCCGACGGGGCTGTCGTTCTGGCGATCACCGGGGATGAGGAAGGGGATGCGCTGCACGGCACCACCGCCCTTCTGGACTGGATGCAGCAGCAGGGCGAAGCGATGAGCGTCTGTCTGGTGGGTGAACCCACCTGCCCTGACGTGATGGGTGAGGCCATGAAAATCGGCAGGCGTGGGTCATTGACCGCCTGGTTCACGATACGCGGGGTGCAGGGGCATTCGGCCTATCCGCACCGGGCCAAAAACCCGATCCCTGCGCTGGCCCGACTGGTTGACCGCCTGTCATCCCATGTGCTGGACGAAGGAACGGCGCATTTTGACCCCTCAACGCTTGCGGTCGTCACGATGGATACCGGCAATCCGGCCACAAATGTGATTCCGGCATCCTGCACAGCGGCAGTCAATGTCCGGTTCAATGACGCCCATTCCAGCCAGGCGATTGTCGATTGGATGGGCGAAGAAGCAGGGCGTGTGACCGAGGAATTCGACGTCGATGTGGATATCAAGGTGAAAGTTTCCGGCGAAAGCTTTCTGACGCCGCCGGGCGATTTGTCCGACCTTGTCAGCGCCGCCGTCGCGGCGGAAACAGGCGTGACACCGGCGCTGTCAACATCAGGTGGGACATCAGATGCCCGCTTTGTCAAAGACCACTGCCCCGTGGTTGAATTTGGTCTGGTAGGTAAAACCATGCATCAGGTGGATGAGCGGGTGGCCGTGGACCAGATCGGCCAGTTAAAGGCGATCTACAAGCGTATTCTGACAAACTATTTCGCCTGATCAGGCGGTCAGACAGGCGCCTGAAATCAACTCACCCCTGCCAAGTTTTCGCCATTTTACGGGGCTAGCCCGCATATGGACACCAATAAACGAGCGATGATGATGAAAAAACTTGTTCTTGCCGCCGCCTGCACCACCCTGGCTGGATGTCTTTCGTTCCCTCAAACGACCGATGAACTCCGCAACCATACAGGCGTGCGCAGCGAGACCATCGAAGTTGCGCGTTCCGCTTCTGCCGTGATGTCGACGATCGCCAATCGCGGTCGGTCCTGCATGAACTTTGGGTCACATACGCAAATGACGCGCGGCATCACGATGAATGCAAATTTCTTTGACAATTATCGGACGCGCACGGAAGGGCGCAGTTTCGTCGTCGAGCATAACAGCCCTAATAATGTTGGCAATCCGGGCTGGTATCCGCGCGTTATGGCCGATGTCGTCCCAACAGCATCCGGCGCGCGTGTCACCACCTATGCCCCGATTGGCGACGGTGTGTTCACACGCGCAATTCAGGCTTGGGCAAAGGGTGATACCAAACCCTGCCCGCGTATCGACTTGTTCTGAGCCATCTTCAGCAAATTGGATGACGCCCCGTCTGACCCATGTTAGGCGGGGACATGACTCGCATCCCTTCGAAATCGGAAATCCTGCAATGGATCTCTGAAAACCCAACCAAGACTGCAAAACGCGATATCGCCAAGGCCTTTGGGATCAAAGGGGCTGCGCGTATCGACCTCAAGCGGCTGCTGAAGGAACTGCAGGAAGACGGCAAGCTGGCCAAGCGCAGGTCGTCCTACCGCGATGCCGAGGAATTACCCCCGGTCTCGGTGCTGGAAATCACCGGCCCCGATACAGATGGCGACCTGTTCGCCCGGCCACTGGAATGGACCGGCAAGGGGCCTGAACCCGTGATCCTGATGATGCTTCGCGCCTCGGACCCTGCGTTGGGCAAGGGCGATCGTATCCTGGGCCGCCTGACCGTTGACGCGACCGAGACCCATTCCCACACCGCCCGCATGATCCGCCGCATCGGCACCAATCCGCAACGCATTCTGGGGGTCTTCCGCGCAGGATCCGAGGGCGGGCGCGTCCTGCCCATCGACAAGGGGTCAGACAAGCAGTGGACCATTGCAGCCGATGCAACCGGTGGCGCCAAGGATGGGGAGTTGGTCGAGGCTGAACAGGCCGGCCCAAAGGGGCGCATGGGGCTGCCCAAAGCACGGATCGTGGCGCGTCTTGGCGATCCGTCTGCGCCGCGCGCGGTCTCATTGATTGCCATTCATCAGCACGGCATTCTCGACCATTTCCCTGATGATGTCGTCGCCGAAGCCGACAATGCAGCACCGGCCACACTGGATGGCCGCAAGGACCTGCGTGACCTGCCCCTGATCACGATCGACCCTTGGGATGCGCGCGATCATGACGATGCCTGTTATGTCGAACGCGACGGCGACGGTTTCGTCATCTGGGTCGCCATTGCCGACGTGGCCCACTATGTCACGCCCGGATCAGACCTAGACCGCGAAGCGCGCAAGCGCGGCAACTCTACCTATTTCCCGGACCGGGTTGTACCCATGCTGCCGGACAGACTGTCAGGTGATCTGTGTTCGCTGCACGAAGGGGTTGAACGGGCCTGTCTGGCCGTCGCCATGCGGATCGACGCGGACGGCACCAAGATATCGCACGCATTCCACCGCGGGCTTATGAAATCGGCCGCCTCGCTCAGCTATGAAGACGTGCAAGCAGGCATGGATGGGCGCCCCAATGACAAGATAGCCCCGTTGATGGATGATGTGATCCATCCGCTTTACGCGGCCTACGATGCGCTGACCAAAGCCAGGTCCAAGCGCGCCCCGCTAGAGCTGGACCTTCCCGAACGCCAGATCGTTCTGGGCGATGATGGCAAGGTGACGTCGGTCAACTTCAAGGAACGGCTCGACGCGCATAAACTGATCGAGGAATTCATGGTCTTGGCCAATGTGGCCGCCGCCGAGACACTGATCGGGCGCAAGTCGCCACTGCTGTTTCGGGTCCATGAGGAACCCAGCCCCGACAAGCTGGACGCCCTGCGCGAGATTGCAAATGCGTCAGGCCTGGTGCTGGCCAAGGGACAGGTTCTCAAGACCGCCCATCTGAACCGGTTGCTGGCACAGGCGGCTGAAACCGAACAGGCCGAATTGGTCAATATGGCCACGCTGCGATCCATGACGCAGGCCTACTACAATCCCGAAAATTTCGGGCATTTCGGGCTGGCGCTGCGGGCTTACGCGCATTTCACGTCGCCCATCCGGCGCTATGCTGATCTGATCGTGCATCGGGCCCTGATCACCGCACATGGTTGGGGTGATGACGGTCTGTCCCCTTGGGATGTGGAACATCTTGCGGATACCGGCAAGTTGATCAGCGACACCGAACGCCGGTCCATGACAGCCGAACGCGATACGACAGACAGATACCTGGCTGCGTTTCTGGCCGATCGGGTCGGCGCCGAAATGGAAGGCCGGATCAGTGGCATCGCGAAATTCGGGGTGTTTGTGAAGCTGGATGAAACCGGCGCAGATGCAATGATCCCCATCCGCACGCTGGGGTCAGAGTATTTTCACCATGACCCCGACACCCAGACATTGATGGGGGCAGATAGCGGGCAGATCATCGGACTTGGCCAGCGCGTCGGCGTCAGACTTGCCGAAGTCAGCCCAACAACCGGCGGGCTGATCGTCGAACTGATCAGGCTCGAGGGGCGGACAATGCCGCGCGGCCCGACACGCGGGCGTGGCAAACCCGCCCGCCGCAAGGCCGGCAGCGCGCGCAAAAAGGCGGCCAAGACCGCGCGCAAGGTAAAGCGGACCCGCAAATAGGTCGCTGCCCGCTGCTGCGCGGGGCGGCCCAGCATCTGTCAGCGTTCCTGCAACAATGGGAACCTCCTACTCTCACTGTTCGGATTTTCCTATTTTGGGCGGGGCCACGACCTCAAAAGCCGCAAACTTTGTCCAATTCGGTTCCATGCCCGACACGGAAAGGCCGCATTGTCCGGTGACATTGATGGTCAGTTAACCAGTCGGGAGAGCCGTTATGAATGCTCATGCTGATTTTAGCGCCAGCGAACGGAACAGCCATTTGGAGATGGTTGGACGTCAGATGGTACAGCAACAGTCGAACCAGCATTGGCTTGATGCGGTGGGCGGCTGTGATGATTGCAGCACCGTTCAATTGGACGCGGCATTGCTTGGCATCACCAGGGATGTGGTGATGCAGGGGAACAAGCTGACAATGCGTGAGAATCGCCCTGCAATCTACGCGCCGATTTCCTACGACAATATCTGAAGCCAACACTCACGGACGCTTCACATCGGGACAGTATTGCACGTAAAACGGGAATTGTGTGCAATTTCGAAACAAAGCCATGGTTTTGCCATGACTGGTGGTAGCGGCAGTCACTGTCTTGCCGCAATCGGCGCCAATGCTGAAGTCAGGACAGCTTCAGATGATAGGTAAGCCCATGATAGATCAAAAACCGCAGCCGCGCTGGCTCGATGGCGTCGGCGGATGTGAAGACTACCGCGCGGTTCCCTTCGATCTGGTCGCATCCGGGGAACATGGCGGCATAGGTGCTGATGATATCCGTCGCACAATGTGCGAAGATGGCACATCCACCCTGCTGAATAAGACCTATTCTTAGCGTCGATCCCGATTTCGTTTTCGGGGTCAAATAGGCGGGCTGCCCCCAACGCAGTGCTTCTTCCACCGGCCCGACGGTCGGCGTTTCTGCCGCAACCGCAAAAATCAGATCGCGCAAGCACAGCGCCGTTTCGCGATCATGCGCGGGCATGCCGTCAAAAACGGCCCTGACCGCATCACTTTCAAAACACTGTCTCATGCGCCATCCATCCTGTCCCTGATCCGCTTGACGTAGCTTGTCAGCGCCGGATCGCTTTGCAACCGGCGACGCAACGGCGTCTGAATAGGTGCGGCCAGACCTGCAGACAGCATTGCCGCAACCGAATAATCGGGCAAGGTCGGCACATCCCCAAGCAGGTAATCACGCCCATCCAGAAACGCGGCTATGGCCGCCAAATCCGGTTCCAGCCGCGCCATCCGTTCCTCGGTTGTGAACCGGCCAAGGCCCTGCGCGGACAGCCCCTGCAACAGGTTCTTGCGGATCCGACCGGTGATGGGTTTGCGCAAAAGCGCGGGTATTGCGGCAAAATAGGCCTCTCGGATCAATGGCCAAAAGTCGTCATTACCCCAACGGTCCAGCACGACGTGGAAATACATATGCTCCTCTGCCATGCGGATCAGCGCATGCCCGGCAGCCCGGTCACGCGCAGCGACCGGTCCCCAAAAGTCAGCGCCGCCGCGTTCCAGATACGCCTGTATATTGTGGCTGTCGCCGATGATCTGCCCCTCTGTACGGATTGCGGGCAGCTTTGCTTTCGGGAATTTTCGCGGATCGTTGCTGTCCTCTCTTTCCCATGGAACACCTGCTGCCTTCAAAAGCCACATCGCCTTGACACAGAACGGACTGAAACTGCTTTCGCCAAAGCCGGTTTGGTAGGTGATAAGCGTGATCATCGAGACCTCCTGATTGATTGACACCTACCTACAGCCGGGTACTGACAGTTTTTGGCAGGAATGATATCGTCATCGTATGTCCCGCACCGCCCGCCTGTTTCAGTTGATGCAATCACTGCGCCGCCACGCGCCGCCTGTGACAGCCGCCCAACTGGCCGAGGACACGGGCGTTTCGCTGCGCACGCTTTACCGCGATATCGAGGCGTTGCGCGGGTTGGGCGCAATCATCGACGGCACCGCAGGTTACGGATATGCATTGACCGAAGATGCCGCCCTGCCCCCGATGATGTTCGATGACGAGGAAATCGAAGCGATTGTGCTGGGGCTACGCGACGTGCAGGCCATCGCGGACCCGCATCTGGCGCGGGCTGCAAAAAACGCGCTGACCAAGCTGCAGGCGCGGTTGCCCGACACACAGGCACACCGATTGAAATATGCGGTTCTGGCCGCGGATCGGATCATCCGCCCGCCACAGCCCACCATTGATGTGCGCGCATTGCGGCAGGCCACCTGGGACGAACGGACAATCCAGATTGATTACGTTGATGTCCACGGCACACCAACCCAGCGATGCGTCGATCCGCTGGGGATCGTGTTTCTGAAGGAAACTCATAACCTGATCGGCTGGTGCCACCTGCGCAAGGCCTACCGGAATTTCCGGCTTGATCGGATGCGCAATCTTGCGATCACAAGCCGTAGTTTCCGGCCCCGTCGGATCCCCATGCTGCGCGAAGCAATCGACGTGTTGTCATCATGCTGGCCGGAACCTTCTGCCATGACGGCAGAAAGCCGCGACAGCGCCCAGAGTTGATTTTACTCGTCCTGCCGTTGCGCTAGGTGTTGTCAAAAATAACGAACAGAGGTTCGACATGGATCGCAGGCAGTTTATCGTAGCCACAGGGCTTGGTATCATTGCGCCGGGCCTTGCCACCGCCCATGCAAATGGTTTCGGAAATTGGATCAACCGGTTTCGCGGGCGGGCGCGCGCGGCTGGCATCTCGGACCGGACATTCAACGCGGCCTTTGCCAATGTGCAATATCTGCCTGACAGCATCCGCCGCGACCGCAACCAGGCTGAATTCGTCAAACCGCTGGCCGAATATATGGCAACCGCCGCATCTGACGCCCGGATCACCAACGGGCGCATTCTGGTACAACAGTTCAGTGATCTTCTCTCCCGGATCGAGGCGACCTATGGCGTGCCCCCCCATATCGTCACTGCCGTCTGGGGGATGGAAAGCAATTACGGGCAGCGGCGCGGCGATGTACCACTGATATCGACATTGGCCACTTTGGCCTTTGACGGCCGCCGGGGTCGGTTTTTTGAGCAGCAGTTGATCGCCGCCCTCGCCATCCTGCAGCGCGGGGATGTGGCACCACAGAACATGACAGGGTCCTGGGCCGGTGCGATGGGCCATACGCAGTTCATACCCACGTCCTACCAAGCCTATGCCGTCGATTTCACCGGCGATGGCAGGCGTGACATATGGTCAGATGATCCAAGCGACGCACTGGCATCAACCGCTGCCTATCTCAGCCGGTTTGGCTGGCGCAAGGGGCAACCATGGGGGGTCGAGGTCCGGTTGCCGGGCGGGTTCAACTACGGGCAGACCGGCAGCAGATCACCGGCCGCATGGGGACAATTGGGCGTCCGGGGAACCAATGGCAATGTTGTTCCGAATTATGGTGATGCCTCGTTGATTACCCCCACAGGTGCGGGCGGTCCCGCCTTTTTGATTTTTCGGAACTACACGGTGATTTCGCGCTACAACAACGCGCAGGCCTATATCATCGGGGTTGGCCATCTGGGTGACCGGATTCGCGGCATGGGCGCGCTGCAGACACCCTGGCCCGCGGGCGAGCGCAGCCTGCGCCGGGCTGAACGTGTCGAGCTGCAACAGCGCCTGACCGCAGCGGGTTTCTCAACCGGCGGGGTCGATGGAAAAATCGGCCCCAATAGCAGCGCCGCGATCAGGCGCTACCAACAAAGCGTCGGCCTGCCTGCTGACGGCTACGCATCCTTGCGTCTATTGGAGCGTTTGCGCTGAGCACGGCCCACCCTGCATGCAGGTGGTCAATGCATCCAGCGTCGCCTGATCGGGGTTGGGGAAGATCATGCCGCCGCAAGGGCCAGCGATCGCGGTGATCGGGTCCTGATCGGCGCGGACAAAGAAAACCGCATCGACATTTCCCGGTGCCGCCCCGCACCACGGGCCCGCACAGCCGATCTGCAAATCCAAAGGGCGCATGAAATCGGCGGTAAAGCCCTGCTTGGTCAGCCCCTTCCCCCGGAAATACCCGCTGATCGGTTCCGGTTCGCCTTCGCCGCCATTCCGAATGGATGGCGGCAATTTGCTGTCGCCTGTCTCAAGCACACCGAGCAGCACAAAATACGGCTCAGGCGCGGCGGCCACTGTCTGAAAGGTGGCTATGGGATCGGGACGCACACAACTCAGCGCCACGGCCTGGCTGCCAATCGCAAGGAAACATGTCGCAAGTATCGCTGATTTCATCACGCAAATCCCTTCATCTGCTCTATGCTCACAGGCTGGCGGCAAATTCCGCAAGGACCTGTTCGTAGACGGCACGTTTGAACGGCACAATCGCGCCGACCAACTGATCAGCCGGTAACCACTTCCATGCGGAAAATTCCGGATGCGCGGTCTGGATGTTGATTTGGGTATCCATGCCGTGAAAGCGCATCAGATACCATTTCTGCTCCTGCCCGCGATACCGGCCCTTCCACATCTTCGGGACCAGCGCCGCAGGCAGGTCATAGCGGATCAGACCGGTCGATTCGCGCTCGACCGCAACAAGGTCGGGGGTCACGCCTGTTTCTTCTTCAAGCTCGCGCAGCGCGGCATCTACGGTGCCTTCCCCCTTGTCGACACCGCCTTGCGGCATCTGCCATGCGTCCTGATCCCGGTCCATCCGCTGCCCGACGAAGACATGCCCACGCGGATTGGCAAGCATGATCCCGACGCAAGGCCGGTAGGGAAGTCGGGAAATATCCTGGGAGGTCATAACTGGGCCTTCGTCTTTCATTGTGCCGCCTTTATTGTGTTTGACAGCATGATACGCGCAACCTGCGCGTTATCGAATAACAAGACGTGTACCATAGGTAATACGCGGAGCAATCCACCGCAGATCCTTGCGCGCAAGTGCGACACATCCGGCCGTTGGCCGCCCCGGACCACGCCATTGATGTATGAAAATCGCAGATCCCCGTCCCTTGACCGCATAAGGCCAATTCCAGTCGGTCAGAATAATCAGATCATACATCGGATCAGACCGGCGCAGCTTTTCATGGCCAAACGGGTGCGGCGCCCGCACCATCATATTGTAGTCGTCATCGGAAACATCATCCGACCAAAGATCATGCGGCCCAATTGGCAAGGCCCAATCGGCGGGCTTTCCCATTCTGTCCGCCCGGTAAAGCATGCCCACAAGGCGGTGAACCCCGCGCGGTGTGCCACCGTCACCTTCGGCCTTTGTGTCGGTCAGACCACCACGGCCAATGGTGCAGGGAAAGCGGCGATTGAGAAACCGCAAATGGGTCGGGGTCACAACGAGATCGGTAGCTTTCATGCCTGTCGTCATATCGCGATGTGTCAGGCCTGTCAGCGGCAGAAATGCCATTTACCATGCCGCAAACGATCTTACAGCAGATGCCCCGACTTCGCGGCCTTTGTCGCAAGGTAGTCGTGGTTGTGCCGGTTTTCCCCGACCTTCAAGGGCACCCGGTCGCACACGCGAATCCCGCAAGCTTGCATGCGGTCAACCTTGGCAGGGTTATTGGTCAGTAGACGGACTGCATCAAACCCAAGGCGTTTCAGAATATCGGCCCCAATGCGAAAGTCCCGTTCATCGTCTTCAAATCCAAGGCGATGGTTGGCATCAACCGTGTCAAACCCCTGATCCTGCAACGAATAGGCGCGCATCTTGTTGGCCAGCCCAATGCCCCGCCCTTCCTGATTGAGGTAGAGCAGGACCCCGGCCCCCTCGGCCCCCATCTGGGCCAGCGCCCCGCGCAATTGCGGACCACAATCGCATTTCAACGACCCCAACAGATCCCCAGTAAAACAGGCAGAGTGCAACCGCGACAAAACCGGCTTTGCCCGATCAGGGTGTCCAATTTCGACGGCGTAATGTTCCTCTGCCCCGTCATCGGGCCGAAAGATATGCAGCCGGCCTGCGTCGGACACCTCCAGCGGCAAACGGGCTGAGATGATCGGATGCAACGGGCTTAGCGCATCATTGTCCATGGCGTCAGCGGGGATCAATGTCAGGTTCTGTGCAGCAGCAAATGCTGCGGCATCGGCAACCTCAATCGTCAGGGCGGCGGGTAGCAGACGGGCGGCCTTGCACAGGGCAATTGCCGCCCGGTGCATCGCCGCACTCCCCTCTCGCAGGGATTGCAGAGGGCCCTTCATCGGGTTGCGCAAATCATCGGCGGGGTCGGCAACAGCCCTGATCCAGGGCAAGGCCGCATCCGCCGGCAACCGGATCCGGGCCACATCACCGTCATAGGCGCGGGCCTTCAATGTCTGCGCTCGCCATCCGGTAATCACCAGAACCGGATCACCCGGCAGACTGCGCAATGCCGTAAGCCGGGTGGAATCGAGCGTCTCAGCCGCAAGGATGACCAGCCCGTTGTCAAAGACAACCGGCACGCCCATGCGCAAATCGGCGCGGGCGCGGGCCAGACGCTCTGTAACATCGGGCGAGAATCCCATTGGTGATACCTTCCTTTGTTACAGCAGATAGTCTCATTCCGTGCGAAAGTGAAACAATTGGCAGCGGACAGACACGTCCGTGTGAAATTTCGCACCGCATCTTGCTCAAACGCGCTGTTCGGCACAAATCTAGTCTCGAAACGAAGGAGGATGTCATGGGACAACTCAAAAGAATTCTACTCGTCGATGATGACGATGATCTGCGCGAAGCACTGGGTGAACAGTTGCTGATGACCGAGGACTTTGACGTCTTCGAAGCCGATGATGGCGCCAGTGCAATGGTGAAAGCCAAGGAAGGTCTGTATGACCTGATGATCCTAGATGTTGGGTTGCCCGATACTGACGGACGCGAATTGTGCCGTCTGATGCGCAAGCAGGGGGTCAAATGCCCCATCGTGATGCTGACCGCGCAGGACAGTGACGCAGACACTATTCTGGGTCTGGATGCCGGCGCCAATGACTATGTCAGCAAGCCATTCAAGTTCCCCGTCCTGTTGGCCCGTATCCGCAGCCAGCTGCGCACCCATGAACAGTCCGAAGACGCCGTCTTCCAGCTTGGGCCGTATACGTTCAAGCCTGCCCAGAAAATGCTTGTCACCGAAGACGACAAGAAGGTGCGCCTGACGGAGAAAGAGACGAATATCCTCAAGTTCCTGTATCGCGCCACGGAAGGCGTTGTTGCCCGCGACGTACTGTTGCACGAGGTCTGGGGCTATAATGCAGGTGTGACCACGCACACATTAGAGACACATATTTACCGTCTTCGTCAAAAAATAGAACCAGATCCGTCCAATGCCCGCCTTCTTGTGACCGAATCCGGTGGCTATAGATTAGTGGCGTAGTACTCCTCCGGTGGTTGGGTTGCCTCCCAAACCCAGCCACCGGAACTTATCTCATCCCGCCGGTGATCGGGTTATATCACCACCTCCCTGTTGGACTGGCCCGGACCTTGTGTCCGGGCTTTTTTTTGCCGATAATTATGCTGGCAGCCAGCACATCAGCGTCACGTGGGTGCGCCACCCATTGTTTTCATTGCATGTTTCACCATCATCCGTGCAGGTAACGTGTTGGGCCAAACCGAATAGGATGGCCAGATAGGAGAACTGCGATGGTGCGCGTCTTGGGAATAGGGGGCTTTTCTTTCGCGCGCAAAACCCAAAGGAACTCGCCGATTGGTATGAACGCCATTTTGGAATCACGAAAGTCGGCGGATATGGTGACCCTGGCTGGGATCAGCAGGCCGGTCCAACGGTTTTCGCCCCATTTAATCATGATACCACCTATTTCGGCCGGCCAGAGCAAAGCTGGATGCTGAACTTTCGGGTCGAAAACCTTGATCAAGCGATTGCTGAACTGACCGCGAGCGATATTGCCGTCACTGTGGATCCGGAAATACATCCGAGTGGCCGATTTGCGCAGCTGACCGACCCCGAAGGCAACCCGATTGAGTTGTGGCAACCTGCGGATGTGGACGCAACTTAACCTCTCACGCCGAGTTTATGCATCAAGGCCAATCTATCGCGTGGCAATCACCGATGGTCTTGTTAATCTCCATCCGCAATCATCAAGAGGGATATCAGATGAAAAGCTCTGCCGATTTTATGAACGAAGCCAACGCAGCGGTGCCGCGTATTCCGGCCGCCGAGGCTATCGCGAAACACAATACCGATGCCGTTTTCGTTGACGTGCGCGATAGCGGTGCCATTGCACAGACCGGCACAATTGCGGGCGCCCATCGTATTGCACGCGGGATGATCGAGTTTGTCGCCGATGCCGAGACCCAGTTCCACAATGCCGCCCTGCAGAAGGACGCCGATATCTACCTTGTCTGTGGTGCAGGCGGTCAAGCCGCGCTGGCCGGTAAGACGCTGAAAGATATGGGTTACCAGAATGTCACCAATATCGGTGGCTTTGGCGACTGGAAAGAAGCAGGCGGCCCAACAGAAGAGTAGACGGCTGCTTACCCAGGTACGGCAGTCATCACTGCCGTACTTCACCTCGGCGACGTGGAATTAATGGGTTCTAACCCGAGACGTCCAGGGCCTGCGCCCAATCGGCGATCAAATCCTCTATCCCCTCAATACCGACAGACACCCTGATCAGGTTTTCCGGAATGCCGGTATCTGGCTCAATCGTGTGGCGATGCTCGACCAGGCTTTCCACGCCACCCAGCGACGTTGCACGCAGGAAAAGCTGCAATTTCCCCACAACTGCAAGGGTATCCTCGCGCCTTCCGTCGACAAGGACCGACATCAGCGACCCAAAGCCACCGTGCATCTGTTTTTGCGCCACCGCATGTCCCGGATGGTGTGGCAGCCCGGGGTAGAGCACGTCGGTGATCCGGTCATGTGCCAAAAGATATTCTGCAAGGCGTTGGGCGTTCTGGCTCATCCGTTCGACCCGCAAAGGCAGGGTGCGCATGGCCCTTGTCAAAAGCCATGCCTCGAACGGCCCGAGCATGGCCCCTGCGGTCTTGCGATCAAGCTGGATCGCGCCCCAGATACTACTATCCGCGTTGCGCGTCGACAAAACCCCGGCAAGCACATCAGAATGGCCATTCATCGCCTTGGTCGCCGAATGCATCACAATGTCGGCCCCGTGATCCAGCGCCCGGGTCAGAATGGGGGTGGCAGCCGTGCAATCAACGACCAACACGCCGTCGGATGCATCCGCAACTTGCCGGATATCGACGGTTTGCAGCCACGGATTGGACGGGGTTTCCACAAAGACCAGATCCGGGTTTTCCGTCGCGCAGCATCCGGCCAGTTCGGCGGCATCCGCCTCGATCAAGGTCACTTCGCGGCGCGCGCAAAAGTCGCGAACCCACTGGGTCGTTCCCCAATAAATCCCCGTTTGCACCACAACGCGGGCCCGGTTGGGCAGCGTTCGGAAAACAGCAGCAATCGCGGCCATCCCGGATGGGAACAACAACGTGTCGGTTGCGTTTTCCAGTGCTCGGATGACCGCCTCGGCCTGACGCAGGTTGTCCGCATTGTCGCGGGCATAGATATTGTCAGGACGGTGCAGATCGTAATTCTCGTCGCGCGTGAAGGTGGTGGATGGTTGCAAGGCCGGGACAACACCACCCGATGCGTGATCGAGGGCGCCGGCGGCATGTGCCGCCAAGGTAGCGGGATCAAGGGGCTTCTTCATGACCGTGTTGTCGCGCGGCCCGGCGCCCGGATGCAAGCGCAGATGCGTCTAGGGTGTCCGAAATTCGGCCTTGCTATACCCCTGCAGATAAAGCAGCGCGGTCAGATCCCCGTGATTGATGCGGATATCGCATTGGGCCTGGACCGCCGGTTTGGCGTGCAGGGCCACCCCCGTCCCCGCTCGTTTCAGCATCGCCAGATCATTGGCGCCATCGCCAACGGCCAGAACGTCGTGCTCGGCAATCCCAAGGCGGGTTGTGATTTCTTCGAGCGCATGCACCTTGGCGGCCTGCCCCAGGATCGGCTGCCCCGGCACGCCGGTCAGTTTGCCCCCAGCAACAAGCAGCGTATTGGCCCGGTTTTCATCAAAGCCCAGCATGGCCGCCACATGGCCCGTAAACGCCGTGAACCCGCCCGAGACAAGCGCCGCATACGCCCCGCTTGCCTTCATCGTGGCCAAGAGCACGGGGCCGCCGGGCATCAGGGTGATGCGCTCGGCCAGCACTTTGTCGATGACCTTTTCCGGCAAACCCGCCAGCAGCCCAACCCGTTCGGTCAACGCTGCCTCGAAATCCAACTCGCCGTTCATTGCCCTTGCGGTGATTGTGGCGACCCGTTCACCAACGCCGGCCTCTGCGGCCAGTTCGTCAATGCATTCCTGCTGGATCATCGTGCTGTCCATATCGGCCAACAGCATCTTCTTGCGGCGGTTCTGGTGCGGCTGCACGATCAGATCTGTCGCCGTCTTTTGCAGTTCTGACCAGACGCCCCACCGGTTGTCCGGCAGTTCCGGAATATCAAATTCGGCCGCTTCATCGGGTGCAAGCCAAATTGCATCGCCACCACCCCATGCATTCCGCAGACTATCGACAAGCGCCATATCAAGACGTGGCGCAGTAGGTGCGGTCAAAAGCGTAACTGTGAACATGCGTTTCCTAAAGACGGTGCTTGCGTGGTTTCAGGGCGGTCTAGCGGCATTTTTGCAGGTGGTCCACGGCGAAGGCCGGTTCAAAACCAAAACGCGGAGGGCGCCGATTCGAAAATGGCGGGCCAAGTGGTCACTTACCCCGCTATTTATGGGGGGCCAGCCTGTCAGGGCCGGTCGCACAGCGTCTTTTCACAACCCAAAAAGGACAGCGCGAATAGATCATCAAATCAGGGCTTTATCAATTTTCCCGATTTTTTCGGTAAAGCTGATCACAGAGATTCATACCTCATTAACCCCGTTCTTACATCCTGATTGGGCAATACGGCGGAGCGAACGGGATGACAGGAAAACATCAATCTTCCACTCACCCCCCACTCCTACCCACCACGGAAGAGGATACCGTCAACCGGCTCCGCCTATTGCGCTCTCGCCGGGTTGGCGTGGTGACGTATCGTCGGCTGCTGGCAGAATGCGGCAGTCCGGCGAACGCGCTGCGCGCCCTACCCAAGATTGCCCGCGAGGCGGGTGTTTCCAACTATACCGTATGCCCGACCGGCGTTGTTGAGGCCGAAATCAGGGCGGCCCGATCCGCTGGTGCCAGATTGATCATCGAAGGGACGCCGCAATACCCCGCGCAGCTTGGAAATATCCCCGATGCGCCGCCATTGCTTTGGGCCATCGGCCGGATAGAGCTTTTGCGCCAGCCTATCGTCGCCCTTGTGGGCGCGCGCAATGCCTCATCGCTTGGGACCCGCATGGCCAAACGCCTGGCCGACGAACTGACGCGCGCGGGCTATGTTGTTGTATCCGGTCTTGCGCGCGGGATTGATACCGCCGCACATATCGGGTCGTTGGACAGTGGCACCATTGCCGTCCAGGCTGGCGGGGTTGATGTTGTCTACCCGGCGGAAAACGCCCAACTCACCCACGATATCGGCAAGAAAGGGCTGCGCCTTTCGGAAAAACCGATGGGCCAGCAGCCCCAGGCGCGCCATTTCCCCGCCCGCAACCGCATTGTGTCGGGCCTTGCACAGGCCGTTGTTGTCGTCGAAGCCGCTGCAAAGTCGGGCAGCCTGATCACTGCCCGCAATGCGCTGGATCAATCGCGCGATGTTCTGGCGGTTCCCGGGCATCCGTTTGATGCGCGCGCCGCAGGCTGCAATCAATTGATCCGTGATGGGGCAACACTGGTCCGCAGTGCAGAAGATATCCTTGAGGCGCTTCAACCGATCCCGGATGCGGCCCCGGAACTTCCCCTCATGCAACCCAAAGCATCGCCGCAACCGTTGAAAACCAACGCCCAGCTGCATGACGAGGTCTTGCGCCGTCTTGGCCCAACGCCGATGGCCGAAGACCAGTTGCTGCGCGACGTTACAGCCCCTGCCACCGCACTCAGCGACGTCCTGGTTGATCTGGAGCTTGACGGCAAGATCAGCAGGCAGGCGGGTGGTCTGCTGTCCCGCACGGTCTAGCGGCACGCGGCAGGGCGCCGACAAATAACGGCGAATGCTCTGCCATCGGCCAGCACCCACGCCCCACACCACCTGACGACATTGCGAACGCAAAGATTGCAAGCCGCATTGACATTCCCCTCACAGGACCCACATCTTGCGCGACTTAAGCCCATGCCGCCTTATTGAAGGATTCTCATGCCAGTTGTCGTTGTCGAGTCGCCCGCCAAGGCCAAGAAAATAAACGGCTATCTTGGCAGCGATTACACTGTGCTTGCATCATATGGTCACGTCCGTGACCTGCCCCCAAAGGATGGATCGGTCCTGCCGGACGACGATTTTGACATGAAATGGGAGATCGCCAGCGACAGCAAAAAGCATATCAAGGCTATCGTCGATGCGCTGAAAACCGACAATGCGTTAATTCTCGCCACCGACCCCGACCGCGAAGGCGAAGCCATCAGCTGGCACCTGACCGAGGCCCTGACCTCGCGCAAGGCCATCAAGAAAGACACGCCCGTCAGCCGCGTTGTCTTTAACGCGATCACCAAATCGGCGGTCACCGAGGCGATGAAAAACCCCCGGCAGGTCGATGCCCCGCTGGTCGAGGCTTATCTCGCCCGCCGCGCTCTTGATTATCTGGTTGGCTTCAACCTGTCCCCCGTACTGTGGCGCAAGCTGCCCGGCGCAAAATCAGCCGGCCGCGTGCAATCGGTGTCCCTGCGCATCATCGTCGAGCGCGAGATGGAGATCGAGGCCTTCCGCAATCAGGAATACTGGACGGTCAAAGCCCAACTGCAATCCGCCCGCGGCCAAACATATGAGGCAAGACTGACGACGCTGGCCGGCAAGAAGCTTGATAAATTCGATCTGGGCAACGAAACACAGGCCGAAATGGCGGTCCAGGCGATCAATTCTCGCGATCTGGTTGTCCAATCGGTGGAGGCGAAACCCGCCACCCGCAATCCGTCCCCGCCGTTCATGACCTCGACCCTGCAACAAGAGGCGAGCCGCAAATTTGGCATGGGCGCCAAACAGACGATGGGTGTTGCCCAGCGCCTGTATGAGGCCGGGCTGATCACCTATATGCGGACAGACGGCATTGATATGGCGCCCGAGGCCGTGACCGGCGCCCGCGAGGCGATCAAGGCCAAGTTTGGCGATAAATACGTGCCGGACCAACCCCGCATGTACAAGAACAAGGCCAAAAACGCCCAAGAAGCCCACGAATGTATCCGCCCCACGGATATGATGGTGGACACGAATGGCGCCAAGATCGCGGATGCTGATCAACGCAAGCTGTATGACCTGATCTACAAACGCACGATGGCCAGCCAGATGGCCGCCGCGCGTCTGGAACGCACTGTTGTTGATGTGGCCAGCGCGGACGAGCAGGTCGTGCTGCGCGCCAATGGGCAGGTCATGGTCTTTGACGGCTTCATTGCCGTTTACGAGGAAGGCAAGGATGACAGCGTCGTTGATGATGACGACAAGCGTCTGCCGCAACTGGCCGAGGGCGAGAAGGCCGAGAAGAAATCCGTCGACCCCGAACAGCATTTCACCCAGCCCCCGCCCCGCTATACCGAGGCCACGCTGGTCAAACGCATGGAAGAACTGGGGATCGGTCGCCCCTCGACCTATGCCTCGATTGTGACAACGATTCAGGACCGCGGCTATGTCGAGAAAGACAAGAACCGCCTGATCCCGCAGGACAAGGGCCGTTTGGTGACGGCCTTCCTGACCAACTATTTCCGCAAATATATCGGCTATGACTTTACCGCCGATCTGGAAAACCAGTTGGACGAGGTCAGCGCAGGTGACGCCGACTACAAACAGGTTCTTGGCCGGTTCTGGCGCGATTTTTCAGCGGCCATCGCCGAGACCGCCGATCTGCGCATCACAGAGGTGTTGGAAAAGATCAACGAGGTGCTGGAACCGCATCTGTTCCCACCGCTTGAGGATGGGGGTGATCCGCGTCTATGCCCCAATTGTGGTGCAGGTCGCCTGTCGATGCGTACCGCCCGGTCGGGTGGCGCATTCATCGGCTGTTCGAACTACCCCGAATGCCGCTACACCCGACCCTTTGGCCCCCCAGACCCCGAGGCGGAAGCATCAGCCATTCCACCCGATGGCAAGTTGCTGGGCGAGGATCAGGGCGATGAAATCCGCGTTTTCAAAGGGCGCTTTGGCCCTTATGTCCAGCGCGGTGCCGTGACCGAAGACAACAAGAAACCGCCACGCACCGGTGTGCCCGAAGGTTGGAACCCCGAAGAGATCGGCCTGGCCGAGGCGCTGAAACTATTGGAACTTCCCCGCCTGATCGGGACCCATCCCGAAGATGGCGTGAATGTGTGGGCTAATCTGGGGCGGTATGGCCCCTATCTGAAGCATGCGGAAAACACCTCGTTCAAGGGCGGAACAAACGCAAACCTGCCAAGCATCGAAGATGTCTGGACCGTGGGCATGAACCACGCCGCGCAGCTTTTAGCAGAAAAGGTCGCGTCACGCGGTAGTCGCGGCAAGGCGGCGGTCCCGATCCGTGAGTTGGGCGAACACCCCGAAGCAGGCGGGCCGGTCAATATCTTTGATGGCAAATACGGGCCTTATGTGAAGTGGGAAAAGATCAACGCGACAATCCCCGACACGATTGAGCCCGCCGATCTGACCATGGCCCAAGCCGTGGATCTGATTGATGAACGGGCTGCAAAGTCCGGCAAGAAAGTCACAAAGAAGAAAGCACCGGCAAAGAAAAAGGCTGCAGCCAAGAAGAAAGCCGCACCAAAGAAGGCCGCTGCGAAGAAAAGCTAGCCCACAATTGATTTGGTGAGTGTTGTCAGGCTGGCCAACCAGTCATCCGCGTTGTCGCCATCTCCAACAGCCAATGCGGCGCGATCAAAGGCGGCGGATATCAACACAGCCAGCCGCAAGTGTTCGGCCTGTTCCATATCTGGTTGCCAGTGCCGCAGACCTTCGACCAATGTGGCGCGACCTGCCCCTGCGTCGATCCTGTCCATGTCGACTTGCCCGAGCACGCCCGGCCCGTCCCGCAAGAGAATGCGCGCACGGCCAGGTACTGACATTGCTTTGAAATACGCACGTCCGCCAGCCTCCAAACTGTTGCTTGCAATCAGGTCGCCTTTGCGAATCTCTGCTGCAACTTGTGCCGCCTCCGCCTCGGCCACGGCCCGGAACAAGGCCGTCTTGTCAGCGAAATGGTGATAGAGCGCACCGCGCGTCACGGCTGCCTCTTTGACGATTTGCGGGGTGCCTGTGTCCGCAAACCCTTGTTCAGCAAATAATTTCCGCCCAGCCGCCAGCAATTTTTTTCGCATGGCCTCGCTGCGCGCCGCGTTTGTTTGCTTTTCTTCTTGCATACATACAGCCTGTATGTTTATTCCCACATACATACACACTGCATGTATCTAAATGGAGAAACAAGATGAAATCGACGCAATATTATCCATTGATCCAGACCGACGATGTTGCCGGAACAGTCGCTTTCTATCAACGCCACTTGGGGTTTCAGCCCTTGTTTGAAAGCGATTGGTACGTTCATTTGCAGTCCCGCGACGATGAAGGCGTAAATTTGGCTGTCATTGACGCCCAACATGAGACCATCCATGAAACTGCGCGGGGCCCGTCGCGCGGGGTCATCCTGACATTTGAAGTCGAAGATGTGGATGCGGTTCACACCCGCCTGACGGAAACGGGGGCTGAAATCCTGCAACCCCTGCGCGATGAACCCCATGGACAACGCCACTTTGTGACCCGGGATCCAAATGGTCTGCTGATCGACATCATCACGCCCATTCCACCATCAGCAGAATTTGTGGCGGGATATGATGAAAGTGTTTTGCCGCAGTAACTTTCTTGCAACCGGTTGCAAAAATTCTTCTGCAGTGCGGCAATTTATTGACTCTCCCCTTCCGCAGCGGCATCACTGCAGCAACACAAGCGGGAGAGGGCGGAGATGCAGAAAATATACCCCAACGCGGCGGCGGCATTGGATGGCTTGCTACATGACGGCATGTTTATCGCTGCGGGCGGTTTTGGCCTGTGCGGCATTCCTGAATTACTGCTGGCCGCGATCAAGGATGCTGGCACCAAGGATCTGACATTTGCCTCCAACAATGCCGGTGTTGACGACTTCGGGATCGGGATCCTTTTGCAAACCCGCCAAGTCAAAAAGATGATCAGTTCCTATGTCGGCGAAAATGCCGAATTTATGCGCCAATATCTTTCGGGCGAGTTGGAGCTGGAATTCAACCCCCAAGGCACCCTGGCTGAGCGCATGCGCGCGGGTGGCTGCGGCATCCCGGGCTTTTACACCAAGACAGGCGTCGGCACCGTGATTGCCGACGGCAAGGAACATAAGGACTTTGGCGGACAGACCTACATTCTTGAGGAAGGCATCTTTGCCGACCTTGCCATCGTCAAAGCCTGGAAAGCAGACGAGACGGGCAACCTGATCTTCCGAAAGACCGCGCGCAACTTCAACCCGCCCGCGGCCATGTGCGGCAAGACCTGCGTGGTCGAGGTAGAAGAGATTGTCCCCAAGGGCAGTCTTGATCCCGATCATATCCATCTGCCCGGCATCTATGTGCATCGCATCATTCAAGGCGAACATGAGAAGCGGATCGAACAACGTACCACACGCAGCCGGGAGGACGCATAATGCCCTGGGATCGCAATCAGATGGCGGCCCGCGCCGCCGCCGAGCTTGAAGATGGCTGGTATGTCAACCTTGGTATCGGCATTCCGACCCTTGTGGCGAACTATGTCGGCGACAAGGACATCACCCTGCAATCCGAAAACGGCATGCTGGGGATGGGCCCTTTTCCCTACGAGGGAGAGGAAGACCCCGACCTGATCAATGCCGGCAAGCAAACCATTACCGAACTCAACCGCACGGCCTATTTTGACAGTGCCACATCATTCGGCATGATCCGTGGCGGCAAGATCGCGGCGGCAATCCTTGGCGCGATGGAGGTTGCCGAAAATGGCGATCTGGCGAACTGGATGATTCCTGGCAAGCTGGTCAAGGGCATGGGCGGCGCGATGGATCTTGTTGCAGGGGTTGGCCGCGTTGTTGTTGTCATGGATCACACCAACAAGCATGGCGACAGCAAATTGCTGAAGGAATGCACCCTGCCCCTGACCGGCAAGGGTGTGGTGGACAGGATCATCACCAATCTGGGTGTTCTGGACGTTGTCGAAGGTGGTCTGCGTATCGTTGAAACCGCCGACGGGGTCACCGAAGACGAATTGCGCGCCGCAACCGAGGCGACAATCGTCTGAGCACTGCCATACTGCGCGGCGGGCGACTGTCCCGCCGCAAAACTGCGGCGCTTGTCTCGCGCAATAGCCTTTCGGTTACGCAGTGGCGCCTTAGGGCCAGGACCCATTCATTCCACGCCGCCAGTTTGACTGATTTTGGTCGTGACAAGGCGCAGCCCCGCCGTAATAGTGTTTCTATTTCAAGGGGATGCAACGCTGATCACGGCCAAAATCAGTCAAACCCTTCGGGCGCGGATTTCACTTCATCTCAGCGGCGCGGGCCGCTTGTCCGTAGAACAACTATGGCCTGCGCGTCCCAAACCACTGATATTTCGTGAAATCTGCGCTGGCGGCATGGAATGAATGGGTCCTGACCCTAGATACCGTTCACATTAAAGACGCATGCATCAGTGATCAGCTGCGGCGGGGTCTGACATAGACCCTTTGCCACCTGCCATGCGGCAAGCACTTTGGGCACATAGGCGCGCGTTTCGGCAAAGGGTGGCACGCCACTATACTTGCGGACATTGCCCTCGCCCGCGTTGTAGCCCGCCAGCGCCATGACCGGATCGCCATCGAAGTGATCCAGCAGCCACGCAAGGTAGGCCACGCCACCCTGGATATTCTGTCCCGCATTCATGCTGTCAGACACCCCAAACCGGGCCGCTGTTGCAGGCATCAGCTGCATCAGTCCTTCGGCCCCTGCATGACTGGTGACATCCGTGCGCCCTGCACTTTCCACCGCGATCACCGCAAGGACCAGTGCGGGCGACACATTTGTTCCCACCGTCTGACGCAGGATATCCCGGCCATGGGTCGTTGCGATATTCTGCAGGCTTTGCAAACGCGGGGCAGCAACACCATGACCGGATGGCGGATTGTTGATCTGCTCCATCGCCTTTCCCAGCCGTCCGGGATCGACGCCCACAAGCGAGGGCGAGACATTCGCCCAGAACCATTCCATCCCCGATGCACGCGGCACGGCGGCACCCACTGCCGCCGGTACGACCTCTTCTTCGGGTTCGTCACTATATACAGGTCCCAGGCGCGGCGCGTTGGGGTCAATCTGCACTGTAATGCGCCCGCCATTGCTGCCCGATGGCACACCAACCCGCTTGAATGTGAAATCCGGCTGTAGCCGTTCCACCTCTGCTGCCGCTGGAAGACCAGCACAAACAAGTCCGCAAAGGACCATTTTCAATATATGACGATTCATTTCCGCACGGCCTGTTCTTTTTGTTGAATCAATCATGGCACAAAACCGTCAGAACGCCACAGAGACGCGAACAATTGCAAAATTTTGGGGCGATTACAGGTTTTTCGGCAACGGCCCCTTCTGGTCGATAAAATTATTTACGATAAAATATGCATTACTATCAATGCGTTGCTTGATTTATCGGAAAAAAATAGCGCTTCGCGAAAAAAGCGCCAAACCCGTCAAACTCCCGCCCCATTCCACTGGCTATATATGTTCATCCAAGACGGGGAGCGAGCCAACATGAGGCGGCAAGCGAGACCCGGCGAGGTAAACTTGAAAATCTAGCGATACCCTGAGGAGGGACCACAATGCTTAACTTTATCAAAAACTTCCGCAACGACGAAGACGGCGCCGTAACAGTTGACTTCGTTGTTCTGACTGCTGCTCTGGTTGTTCTGGGCCTGGCAATTGCTTCTGCTTTGTCTTCTGGCGCACAGAACCTGGCCGGCGACATCGAGTCCAACCTGACAGACACAACAATCCCATCCGGCGAGTAATCTCGGCTGAGGCTTGAGAAACTGCGCCACGCAAGTGGCGCAGTTTTTTAATGCCTACATGTTGGTTCCAAATTGGAAACACACTGTTGCGAACCACACCTAACACGATGTAACGCGCCCGCTCGCCTTACATGCCACCATGCAAATGCTGCATGTCACGACCCGACGGGAAGGAAATCAGATGATGTCTCTTTTTAGCAGTTTCCTTCGAGACGAAGACGGCGCTGTCACCATTGACTTTGTGGTGCTGACTGCGGGTATCACTGTACTGGCCTTGGCCGTTGGTGCGTCTATCGCATCAGGCGCGGTTAATCTGGCCGAAAGAGAAGGCCAGTCACTCGCTGATCGTCCTCTCGGAACAGATTTCTAAAGGCATCAGCGACCCTCGCGCGGCAAAGACCTTGTAACGACAAGGGTCGTCACCGTGCTTTGCGGAATTTCCTGTGCGCCATTACCACATTTGTTAACTAAATACCGCCCCATAGCGACGTTAACGACTATTTCGTTTGATCGCGACACAATGCATAATACTGTCCAAGACTGGATCGCGCCGTGACAACACGATATGTTCGCGTCGCTTATGATGTCAGCGTGATGGCGTCGGACTTTCCGAACGAGACAGGCTAGAAAGCAAGGTTTGAAACATGCGTGCACTTTTTGGATTGGTATTGTTGATCGGGATGGGACTGGCTGGTTTTGCCGTCTACACCGTGAACGGTTACTTTGAGACGCAGAATGCGGTGATCGAACAAGAACGCGCCCGCGCCGCACAGGCGGTCAAAACTGTCGACGTTTATGCGCCCACCCGCGCGCTGACATATGGTGACCTCGTCACCGCAGAAGATGTGCAACTTATAAAATACGCCGAAGAGTTTTTGCCCGAAGGCGCATTCCAGACGGAAGAAGAGCTGTTCCCGCAAGGCGTTGGCACACCACGTGTTGTCACCCGCCCAATGGAAGTCAACGAACCGATCCTGGCCGTGAAAGTGACCGAACCGGGTCAGCCCCGCGGGATTACCGCATTGCTGGATCGTGGCATGCGCGCCTTTCCGATCCCCGACAGTGTGACAGACGCCTTTGCCGAAGAACTGCGCCCGACCGACCGACTGGACATCTTCTGGACCGGCAATCTGAGCAACGGTTCATCGACGACAAGGCTCATCATGACCAACCTCGAGGTGATCGCTGTCGAAGAACCTGATGCCGACGGCAATGGCGGCGGACGCGGTGTGGTTGTGCAAGTGACCCCCTCGGACTTTGCCGCATTGGAGACAGCACGAAACGCTGGCCGCCTATCACTGACACCGGTTGGCACGAATGATGACACCGTCATCGAAACGGCGATCCAGACCAATATCGAGGACGTGCTGGGCATCGAAGAGGTGGTTGTAGCCCCCGCGCCTGTCCAGCAGCAGGAGCAAAAATGCTTCATCACCGAGCGGAACGGGACCGAGAAGGTTCAGGTCGAGATTCAGTGTCCAACCGGGAACTGACCCCAAGATGGTGTGACCGGATGCACCCGATACTCACAAATTCAAACAGCGCTGCGTGTCAAAACGCGGCGCTTTTTTGTTTCCCAAGATGCTAAGTGTTGCGAGATACCCACATGCGCTTTGATGGCCAACCTATTGATTATTGCAATAAATGGGGAACTGCCGCATGGTCCACGGCATCATGGGCACGGAAGACCCAATCAATGAAGCGTGATCGGAGAGGCAGGTCACTTATGAAGTACAATAGATTTATCAAAGCCGCAGTTGCTGGCTTGGCGTTGTCGCTTTCTGCGGCAGCACCGACAATGGCTCCGGCCGAGACGTTGCGCGTTCTGCGCGGCGAAGCGTCCAGCGCCCTTAACGTCCCGATGAACCGGGCCGTGGTGGTGGAAAGCGATGTTCCATTTACCGAGCTGTCGATTGCCAATCCAGGCATCGCCGACATCTCATCCCTGTCAGATCGGACGATCTACGTTCTGGGCAAAGAACCGGGTCGCACAACTTTGACGCTCTTGGGGACAGATGGGCGTCTGATCACAAATGTCGAGGTACATGTCACACCAGACATGGCCGAGTTCAAAGAGCGCCTGACACAGATCCTGCCAAACGAGCAGATCGAAGTACGCACCGCCAATGACGGTATTGTCCTGTCCGGCGTTGTCAGCTCGATCGCAAAGCTTGATCGCGCCCTTGAACTGGCACAGCGCTACGCGCCAGAGCGGGTCTCGAACCTGATGAGCGTCGGCGGCACCCAGCAGGTCATGCTGAAAGTCCGCTTTGCAGAGATGCAGCGCTCGGTCAGCAAATCACTGTCATCGTCAATTGGTATTCAGGGCACTGCACTGTCAGGCGACCTGGGATTGTCGGCTGGTACAAACTCCACAAACACCGCTGGCCGCGTCGCCAACAGCTTTAATGGTCAGATCCCCAGCAGCAACGACAATAACGGTGCGTTCCTCTTTGGGTTCAACGCCGGTGGTGTTGAAGTTGGCATTCTGCTTGAGGCCCTGGAAAGCCGCGGCGTCGTGCGCACATTGGCCGAGCCGAACCTGACCGCCCTCAGCGGACAGGAAGCCAAGTTCCTCGCCGGTGGTGAATATCCGATCCCGGTCAGCCAGGAAGACGGCGCGATCACAATCGAATTCAAACCGTTTGGTGTTGAATTGAACTTTGTGCCACGTGTTGTTGACACAGATGTCATCAACCTGGAACTCGTTGCCGCGGTTTCGGCGATTGACCCATCCAACAGCTTTACGTCCAGCGGCTTTACCGTCAACGCGTTCAGCCGCCGTGAAACATCAACAACCGTTGAGATGCGTGATGGCGAAAGCTTTGCGATTGCTGGTCTGCTGTCAGATGACTTCCAGGATCTCAGTGGCCAGGTGCCATGGATCGGCGACGTCCCTGTACTGGGTGCGCTGTTCCGCAGCGCCGAGTATGAGCGTCGGCAAACCGAGCTTGTCATCATCGTGACACCACATCTTGTCACACCAACCCGTGGTCAGGCCTTGGCACTGCCAACTGACCGTGTGAAGCCACCGACCGAGCAGGAACTGTTCTTGTTTGGCCGGGTAGCGGCAGGCAACGCCCCAACACGGGGTGGTGCAGGTGAAGTGGCACGCCAGGACTTTAGCGGGTCCTACGGCTATGTCCTCGATGAATGATAGGAGCTTGAGGTCAATGAAAAAACTAATGACAGCAACGGTGGCAGCTGCGCTTGTAGCAGGCTGTACACCAAATGATCCGACCTTCTCCTCTTTCTTCTCCGAGGCTGGGTCGCAAACTGATCAGGGCGATTTTGGCAACGCCTCGATGAACAACATGATGGTCCAGACAGGTCAGCAAGACTACACGATCAATCTGGCGCGCCGCTTTGCGTCAGAGGTGAACTCGACAGTCAATTTTGCCTTCAACTCAACCGTTCTGGATGCCAGCGCCCGCGCAACACTGATGCGTCAGGCGGATTGGATCCGTCAGTTCCCAGAGGTTCGCTTCCGGGTCTACGGCCACACTGATCTTGTCGGATCGAATGCCTATAACCGCAATCTTGGCCTACGCCGGGCGCAGGCTGTTGTTGCGTTCCTCAGCAGTCAGGGCATCAGCCGCAGCCGTCTGGAAGCCGTCGCATCCTTTGGTGAGACCCGTCCGGTGGTCGTGACCGAAAGCCGCGAGCGTCGCAACCGGCGTACCGTGACCGAGGTTTCGGGCTTTGTTGATAACGATCCGATCCTGCTGAACGGCAAATACGCGCAAGTGATCTTCCGCGAATATGTCGCAAGCGCGGTGCCACCATCCAGCCTTGCCGGCACCCAGATCGAAACCGGCGCTGGCGGTTAATCTTCACGATTTGTTCATGCCCGGCATCGTCCGGGCGTGAACACTCCCTGATTTTTCCACTGATCGTAGCAAATTTTCGCACAATTACGATCTTTTGGTCCAAATCTGGACATTATTGTCCCCAATAATCTGCATAATAGATCCAGAACCACGACTCGTGGTCATGTCAGGTCCTCCGCAACTGGTTGAAAAGCTTTTTGTGCGATAGGTGGGGCATGGGGATGTTTTGAGGACGAAGACAACATGAGTACCACGCCGGCTGTTCAAAGTGACACACCTCCTATCGTGGCATGCACGATCAGCCGTGATGTGCAGATCTTTGATCTTTTGATCGAGGACATGGAAGCCGCGCTTGGCGATTCCTGGGGTGATCTCAGCTTTGAAGATGCCGCCTCATTCCTGGCGCAGCCGGATGCGGCAGGCCTGCAATTTGTGACCATCGCCATGGATTCGCAGGATGAAGACGATATCGAAACGATTTCGGAAGTCATCACAACAGCCAAGGCCGCGCGGATCAAGGTGATCCTGATCGCCGAAGATGTCAGTCCGACCGTCCTGCACCAACTATTGCGCCAGGGCGGGGACGAATTTGTCCCCTACCCCCTGCCCGAAAATGAACTTGCGCGCGCCATCGAGCGTGTGCTGACCGCAGAAGATCCCGCACCGGTGATCGAGGGCGAGACGAAATTCAAGGCAACCGGCGATCATTCGGGTGTTGTCATTCCAATCCACGGCCTCGCCGGCGGAACCGGCGCCACGCTGATGGCCGTCAACATGGCATGGGAACTGGCCAATATTGACAAGAAGGCCCCACCAAAGGTCTGCCTGATTGATTTGGACTTTCAGTTCGGCACCGCGTCCACCTATCTTGACCTGCCCCGCCGCGAGTCAGTGTTGGAAATGCTCACCGATACCGAGGCGATGGATAGCGAAGTCTTTATGCAGGCCTTGCTGACATATGGTGAAAAGCTTCACGTGCTGACCTCACCCACCGATATGATCCCACTGGACATGATTACGCCCGAAGATATCGAGCGCGTGATTGAAATGGCCCGCGTCAATTTCGACTATGTGATCGTCGATATGCCATCAACCATGGTCGAGTGGTCGCAGACTGTTCTTGAAATGGCGCATGTCTATTTCGCCATGATTGAACTGGATATGCGGTCTGCGCAGAATACCCTGCGCCTGAAACGCGCCCTGCAATCCGAAGATCTGCCATTCGACAAGATCCGCTTTATCCTCAACCGCGCGCCGGGCTTTACCGATCTCAATGGCAAAAGCCGGGTCAAACGTCTGTCCGAAAGCCTGGGGATCGCAATTGATGTGTTGATGCCCGATGGCGGGAAACCGGTCGCGCAAAGTGCCGATCATGGCGCACCCATGGCAGAGGGGATCCCCAAAAACCCCCTCCGCAAAGAGATCTTGAAGCTGGCTAAATCCGTCCATGACGTCAACCAGGCTGATGCCGCCGAAGCACGAGCGTAAGAGGTTAGACAATGTTTTCCAAGTACAAGAAGCCAACAGCCACCGGCGGTGCCGCAAATGTAAAGCCCGCCCCCGCCGCTGCAAAAGTGAACGTGGCCCCTGTTGAGGCCCCGGCCGAGGCCCCGCGCCAATCCCTGATGAAGACGATGCCCAAACGCCCGGCAGAGGCAGGCCCTGCGGACAAGGAAAAACGCCGCAAGGAGCGGCTGGGCGAAATCAAACTGGAACTTCACAAGGCCTTGCTGGACAATCTGAACCTTGCCGCGCTCGACACCGCGACAGAGCAGGATTTGCGTAGCGAAATCAATGCGATCGCCAACGAGTCGCTGGAAGATATGGGCATCGTCCTGAACCGGGATGAACGCCAGACCCTGACACAGGATCTGTTTTTTGAGGTGACGGGCCTTGGCCCGCTTGAAACTCTTTTGAAGGACGACACGGTCAACGACATTCTCGTCAACGGCCCGCAACAGATTTTTGTAGAGCGCGCCGGTAAACTTGAACTGACCGACATCACATTCAAAGACGAACGCCACCTGTTGCGGATCATCGACAAGATCGTTTCGGCCGTGGGACGTCGTGTTGACGAAAGCAACCCATATGTTGACGCCCGCCTTGCGGACGGGTCGCGTTTCAACGCGATGGTGCCGCCAATCGCGGTTGACGGCTCGCTCGTCTCTATTCGTAAGTTCAAAAAAGACAAGCTCGGCATTGAGGAACTGGTTAAATTCGGTGCCTTTACCGAAGAAATGGCTGCATATTTGCAGGCGGCGGTCTCGACGCGTCTGAATGTGATCGTGTCCGGTGGTACGGGTTCCGGTAAAACAACCACGCTAAACGCCTTGTCGGGGTTTATTGATGACGCCGAACGCATCCTGACGATCGAGGATACTGCGGAACTCCAACTGCAACAGACCCATGTGGGCCGGATGGAAAGCCGCCCGCCCAACGTCGAAGGCAAAGGTGGCGTATCGCAGCGCGACTGTCTGAAAAACGCACTTCGGATGCGCCCTGACCGGATCATCGTGGGTGAGACCCGTGGCGAAGAAGTGATCGACATGTTGCAGGCCATGAACACCGGCCACGACGGATCAATGACCACAATTCACGCCAACAGCGCCCGTGACGGGGTATCCCGTCTGGAAAACATGATCGCGATGGCGGGGATCGAAATGCCGATCAAGGCCATGCGCAGCCAGATTTCTTCGGCTGTGAACCTTATTGTGCAGGCCTCACGTCTGCAGGATGGTTCGCGCCGCATGGTCTCGATCACCGAAATTACCGGGATGGAAGGTGACGTCATCTCAATGCAGGAAATATTCCGTTATCAGCGTGTCGGGCTTACCCCCGACAACAAGATTATCGGTCACTTCACTGCAACCGGCGTACGCAGTCACTTCTCGGAACGGTTCAAGCTGTGGGGTTACGATCTGCCGCCAGCGATCTTTGAACCCATGGTAGCGGAGTAAGCATAATGATCTCGGCTGAGCCGCTCATTTATATCCTGATTTTTGTCGCCGTGCTGGCGCTTGTGCAGGGTGTCTATCTCGTCATCTTTGGCAAATCCATCAGCATGGATGGCAAAGTGAACCGCCGACTTGAGATGCTCGACAAGGGCGGTAGTCGCGAACAGGTTCTCGATCAGCTCCGCAAGGAGATGACCCACCATATGCGGTCGCAGAGCATTCCGATCTATTCGATGCTCGCCAATCGGGCGCAAAAGGCAAATATCGCCTTCACCCCGACGCAACTGGTCATGGTGATGGTCGGCGTCAGCATCGCCGCATTTGTTCTTTTAACCTTCGCGACCGAGGTTGGCTTGGCCGTTCGCGCCATCGTGGCCGTGCTTATGGGCGTTGGCGGCGTGTTCACCTGGGTGAATTCAAAAGCCAACAAGCGTATGAACCTGATCGGGGAACAGCTGCCTGACGCGGTTGAACTGATGGTCCGGTCCTTGCGTGTGGGTCACCCCTTCTCTTCTGCTGTGGCGATTGTTGCACGCGAAGTCCCCGATCCGCTTGGGACCGAAATGGGCATGATTTCGGATGAGGCGGCTTATGGCCGTGACATGGGCGAGACGCTCAAGGCAATGGCGGAACGTCTGGATATTCAGGATCTGCGCTTTCTGGCGGTGGCCGTGACCATTCAGCAAACCTCTGGTGGTAACCTTGCAGAGATCCTTGACGGTCTGGCAAAGGTTATTCGGGCGCGTTTCCGGCTGTTTCGCCGGGTCAACGCCATCACGGCCGAGGCGAAATGGTCAGGCAAACTGCTGTCAGGTTTTCCGATTATCGCCTTGATCGGCATTAACCTGGTCAAACCCGACTACTTTGATGAGGTCATGGAAAGCCCCTACTTCATCCCCGCATGTATTGTCGTGGCTGCCTTTCTGATCCTCAACCTGATCGTCATGCGCGCGCTCGTGAACATTAAGGTTTAGACATATGTCACTGGACGAAATTCAAGCACTGATCATCGAATATCTGGGCCCGTTTGGACCGCTCATGGTTGTCGGCCTGCTTGGGGTCTTTCTGATCCTGATCACCCTGCCCGTCCTCCTAAAGCGCGAGAAGGATCCACTTGATCGCCTCAAGGCGTCGGCGGGTCAGGCTCAGAAAACCACCGAAAAAAGCGAAAAGCTGCGCGATGCCAGCAGCAAGGACAAGTTGGAAAAATACTCCAACTTCCTCGAACCGCAGAACGCGGATGAGTATTCGGCCGCCAAGCTAAAGCTGATGCAGGCCGGTTATCGCGGCAAGAACAGCGTGCGGATCTTCCATTTCCTGCAATTCACGCTTGGGCTGTTCGGGCTGCTTTTGGGCGGTATTTATGCGATCTACAGCAGCACCCAGGGCGAGGTTGATACACAGCAGCTCGCCTTCATGGTGCTTATTCCGGGTGGTGCAGGATATTTCCTGCCCCGTTACTGGGTAACCCGCCGCCAGCAAGCCCGCCAGACCGCCATTCAAAACGGCTTCCCGGACAGTCTGGATATGATGCTTGTCTGCGTGGAGGCTGGTCAGTCTTTGGACCAGTCCATCATCCGCGTCGCGCGCGAGCTGAAAACCGGTTTCCCGGACCTTGCCGATGAATATGAAATCGTCAGCCAGGAAATGAAGGCAGGCAAGGACAAAAACGTCGTGTTGAAAGACATGGCAGACAGGGCTGCAACCCCGGATATTTCCAGCTTTGTGACCGTGTTGGTCCAGTCGCAGCAATTTGGTACGTCCATTGCTGATGCTTTGCGGGTCTATGCGTCAGAAATGCGCGACAAGCGCGTGATGCGCGCCGAAGAAGCTGCCAACAAGCTGCCGACAAAAATGACACTCGCCACCATGATGCTGACATTGCCACCCTTGATGGCGATCCTGATTGGGCCGTCAATCTATGCCATCGTCAAAAACCTCGGCGGTGGGGGCTAAGCGCCGGATGAAGCTTTGGGGGGGGATTGCCGTATTGGCGCTGCCATTGCTGGCGGCGTGTGACCAGGATGGTCTTAATCGGTCAAGTGACGGTGTTTTCGCACCCGGTGTTGCAGGGCAATCTGATATTGATGGCCTGATCGTCGGTCATCGGTTGATGGCTTCAAACGAATTCGAACTGGCGCTCAAGGCTTATACACGCGCAGCCGCGCAGCAGGGGCTGAATGTCGACACGCTCTCTGCCATTGGCTCGGCCAATTTGCGGCTTGGCCGGTTGGGACAGGCCGAAAAACTATTGCGGCGCGCGACCGAAGAAGACCCAAATTTCCCCCCCGCCTGGAACAATCTTGGGGTCATTCTGATGGAAAAGGGCGAAGTTTCCGAGGCGAGCGAGGTATTTCGCCGCGCATTTGCCGCAGATAACGGAAATTCCGACGAAATCCGTGACAACCTGCGCTTAGCACTCGCAAAAATGGCAAATCCGGGTGATAATGTGCTACAGGACAATCAGAACTATAATCTGATCCGACGGGGCCGCGGTGATTTCGTCCTCCTGTCGGCCTTATAGACAGAGAGCAGAAGAAGGACGCAGAAACATGCGCCACTCCATCCTAATGACCCTTTGTGCGGCAGCTATTGGCTTGGCCGCATGCGACGATTCCGGCGAAGCCGAAGTTGAACGGGCCCTCAAAGACCTCAATGTTGTTGATGAAACCAACCTCAACGATGTGATGCTGACAGTCGGTGACCCCGATGAGGCGGTAAAATATTTCGCCGGTGCAAATGCCAACGACCCGGGGCGTATTGACCTGCAACGCGGTCTGGCCAAATCGCTGGTGCGCGCCGGCCGCGCATCCGAGGCCGTTCCGGCCTGGCAGCAGGTCATCGAACACGAAAAATCCGAAAGCGTCGACCGGGTTGAACTGGCTGATGCCTATATTCGCACAAACCAGTGGGATCAGGCGGCGGCAACATTGAACACCGTTCCCCCCACCTTTGAGACATTCAAGCGCTACCGTCTCGAGGCGATGGTCGCCGACAGCAAACAGCAATGGCAAAAGTCGGACAGTTTTTATGAAACAGCCGTCGGCCTGACGACCCGCCCTGCATCGGTTTACAACAACTGGGGCTATTCCAAGCTGACACGCGGCGACTATAGCGGGGCAGAACGCCTGTTCTCGGACGCCTTGCGCTTTAATCCCAGCATGTTCACAGCCAAGAACAACATGGTTCTGGCCCGTGGCGCGCAGCGGCAATACACATTGCCCGTCGTGCAGATGACCCAGGTCGAGCGTGCCCAATTGCTGCATACGATGGCGCTGACGGCGATCAAGCAGAATGATCTGACCATCGGCAAGACGCTTTTGGCAGAGGCGATTGAAACGCATCCCCGGTTCTTTGAGGAAGCATCGCGCGCACTTGCGGCGCTTGAAAACAACGCGTCCAACTAGGCCATGGGACTGACAGCGCAGGCGGCGTGGTGGTTTCTACCCGCCGTCATTCCGATCGCAATCTATGTCTCATGGAGCGACATGAGCGCCATGAAGATCACCAACAAGGCCGTGATCGCCCTGATCATTGCCTATGCGATCCTTGGGCTTTTTGCGTTTCCGTTTCAGACCTACCTTTGGCAATGGACCCATCTGGCCGTTATGCTGGTCGTGGGCATCATGCTGAATGCCGGCGGCGTGATGGGGGCGGGCGACGCCAAATTTATTGCCGCGGCCTCGCCCATGATCATGATCGCAGATCTGCGCCTGATCATTGTCTTGCTGGCCGCTGCATTAATCGGGGCCTATGTGACCCACAGGCTGGCCATGCATTCTGCCCTGCGGCGGATGGTGCCCGAATGGGAAAGCTGGAAGACCGGCAAACGGTTTCCGATGGGCTTTCCGCTGAGCATGACACTGTTATTCTACCTGCTGATCGTCGCGACCTACCGGTAATCTGGGGAATAATGCCTTGGACAGGCTCGCCTTTGTTCACTATTTCGCCATAATAACTTGCGATCTTCACCGAAAGGGGTTGCCGCAGCGGCAATCATCAGGTCTTTCGAAACACGGGGCGGACAATCATGAATGTGCATAATTCAAGCGTAATGGCACCACCTGCCCCGCGAGGCATCGACGGCATGCTGCTGCCGCAGGCGATGATGCGTGATATCCTGATCAAGACGATGTTCCGCATGAACCTTGATCTTGTGTCAGAGTTGAGCCGCGCGGTCTGCCTGCCCATCCCGGTTACCCAAGAACTTGTCGATATGGCCCGCAGCCAATTGCTGCTTGAGGCGACCGGCACGCTGAACGCCAACAACGGCAACGAGATGGGTTATCAGCTGACCGATGCCGGGCGCGCCCGTGCGTTGGACGCATTAAGCCAGTCTGAATATTACGGCGCCATGCCCGTGCCACTGGATATCTATCGCGAGCAAATCAAACGCCAGTCGATCCGCAACATCCAGATCACCCGCGATCAATTGGCCACAGCGATGGGGCATCTGATTCTGCCGCCAGATCTGCTGTCCAATCTTGGCCCTGCGGTTGGCGCTGGCCGGTCAATCCTGATGTATGGCCCACCGGGTAACGGTAAGTCGTCGATTTCGAACGGGATCCGCGACGCCTTGGGTGACAAGATCTATGTCCCCCGTGCGATTGAATATTCCGGTCAGGTCATCACGGTCTATGACCCGATTGTACACAGCGCCGCAGAGGATGATGTTGACGATCCCAATAGTCTGCGCCGGACATCCGGCCGCTTCGACACACGTTATGTACGATGCGAGCGACCGACCGTCATCACCGGTGGTGAATTGTCACTGTCGATGCTGGATCTTGTTTATAACCCAACAGCGCGGACTTATCAGGCGCCGCTGCAGCTGAAATCAACCGGCGGGATCTTCATCGTGGACGACCTTGGCCGTCAGGCTGAACCGCCGCAAACACTGGTCAACCGCTGGATTGTTCCGCTGGAAGAGAACAAGGATATTCTGGCGCTGCAATCGGGTGAAAAATTCGAAGTTCCCTTCGACACGCTTGTGATCTTCTCGACCAACTTCCACCCAAACGCGATCTTCGACAAAGCGGCGCTGCGTCGTATTTTCTACAAGATCAAGATCGACGGACCTGATCAGGAAGACTTCCTGAAAATCTTTGCCATGGTTGCGCGCAAACGGCAGATGCCGTTGGATGAGGACACGTTGGTCCATTTGCTGAACGTGCGCTATCCCGAGATTGACAATGTCTATGCGAACTATCAGCCGATCTTCCTGATCGACCAGATGATCTCTATCTGCGAATTTGAAGGTATCCCCTATCAAATGTCGCCAGACCTGATTGATCGCGCCTGGGCAAACATGTTCGTCAAGGAAGAAGAGATCGTCAGATAATAGACAGCCTGCCGGCCACCGAATGGTGGCCGCGTATCAGGCTGATATTTTCTTGAGGTGCGGCATGCTGACGATGCGTGCCGGAACCCCACCAACAACCGCACCCGCAGGCACGTCGCGCACAACAACGGCATTCGCCCCGATCACCGCATCATCGCCAACCTTGATCGCACCGATAATCACAGCCCCTGCGCCGACCTGGACGCGGTCGCCAATCACTGG
Source organism: Yoonia sp. SS1-5 (assembly GCF_038443705.2). Classification (NCBI taxonomy): domain Bacteria; kingdom Pseudomonadati; phylum Pseudomonadota; class Alphaproteobacteria; order Rhodobacterales; family Paracoccaceae; genus Yoonia; species Yoonia rhodophyticola. The sequence goes on along the minus strand of NZ_CP151767.2, from coordinate 3,470,426 downwards.
TCGCGCCTCTTTCTGATCCAGATTAGCAATCCCGAAGGTGGTGTTCTGCCGGATTACCACATCATCGCCTATCGACGTCGCCACCAGAATCATGCCGCCGAAATGGTCCAGCCGCACCCGGCGGCCCACACGGACAGTATAAGGCAGGTTGATGCCACCCATCCATTCGGTCAGTTTCGCCATCATCCGGTAGGTGATGCTGAATGGAATCCGGACGGCCCGGGTCTTGATCCCCATGCGCCAGTTCCCAAACCTGTGCCAGAACAGGGCCCAAAAACCCTGCGCAAAGAAATCGCGATCATTGGTCTGGAAATCCTCGCGCACGAGGTCCCAAAATCCGATGTCATCCGGGTTGCAGTTCAACGTCCCGTCATTGAGTGTGAATATATGGGCCTGCGTCATCGTTGTATCAGTCATAACCTCGGGCCTTTAATCCCAACAAAGGGCGAATTGCCATCGCCCAGAAATCGCCGAAAAAGCGCAGCGGCGCTGACGGTTGCCGCCCTCTTATCCGCGCGATGATGTGATTACACATGGCACCCGCAACCATCAGCCCGGCGGTTGCCAGGGCATAGGCGCGACCATGCGTCTTGCGAAAATAGTATTGCCAGGACCAGTACCAGTAACTGGGTTTCCGGCGGCGTTCGGGCGCGCTGCTGGATACTTTCGTCGCGGCGCCTTCTTCATGTTCAACTTCGGCCTCGGCCAGAAACCAAATCTCGTGCCCGGCATCCTTGATACGGCGCATCAGATCGACTTCCTCATAGTAAAGGAAAAAGGCCGGATCAAAGCCACCAACGGCCTGCAGAACGTCAAACCGGATCATCACCGCAGCACCTGCCACCCAATCCACCGCCTGGGTGGCACTATCGGCAGGAATGGTGACCGACTTGTTGCGCAACAACCGGTCAACAGGGCCAAACGAGATCGCCCCCGAAAACTCATTGACCAGATTTGGAAAACGGAAGGCAGCCACCCGCGCCCCGATTCCGGGCTTTGTGATCCGCGCACCAACTGCAGCAACTTTAGGTTGCTTTTGCAGAAAGGTCGCCATCCGTTCAAGTGCATTATTCCGAAGCCGGGCATCCGGGTTCAGCAAAAAGACAAAGTCGGGCTTGGAAACTTGCGCAGCAAGCTTGTCCAACACAAGATTATTGCCGCGACCAAAACCGTGATTTTCCTTTTCAGGGTATATCGTTACGCGATCGCTTTGCAGATCGGCCAACTGCGCGGCATCCCCTTGGGGGGAGGCATTGTCGACAACATGGATATCAACGGAAATTTCACCATGGTCGCGGGACAGCACGCTTTCAACCGCTGCCCGGGTCAGCGCGGCGGTGCCGTAATTTACCACAATGACTGAAACGCGCATACCCAATACCACAACCCTAAGTTTATTTATCTGCTCTATTTTTACTAAAGATGCAAGACCCTTGACGGCGGTCGATAGAGCTTCATTGTGGAAAAAATGCGTCAACTGCCTAACATTTTTGCGCAATGGTTCAATGCACGCCATTGGTCGATCCATCCGCATCAGCAAGCGATGCTGGATCAGGCGGATTCGCCCGCACTTTTGCTGATTGCCCCGACCGGTGGTGGGAAAACACTGGCCGGGTTTCTTCCGACACTTGCAGAATTAACCGACACACCGCGGGACGGTCTGCACACGCTCTATGTGTCCCCGCTCAAGGCGCTTGCGGCGGATATCAAACGCAACCTTCGTATTCCGGTCGCAGAAATGGATTTGCCGATCCGGATCGAGGATCGCACAGGCGACACCTCTTACACACAAAAACGCAGGCAGCGCGCCGATCCACCGCATATCCTGCTGACAACACCTGAATCCCTGGCGCTATTGCTAAGCTACGAGGATGCGCCACGGATGTTTGCAGGCCTGCAAAGGATCATCGTCGACGAGATCCACGCATTATCCGAAAGCAAGCGTGGGGATCAGTTGATGCTGTCGCTCAGCCGTCTTCAGGATCTTGCGCCTGATCTGCGCCGCGTCGGTCTGTCAGCAACGGTTGAAGCACCACAAGCCATCGCTGACGAACTGGCCTGTCATCCGGCACAATGCCAGATTATTCACGCTGATCCCGGACCGGACCCGGATATCGCTATGCTGACCACCACGGAAAAACCGCCCTGGACAGGTGGCGGTGCCGCATATGCGATCCCGGCGGTTCTGGAACAGGTCAAACAACACAAAACAACGCTGATCTTCCACAATACTCGCGCCCAGGCCGAGATTTTCTTTCACAATCTGTGGCTGGCCAATACCGATGATCTGCCAATTGGCATCCATCACGGGTCGCTTGACCGTGCACAGCGCGAAAAGGTCGAAGCGGCCATGGTCGCAGGTCAGCTGCGCGCAATTGTGTGCACCGGCAGCCTTGATCTGGGGATTGATTGGGGCGATGTCGATCTGGTTGTGCAGGTAGGCGCGCCCAAAAACGTCAAGCGGCTGGTGCAGCGCATCGGTCGGGCCAATCACCGCTATAACGCCCCGTCCAAGGCGCTGGTCGTGCCGGCGAACCGCTTTGAGGTTGTCGAATGTGTCGCAGCACTAGACGCCGTGCGCGACCACGATCTTGATGGCGACCCCAAAGGGCCGGGGCCACGCGATGTTCTGTGCCAGCATATCCTGATCGCCGCATGCAGCGGTCCGTTTGATGCCGACCTGCTTTATCAACAAATCCTGACTGTCGGCGCGTACCGCAGCCTGACAAGGGCGGCATTTGATGACTGCCTCGATTTTTGCGCAACGGGTGGGTACGCGCTCCGGGCTTATGACAAGTGGAAGCGCCTGCTTCAGACAGCGGACGGAAAATGGCAATTGCGCGACCCGCGCGCAGCACAGCGGATCCGCATGAATATTGGCACCATTCAGGACACCGACACATTGAAGGTGCGCATGAAGGGTAATTTCAAACCGTTGGGCGAGATCGAGGAAGCCTTTGCCGCAACCCTGACGCCAGGCGATACGTTTTTGATTGGCGGTCAGGTTGTCCGGTATGAAGGCCTGCGCGAAATGACGGTCGAGGTCAGCCGACGCGCCGACAAGACCCCCAAAATCGCAACCTTCATGGGAACAAAATTCGCCAATTCCACTCAATTGTCCCAACGCATCCTGCGCATGTTTCAGCAGGCCGATTGGTCTGAACTGCCCTCTCACACCGCCGAATGGCTGGACTTGCAGCGACAGGTTTCCAAACTGCCAGAGACCAACCGCATTCTGGTGGAAAGCTTCCCCCATGAGGGGCGGCATCATATCTGCGTCTACGGCTTTGCCGGGCGCAATGCGATGCAGACCCTTGGCATGCTGCTGACCCAGCGCATGGAAGAACTGGGCCTTGATCCGCTGGGATTTGTGGCAACGGATTATGCCACGCTGATCTGGGGGCTGGAACCTGTCACAAACCCCGCCCCCCTGTTCCGCCCGCCGGACCTGCGCGCCGGGTTTGAAACCTGGTTGTCGGGAAATGCGGTGATGAAACGCACCTTCCGGGGTGCGGCAACCATCGCTGGGCTGATCGAGCGGAACCTGCCGCAAGCCCGCAAATCGGGCAGGCAAGCGACGTTCTCGTCCGACATCCTTTATGACACCTTGTCCAAATACGACCCCGATCACCTGATGCTGCAGATCACCCGGGAAGAGGCCATGCGCGGCCTCGTCGACTTTGGCCGGATCGAGGAAATGCTGGCGCGCACCGCGGGTCAGATTGACCATCTGATCCTTGATCGCGTGACGCCCCTGTCCCTGCCGATGTTTCTTGAACGCGGCCGGATCGCCGTCGCCGGCGCGGGCCAGGACCGGATCATGGAGGATGAAGCCACCCGTCTGATGGCGGATGCTGGTGTCGCGTCGCTTTAGGACTTGCACGCTTTGCCATTTCCCGCGAAGAACATAGCATGAACGGGTATCGCTTCACATTTTGTGACGTCGCCTGCCTGGCGTTGCCGTCGGGCGGACTATACCTGCCCGCATATCGCGTCTTGTGCGTGTCAGACCTGCATCTGGGCAAATCAGATCGTATCGCCCGCCGCAGCGGAATCATGCTGCCACCCTACGAGGTGCATCAAACGTTGCAAAAACTGGAAGCCGATATCGCAGCGACAACGCCTGACACGGTAATTTGCCTCGGCGACAGTTTCGACGATATGCAGGCAGCCGACAGCATGGATGAACAGACCTCTCTTTGGCTGGCGGGCATGCAGGCGGGGCGTGACTGGATCTGGATCGAGGGCAATCACGATCCCGGACCTCTCGCAATTGGTGGAACGCACCGGGCTGAATACCATATCGGCGGACTGGCTTTCCGCCATATCGCCACCCCCGCCCCCGCGGAGGTCTCGGGTCACTACCACCCCAAGCACCGGTTGGCGGGGCGCAGCAGGCCCGCATTTCTGCTGGATGCGACGCGGCTGATCCTTCCGGCCTATGGCGCGTATACGGGCGGGTTGGATTGCAATAATCCAGCCCTCAGATGCCTTTTTGGCGACCGCCTCATCGCCGTTCTAACCGGGAACAAGGCTATTGCCACGCCGGTTACAAAAACCCCTCAGCCCGCACCTTTTCGCGGTAGGTCTTACTGATCGGCACCTTGGCGCCCGTATGCAGCATCAGATAGTCGCGGTTCTTCTCGCGCTTGCCGCTTGCGACAAAGGCAAGTGCCACCCAATGCGAACGATGGGTGAAAAATCCGGCTGTCTCGTCCATCTCTGCCACCGCGTCAGCAAGACGCATCAACAGGCGGTGACTGCTGCCATCAGCCAGATGAACTTCGACATAATGATCATCAACCGTCAGGCGCACCACCGGCGACCGCACCGCGTCCGGCAACCGGGAATACAATCGGGGCCGGTCACCAATCCTGTTGTCTGCCAACAAATAGACCAACGTCCCCACCGTCGCGGCCACAGCCAACACGTGTAGAAAGACAAATACCAGATTGCCAAATGTCGGAAAGTCCGGGTCGAACAGACCACTGAACAACCAGACCGCAGGCGAAAACGTCACCGAGAATAGCAGTGTACTGCAACTCTGCCACCAGATCGGGCCATGGCGGGTCATCCAACGGTCTGACACGATCTTCGCAAGGCGGACAAAGACATTTGATCCGACGACAATCGGAACCCAATAGGCCAGGCGCAAGGGCAGCGACAATGCCTCAAAGGTGCCAAACGGGCCGATAAAAGCGAGAAGCCCACCAAGCCCAAATAGAAACCACCACTTCGGCTCCGATCCCAGTGACGGCAGTGCCCGCGACAAAAACTTGTTCATATTTAAAACGTCAAACCCATATTGCCGGACAATCAACCCGTGATTGTCGAAAGCCTGACGTTAAAACACCCTAACGCGCTTAAGCGGTCAACCCCTCAGGTTCACTCAATGCATTCGCCCGGCAACAGGCAGTGACTGTATTTGCTAATAAACAAGCGATTGTCATCGGCCCAACGCCACCGGGAACGGGCGTTATCGCGCCGGCGACAGCGGCACAGCTGTCATAGTCGCAATCCCCGACAAGGCGGGTACCCCCTTCCGGCTTATCAATCCGGTTGATGCCCACATCAATCACCGTCGCGCCGGGCTTGATCCAGTCACCGGTCACCATTTGAGGGCGTCCGACCGCTGCGACAACGATATCCGCCTGACGGGTCACGGCCGGCAGGTCAACCGTGCGCGAGTGCGCGATTGTGACGGTGCAGCTATCGCCAAGCAGCAGTTGCGCCATCGGCTTGCCGACGATGTTCGAGCGGCCGATAACCACCGCGCTTTTGCCCGACAGATCGCCCAGATGATCACGCAGCATCATCAAAGACCCCAATGGGGTACAGGGGACCATGCTTTTCTGGCCCGTCCCCAGCAAACCCACATTTGAGATGTGAAACCCGTCAACGTCCTTTGCGGGCGCGATACTGTTGATGACCAAATCACTGTCCAGATGGGCAGGTAGCGGCAGCTGGACCAGAATACCATGCACCTCAGGGGCGTTGTTGAGTTGATCAATCAGCGTCAGCAAGGCGTCTTCCGACGTATCAGCAGGCAACTTATGCTCAAAAGATGCCATGCCGACCTCGACGGTCATCTTGCCCTTCGATCTGACATAAACTTGGCTCGCCGGGTCCTCACCGACAAGAACAACCGCAAGGCCCGGCGTCAGGCCATGATCGGCCTTCAGCCGGGTTACATGTTCGCCGACCTTCGCACGCACCTTGGCGGCAAAGGCTTTCCCATCAATCACTGTCGCTGTCATATCTGTACTTTCACTTTGCGGGAGGGTGGGTGGGGCGGCGTCCCGGTTTTCACCGGGACCAGCGGCACCCGACCCGATATTAGAACAGGCCTTCGATCTGGCCTTCAGCGTTCAACATGATGGCCTCGGCGGAAGGTACCCGCGGCAAGCCGGGCATCGTCATGATCTCACCGCAGATCGCCACAACAAATCCGGCACCCGCGCTCAAGCGGACTTCGCGCACAGGCACGGCATGCCCTGTCGGCGCACCGCGCAAAGATGGATCCGTCGAAAAGCTATATTGGGTCTTGGCCATGCAAACAGGCAGGTTGCCATATCCCTGCTCCTCCCAAGCACGCAATTGATCGCGGATCTTGGTGTCAGCGATTACCTCATCCGCACGGTAGATCCGCTTCGCAATCGTTTCGATCTTGGCAAACAAGCCCATATCATCCGCATAGAGCGGCGAGAAATTTGCCTGATCCGCATCTGCGATCTCGGCCACACGGGTCGCAAGTTCCTTTGTCCCCTCTGACCCCAGAGCCCAATGCCTGCATAGAATTGCCTCGGATCCCTGGGTCTCGACGAATGCCTTGACCGCGGCCACTTCTGCATCCGTGTCGGTGACAAAGTGGTTGATCGCCACAACAACGGGTACGCCGAAGCCTTTTACATTCTCGATATGACGGCCAAGATTGGCGCAACCGGCATTCACGGCATCCACGTTCTCGGCGCCAAGATCAGCCTTGGCCACACCGCCATTCATTTTCATGGCGCGCACAGTGGCCACCACAACCACGCAAGACGGAGCAATACCGGCCTTGCGGCATTTGATATTCATGAATTTCTCGGCACCAAGATCGGCACCAAAGCCTGCTTCGGTCACAACATAATCCGCCAGCTTCAGCGCGGTGGTGGTTGCCGTAACAGAGTTGCAACCATGCGCGATATTGGCAAACGGACCGCCATGCACAAAGGCGGGGTTATTCTCGAGGGTCTGCACAAGGTTCGGCTGCATCGCGTCTTTCAGCAACACGGTCATGGCCCCATCCGCCTTGATATCACGGCAATAAACAGGGGACCGATCACGGCGATATGCCACGATGATATCACCCAGACGCCGCTGCAGATCATCAAGATTGCGGGCAAGGCAAAGAATAGCCATGACCTCGGAGGCAACGGTGATGTCAAACCCGGCCTCTCGGGGGAAACCATTGGCAACACCGCCCAGGCTGGTTGTGATCTGGCGCAAGGCACGGTCATTCATGTCCAGAACACGGCGCCAGACAACACGGCGGATATCAATCTCCAACGCGTTGCCCCAATAGATATGGTTGTCGATCATCGCTGATAGCAGGTTATGCGCGGATGTGATCGCGTGGAAATCCCCGGTAAAATGAAGGTTCATATCTTCCATCGGGACGACCTGGGCATAGCCACCACCTGCGGCCCCGCCCTTCATCCCGAAACAGGGCCCAAGCGAGGCTTCGCGAATACAGATCGCGGCCTTCTTGCCGATGGCGTTCAGACCGTCACCCAGACCAACCGTCGTTGTTGTCTTGCCTTCACCGGCAGGTGTCGGATTAATCGCGGTGACCAGGATCAGCTTGCCATCGGCCCGGTCCTGCACGCTGTCGATCAGCCTTTGGCTGACCTTGGCCTTGTCGTGGCCGTAGGGCAGCAAGTCATCGCTATCAATACCCAGCTTGGCGCCAATTTCCTGAATGGGGCGCTTTGATGCAGCGCGCGCAATCTCAATATCCGACTTGTATTCCATGATCTTTTCCCTGTGCCCGGCTGCAAAAAGCCGCATGTCGTCCATCTTGCTTCTAGCCCTCGGCTATCACGAGATGCGCATGAATTGCGACATTTTCAGCCTCGGAATCGTCGGTGAGCCGCAAAAGCCGTTTCTGATCAGAAACCTATGGCCGCCATGCACGTTGATCCGGCACATGCAGCCTGACCGTATCGCCCAGTGCCACGCGTCCCTCACGCTCGACCCAGGCCGTGACGCCACGCTTGTCTTTGGCAGCCGCCTTGAATTTGGCACCAGCGCCGGGCGCATCTTCGTCAATCACTGCAGCCGGCAAATGGCAGGGGCGGTTTTCCATATCAACAACAATGGCCGATCCGTCAGGAAACTGCAGGCGGGACGATGGCGGCAGATGCGTGAAATCCGGTATCCCGGAAATAACCATGGATGCCCCGATATGGCCGGGATCAAATGCATCAAGCCCGCATGCTGCCGCCACCTCGGCCAGTTCCTCGGCCGAGACGACGGATAACTGGCGCACATTCCGGATCAGGGTGCCTTTGGGATATTGGCTGCGCACGCGGACACATGACGGACGGGTCAGCCCGCCATGCGCCTCGCCATCTATCCCAGCAAAGGTCAGATCGACAGCGTCCAAGGGCTCCGAGCGCAAAGACGTGTCGCGATCAGGGACAAACCCTATCCAGGTCAGCGTGCCGGTGATGTCCGTCGGTGCGAGGGCAGGCATAGCAATCTCCAGTTCGTTATGCGTTCTGGCTATCGCGCCAGCATCCTGCTGACAAATCATCAATTGTGATTATCTGCTTCAGTGATGGCTATGGGCTGTAGAGATGAAAAATCCAGCAGCATGCTGCGGGGTTTGCATTAACCGGCACCGATTGTAGCGGTGGCCATGGATCGCCTCGTTCGCGGCTGATCCAAATGAAAACGCCGCCCCTAGGGCGGCGTTTGCTATATTCAGGTTGACGGTTCCGGTTCCATCCCGCCGTCAGACGCCCGCGGCTTCTTGGGCTTGGTCTTGGGAATTGCGGTGATCGACGGTGTGCCGCCGGACGGTGGTGTATCATCCGCATCATCGCCCACATGCGGCGGCTCGCCCGCCATCACGCGCTTGATCTCGTCACCGGTCAGCGTCTCATATTCCAACAGGCCCTGCGCCAGACGCTCGAACTCTTCATTCTTCTCCAGAATGATCTCGCGCGCCTTGTCATAGCCGCGCTGGATAAAGCTGCGCACCTCTTCTTCGATCAGTTCCTTTGTGCTGGCAGATACTGACAGCCCGGCCGTATTGCCCTGATAGCCTTCATGCGCCTCGGCGTAGTCAATATTACCAACCTTGTCGGACATGCCCCAGCGCAACACCATGGCGCGCGCCAGTTGACTGGCCTGCTGGATATCACCAGCCGGGCCATTGCTGACCTGATCTTCACCGTATTTGATAATCTCGGCCGCTTTGCCGGCCATCGTCATCGCCAGTCGCTGATGGCATTCATCCTTGAACATGTTCAGGCGATCCATCTCCGGCAGGCTCATCACCATGCCAAGCGCGCCGCCGCGCGGAATAATCGTCGCTTTGTAGACGGGGTCACATTTCGGCAGGCTGATGCCCACAATCGCATGGCCGGCCTCGTGATAGGCGGTCATTTCCTTTTGCTCGGCCGTCATCACCATGGATCGGCGTTCCGCGCCCATCATGACCTTGTCCTTGGCGCTTTCAAAATCAATCATGGTCACAAACCGGCGCCCAACGCGGGCCGCCATCAGCGCCGCCTCGTTTACAAGATTGGCCAGATCAGCACCCGAGAAACCGGGCGAGCCACGTGCGATGATCCGCAGATCAACATCGGGGCCAAGCGGGATTTTCCGGGCATGCACGCCCAGAATTTTCTCGCGCCCTTTGATATCGGGGTTCGGCACAGTGACCTGACGGTCAAAACGACCCGGGCGCAGCAAGGCCGGGTCAAGCACATCACGCCGGTTGGTGGCCGCCACGATGATCACGCCTTCATTGGCCTCGAAGCCATCCATCTCCACCAAAAGCTGGTTCAGTGTCTGTTCGCGTTCGTCATTACCGCCGCCATAGCCCGCGCCACGGGACCGGCCAACCGCGTCAATCTCGTCGATAAACACGATGCAGGGTGCGTTTTTCTTGGCCTGTTCGAACATGTCGCGCACACGTGAGGCGCCAACGCCGACAAACATTTCCACGAAATCAGAACCGGAAATCGTAAAGAACGGCACGCCAGCCTCGCCCGCAATCGCACGCGCCAGAAGCGTTTTACCCGTTCCCGGCGGGCCAACAAGCAGCGCCCCTTTCGGGATTTTGCCGCCGAGACGCGAGAATTTCTGCGGGTTGCGCAGGAATTCAACGATTTCTTCGAGCTCTTCCTTGGCCTCGTCAATGCCGGCCACATCATCAAACGTGACACGTCCATGTTTTTCGGTCAGCAGTTTCGCGCGCGACTTGCCAAAGCCCATCGCACCGCCTTTGCCGCCACCTTGCATCCGGTTCATGAAGTAAATCCAGACGCCTATCAAAAGCAGGAAGGGAAGAATGCTTAGCAGGAAGGACTGAAAGAAGGATGTCTCTTGGCTGCGGGCCTCGACCGGGACATCGGCCGCGATCAAAAGATCAGTGATTTCAGCATCTTCAGGCTTGATCGTCGAATAGGCACGGCCACCTTCGGCATAGCGGACGTTCTCGCCGTCAATAACAACCTCGGTGACACGCCCACCTTCGACTGCTTCGACAAATTCGGAGTAGCTTTTCGGCTCTCCACCGGCTGTGCCCGGCTGGCTGCTGAACAGGTTGAATAGCGCCAGAACCATCAAAAACAGGACGATCCAGAATACGACGTTGCGCGCGTTGCCCAAGGGAAGCTCCTTTGAAATCGGGACTTGAGCAAGACAGAGTCGGGCTCAAAGCATTTGCCCTAAAATAGTGGCAAAAGCTTAATCTTCAATGCGCAAACGCGTGTTCGTGAAAATCCGCGACAATCTGCGCTGTCCAGCCGTTCCCAAACCCCGCCAAAGGGGCAGAAACAAGCTCTTTTCCGCGCCACACGGAAGGGGACGCCAAAAGCGATTGGCGTGGATGGCCAGAATGCCGCCAATCGGGGCATTGCCCGATACCCTTGTCCAACGCCCGATACGACAGATCGGGGGCAACAGGCCCTTGCAGGAACCAGCGCCCATCCCATGTCACGCCGCTGATGTCATCAATCAAAGCGGCGTACCGATGCGCGGCCTGTGTCGCCGACACCTCGCGGGTCATACGCATGCCACCACTTTCCGGCGACAGGATGCATCCGGCAAATGTGGCCGTCCGCCCTGCCCGAACCGTCATAACGGCCTGCAACATGGGATCAAAGCGGGGTTTGTAGTCCTTGCCGTTCATCCATCGCAGGGCTGCGGCCATCACGCGACGCGGCGCATCTTCGGTATCCAGCGCCATCGCCGCCCGCGCAAACAGAAGATCACCTGCGTCTTGCCGGACATGCATCCTGGCAAATTCAACCGCGGCCCGTTGCAGCGAGCCATGCGCGGCCTGCATATGATCTGCGGTCTGCAAAAGCCGCTTGCGGGTCAGGCCCAACGCCTCCAACTGTGCAAACATCTGCCGTGCACGGACCCTGTCAAAGCGCGGATCATCATTGCTGGGGTCATCACACCAGCTGATTTTTTGCGTGGTCAACCACGCGCGTAAATCGGCCCGACTGACATCCAGCAGCGGCCTGTATATATCCAGCCCGTCGCGCGCATTGTGACGTGCCATGCCGGTCAAACCGTCAATGCCGGACCCTCGGGCGAGGCGCATCAACAGCGTCTCAAGCTGGTCATCTTCGGTATGCCCCAGAAAAACCGCGTCAATGCTGGCGCCAAGGCTCCATTTGACGATGGTGGCCCAACGGCCAGCACGGGCAGCGGCCTGCAGGTTGCCGGTCTTGTCCCAGTGCCAATCAAGAACGGCGTGCGGCAGACCCAATTCCTTGGCCTGCGCGCTGACAAGGGCAATTTCGGCCGCCGCGTTGGGGCGCAGGTTGTGATTGACCGTTACCACAAACAGATTCTCGGGGCGCAAAAGGCGGGCGGCCAAATGCATCAGCGCAATGGAATCGCCGCCGCCGGACACGGCCAAACCAATGCGTTTGCTTTTCAGGTCAATGGATGCGGCATCTATTGCCGCAACAAAACGTTTTGCGATGTCAGGCTTGCGCGGGTCTATTGGCATCCCAGCGATTGCATCGTCTGCTGCGCGTCGGTCACGGTTGGGTTGCCGGGGAAGCGCACATTGACCTCGGCCAGGGTCAGGCAGGCATCCTGTGTCTGACCAATCACGCCCAAAGATGATCCCAGCTTGAACAGGGCATCTGGCGCCTTGGGGCCGGTCGGATCAGCGGAAAACGCAGCCAGATAGGCCCGCGCGGCCTCGGTTGTGTCACCCAGCGCTTCCAGCGCCTCACCACGCAGATATTCGGCCTGGGCGGTCAGCGGGCTGCCGGGGTAGGTCGTGCCAAAGGCCGCAAGCTGGTCAGCGGCGCTGCGAAAGTCACCGGCTGCGAGCGCCTCCTGCGCCCGCTCGATATCGTTTTGCTCGCCCACCGCGACAGATGGGCCGCCGGTTGTGGGCGCGGGCTGCGGTGCCACGACACCGCCGCTGTTTTCTGCACCGCCAAGGCTGGGCGTGTCGCCAAGCTGGCCGATATCGCAATTGGCTTCCAACTCGCACAGCCGGAATTCAAGATCGCCGATCCGGTTGGTGCCATCAACAGTGATCCTGTTGATCCGGAACTCCAGCTCTTCGGATTTGGAGGTCAGGCGCTGCAACTCTGCCTCGATCGCGTTGAGGCGATCAAGCGGGGTATTGCCGGCGACACCGGCATTCAAGCCACCCGTTGTCGACAATTCCCGTTTGAGTTTCTGGACATCCACATAAAGCACCGTCAATTGCTGACGAATGTCAGCCAGGGTTTCCTCTTGCTGCGCAAAGCCTGAAACGGGCGTCAGAAAGAGGGCAAAAGCAAATGCGATACGGCTTAGCATGGATGTCCCTTCTGTTTGATCAGCTTGTAACAGCCGAGAATGAAAGGACCGTAACCGCGCGGCGGTTCTTTGCATAGCATGCTTCTTGCGAGCAGACCTCGATTGGGCGTTCCTTGCCATAGCTGGTCACTTCCAACCGGCTTGCAGGCACGCTGCGCGATACCAGATATTCGCGCACCGCATTTGCACGGCGGAAACCAAGCGCAAGGTTGTATTCGCGTGTGCCCTGCTCGTCGGCATGGCCTTCGATCACGGCACGGTAGTCGGCATTTGTCAGCAGCCACTGGGCCTGACCGTCAAGAATGCTTTTGCCTTCGGGCGTCAAAGTTGACGTATCAACGGCAAACAGAACGCGGTCACCAATCGTCTGGTTAAAGAAAAGCGGGCTGGACGGATCGCTGGCCGAACCGGCAACCCCGGCGCCAACACCTGTGCCGGTCCCTGCCCCATTCGCACCATCGGCGCCACCCGCCCCACCGAACCTGTCAGGGTTCGTGCAGGCCGCCGTCGCAAGCGCCAGAACAACCACCGTTGCGCGTGTCATCATTTTCATCGGATTAATCCTGTTTTTACTGCTCGTTTTTTATCAGCATAGCATGGGTTGCGGCGTAAGGGAATCTTATGGTTGCAATGGGCCCCATGACGGGTCCGAGGCACCACCTTGCAGCGGAACAGCCTTGAGGTTGCGCCCAGAGATATCGACGGAATACATCGCGCTGGTCCCGCCTGCCCCTTGGGTTTCGCGGCTAAACATGATCACCCGCCCGTTGGGCGCCCAGGTTGGCCCCTCATCAAGGAACGACGATGTCAGCAGACGCTCTTCGGACCCGTCTGTGCGCATCACCCCGATATGGAACCGGCCCGCATTCTGTTTGGTAAAGGCGACCAGATCGCCGCGTGGCGACCAGACAGGTGTTCCATAGCGGCCCTCACCAAAGGAAATGCGGCGCGGCTCGCCGCCATTGGCCGACATGATATAAAGTTGCTGGGTGCCCGATCGGTCGCTTTCGAAAACGATCTGATCACCGCCGGGTGACAGGCTGGGCGCCGTCTCGATGGATGGGGCCTGTGTCAGCCGCACGTGCTGACCGGTGGCCAGATCGGTGCGATAGATATCAGTGTTACCGCCATTGGACAGGCTGTAGATGACCTGCCGCCCATCGCGGGAAAAGCGCGGGCTAAAGGCCATCTCGCCCGGGGCGGTTGCCAATTGCTGGCGCCCCACATTGGCGACATTCAACACATTGATCCGGGGAAAGCCGGACTCAAAACTGGTATACAGGACCCGATCGCCATTTGGTGAAAAACGGGGGGCTAGCACAATGGTGCTGCTATCGGTCAGAAATTGCACATTGGCGCCATCATAATCCATGATCGCCAGCCGTTTCTGCCGGTTATCCTTGGGGCCCGCCTCGGACACAAAGACAACGCGGCTGTCAAAATATCCACCCTCGCCAGTAATCCGGGAATAGGCGGCATCCGCGACCTTGTGCGCCATCCGGCGCCAGCCATCAACGGTGCCCACCAGTTGCTGGCCCTCGCCCAATTCGGTGCCTGCAAACACATCATAGAGGCGGAATTTGACAACCAGTTGATTGCCACTGACCGTCACGGCACCGGTAATCAGACCTTGCGCATTCACAGCCCGCCAATCGGGAAAGGCAATCGGCTGGGTGAAAGAGGCGACCTGCGAGATAAACGCATTTGCAGGGATTTCCCGGAACAATCCGGTGCCGGTCAGATCCTGCGCAACAAGGCGCGAGATATCCGCGGCAACCTGTGCGGCGGCTGCGTTTTCAGCCTGAAAACCGGGGACGGCAATCGGAAGCGGCTCGATCACCCCGTCGGTGATCGTCAACCGCAATGGTCCGTTTTGCGCCATGGCCGGGATGGCCATGGACCAGCCCAAAGCAATCGCAGTGATGAGTGTTAAAAATCGTTTCATTGCCTTCGCCTCACTCCGCACGTTCCGAACCTGTCGAAACGGTGCTTTTCTATCCTTTGTCAGCACAAGGTGAAACCTTGCGCACGGTTCTGCGCGCTTGTTTGCCTAGCGCAATCGCATCCCGCTTGGGTCAAACGTAATCACCACGTCCTTCCATTGGTCGTACTTGTCCGCTGGCAACTGGTAGCCGCCCGACTGGCAGCGCAGGATCGCCCGGCGCGCAGCCTCGAACGCGACATTGGTTGCGGCCTGATCACCGTCAGAGGCCAGAAGACGCACCTGATTGCCCTCGACATTCCCAGCGGGATCAAGGCTGAAACCAACCTCGACCGTCACCCGGGCTGCAACCGATCCAGGGTCGACATTCCAGCAGCGGTTCACCGCGATACGGAATGCCTCGCGTTCGGAACCGGTCATTGGCGGGCCGGGTTGCGCCGCAAGGGCCGCCGCAACTGCTTCATCGACATCCGAGCCCTCGGTCGGCGGGGGCGCGGGCGTTTCGCTGGCCGTTTGCGTAGCCTCGGGTGGTTCCGCGACCGGGGTTTCGACCGGCGGCGCAGGGCGCGACGGGCGGGCGGATGGGCGCATGGATGTCGTCACCGCACCAGATGGTTCTTCATCCGCAATCACGATCCGGTCTGTTGCGGCCTCGGGCGCGGTTGCGTCGGTGGGGTCATCAACAACAACCTCGGCGGGTTCATCGGACCGGTCAGCCTGCTGCTGGACGACGTCATCAACCCGCGTGTCCGGTGGCGGCGGCGCAACTGGCGTGGGCGCCACCACATCTGACGGGCGCGGTGTCGGGCGATCACTGACTTGCAGATCCGGGGCGGATGGGGGGGGCGCCGGTGGTGTCGGATCCGTAGGGGCAGCATCAGTGACCTGCGTCTCAGGTGCCGGTGGCGGGGGAGCAGGCGGGGGCGCTTCATCGCTTGGGGGATCGACCGGTGTTGGCGGCGGGGGCACAGGTGCGGGTGTTTCATCCGCAGGTGCGGGTGGCGGGGTTTCGTTGACCTCTGGCTGCACGGGGGCATCTGGCGGTGCATCGCTTGGCAAAGGGGTCCGCGCCGCCGATGTCAGGTTTTCAAATTCTTCGCTGCTGACCGTGGTGACTGAAATGGTTTCAAATTCCAGCGGGTCAGCACTTAACCCCCAGCCCAGCAAAAGCCAGCCAATCAGGCCCACATGGCCGACAGCAGAGATATAGGTACCGGGGGTCTGCATGGGCTAGCCGTCCGACCCGTCCGTGGCGATATCAGTGACAAGACCGATATTGGTAAATCCGGCCTCGTTCAGCAGGCCCATGATCTGGGCCACGCGGTTCCACTGGTTGGCACCATCCGCGCGCAGGTAGATCCGGTCGCTGTCTCGTTCGGCGGCGATTGCGGTCAGTTTCGGCACCAGTTCCGCAAGCAGGGTTTCCGTCTCTTGGATGGACACGGCACCTTCGGCAGTGATCGTCACCGTCAGGGGTTCTTCGTCATCGGTGGGCAGGGCCGTCGCGGCCGTCTGCGGCAGTTCAACCGGCACACCGACGGTCAGCAACGGGGCGGCAACCATGAAGATGATCAACAAAACCAGCATTACATCCACAAATGGCGTGACATTGATCTCGGACATCGGCTGGGTCCGAGAGGCACGGCGTCTGCGGCGCCGACCCCCGTCTCCGCCAGATTTTACAACATTGGCACCCATCTTATTTATCGTCCAGTTGGCGGCTCAGGATCGTTGCGAACTCGTCTGCAAAGGCCTCATAGCCGCTGACAATCCGATCACTATCGGCCGACAGCTTGTTATAGAATATCACCGCCGGAATAGCGGCAAGCAGGCCAAGACCGGTAGCCAGCAACGCCTCGGCAATGCCGGGGGCCACGACGGCAAGGTTCGTATTCTGCGCCTCGGCAATTTCGATAAAGGCATTCATGATGCCCCAGACCGTGCCGAACAGACCGACAAACGGGGCGGTCGACCCAACCGTGGCCAGCACCGGCAGGCCCTTTTGCAGACGGGCTGCCTCTTTCGCAATCGCGACATCCATAGACCGGTCGATGCGGGCGGTCGCGCCGGCGATCAACCCGCCATCCTGCCTGTGCGAGCGGCGCCATTCCAGCATGCCCGCCACGAATATCTTTTGCGATGGCCCCTCGGGATCCGAGCCGATCTTGTCAAACAACCCGTCCAGCGGCTCGCCTGACCAGAAAGAGCGATCGAATATATCCGCCTCGGCCCGGGCCTTGCGATATTGGATGATCTTGTCGATGATCACCGCCCAGCACCAAACGGATGCGGCGATCAGCATGATCATGACCAGTTTTACGGTAATCGTCGCGCGCGCAAATAGCGCCCACATGGTGAAGTCGGTTGCTGCTTCCATTATGCCTGCTCTGCCTGTTGGCCCATTTGGGCTCTGATTTGTTGGCAGGTTAGCGCATGTACAGGCGGAAATCCAATCAATCCCGCATTCCGGCAGGAAACAGTGACCGGCTAGTGTATCGAACGGCGGATCGCCGCCGGCAGCCGGGCCACAGCACCCGAAGCATTCATGCAGATGACGGTGACAAGCGCTGTGAACAATGTCAGGTCGCCACGCTTGACCTCTTGGCGGAAAATCAGGCGGACACCGGTATTTTCTGACATGGTGCTTTCGACAACCAGTTCGTCATCGTAATGCGCCGGGGCGATATAATCCGCCTCAACCCGGCGGACCGCAAAGACAAAGCCATCGCGCTTCATCTCAACCTGGTCAATCCCAAGCTCGCGCACCCATTCGCTTCGGGCGCGTTCAATAAATTTCAGATAGTTGGCGTAGTAGACAATGCCAGCAAGGTCAGTGTCTTCGTAATAAACGCGGATCGGAAAACGGTGTGTCATGGCACGATCATGCCACCATGATAACCTGAACAACAGGCTAAGACGGACGCGGAATGGGTTGTTTCCAGACCAGTGAACCGGCTGATCCCGGTATCATTACGATCCGCGTGCATGTCATTCTCGGGCGATGCTTCAAACCCACCCGGAAACCACCCCTCCGCAACCATCCCTGCCAACGCCACACGGCTACCACGCCTGGCCGGGACAAAGGCGTCCGGATCATCCATGGCGGATCATCCCCAACCGCGCAGCCAGGCGCAACGCATGGCTGGCGTCCTGTGCGGCTGCCGGCATGACCGGATCGTAGGCAGCGCGGACAACGTCGGCAACCTCGGGGCGCAACACGGCATTGCCGTCAATCAGGGCAAGGGGCGGCTGGGCATCAAATGCGGTATCCGACCACAAAAGGATCGACTGCACTGCCTGGCTCAACGCCAACGTGTCAGCAGCAACTGCGGCCATATGTTCATCCATCCGCAGAAACACAAAACATGCCCGGATGGCACCAGCCTCATCAAAGCGAAAAATGCGGTATTGATTGGCGTCAGCAGCCTTCAATTTCCGAACCAGCGGGATCAGATCAGGGACAAGCGCATCCAGATGCGGGACCTCAGGCAATTCGTCCCAGTCCTGACAGAAGAAAATCATCAGGTTGGCGCCCAACTCGGGGTCAGTTTCAGCCATCTGATGGTTGGCAAGGGTCACAACCGCCTCGATCGCGCCTTTGAAAACAGCAAGCGAGGCCTCATCCACCCCAAAAACCACAGGTACAATCGGGCGCCCCCATCGCGCGAACACATATGCCCCATCCGCCCGGGTAAATAATGGTGCGACATCATCTATCATCTTGCCAAAAATACTCCCGCCGGAGGCATGATCAAATTTCGTGAAATTTGATCACCCTAGCCAAACAAATCCGTCTGTGATTTCGGGGCGTTCAGCCCAAGATGGGCCCAGGCCGCCTGCGCCAGCATCCGGCCACGGGGGGTTCGCTGGATCAATCCCTTTTGCAGCAAATAGGGCTCGATCACATCTTCGAGTGAATCGCGGCTTTCCGACAAGGCGGCCGACATCGTCTCAACCCCGACCGGGCCACCGCCATAACTTTCCGCGATCAAACGCAGATAGCGGCGGTCGGCATTATCCAATCCCAGATGGTCCACACCCAACCGGGTCAGGGCGCGGTCGGCAATCGCCTGCGTGACTGTCCCGTCCCCCTCGACAATCGCAAAATCCACAACCCGGCGCAGTAGGCGACCTGCGATCCGTGGGGTCCCGCGCGCGCGCTTGGCAATCTCGGCGGCCCCATCATCAGACGCAGGCGCGCCCATCAGACGGGCGCCGCGTGTGACGATCTGATGCAGTTCTGCATCGGTGTAGAATTCCAACCGGGTGGGAATGCCAAAGCGATCCCGCAACGGGGTTGTCAGCAGGCCCATGCGGGTTGTGGCACCAACCAAAGTAAAGGGCTGCAATTCGATCCGGACCGTGCGGGCAGCGGGGCCTTCGCCAATCACCAGATCCAGTTCAAAATCCTCAAGGGCTGGGTAAAGGACCTCTTCCACAGCCGGATTGAGCCTGTGAATCTCGTCGATGAACAACACGTCGCGGGCTTCCAGATTGGTCAGGATCGCAGCGAGATCGCCGGCTTTGGCCAGCACCGGGCCAGAGGTCATGCGAAAATTCACCCCAAGCTCGCGGGCCATGATCTGGGCAAGTGTCGTCTTGCCCAATCCCGGGGGGCCGTGAAACAGGGCATGATCCATCGCCTCACCACGGCGGCGGGCACTCTCGATGAACACCTTCAGATTTGCACGCGCATCACGCTGCCCGATAAATTCATCCAGGGTCTGCGGGCGCAAGGCGCGGTCCGCATCCTCGGGCTGTGGATCGGGGCGCAAGGTTGGGTCGGGCTGGGTCATCCGTTCCCCCTACCCTTTTGGGGCCAGCAGCTTCAAGGCCGCACGGATCAGTGCGGGCGTATCAAGATCAGGGTCGGCACCCGTTGCCTCGGCCACCGCGCTGGCGGCATCACCGGGGGCATAGCCAAGGTTGCCCAATGCGGAAAGGGCCTCGGACTGGGCCGGGTTTGCGCGCGGCGCCACGGTTGGCTGGACCGGCGCAGGGGCGTCAACCTCGATCAGCGCATCACCTGTCGCTTCGGCCATGGTGCCACCCATCGCCATGACGGATGGGGCTTTGTCCTTCAGCTCGATTGCCACGCGCTGCGCGGTCTTGGGCCCAACCCCCTTGGCCTTGGCAATGGCATTCCAGTCCCCCAAGGCGATTGCGCGACTGACACCATCAGCACCGATTGTGCCCAGAATTGCCATGGATGCCTTGGCCCCTATTCCCTGCACCGACATCAGCAAACGGTGCCATTCCTTTTCAACCAAGGTGGTAAAGCCAAAAAGCTGCAGGTTATCCTCGCGCACCAGCAAATCGGTATAAAGCGCGACATGTGTGCCATTCGCTGGCAAACCAGCCATGACGCGGTCCGAGACATAGACGATATAACCCACGCCGCGCACGTCGATCAGCACATGATCCGTGGCGCGATAGGCGAGTTGGCCCGCAATCCGCCCGATCATGCGCCCACCCGCGCCAGTGCTTTCTGCAAGGTATTTCCAGATTGCATATGATGCGCGTGACAGATCGCAATGGCCAGTGCATCCGTCGCATCGGCCCCGGCAAGGCGCACCCCCGGCAGCTGCAATTTGACCATATGTTCTACCTGGTGTTTTTCGGCATGGCCGACCCCGACAACGGCCTTCTTGACCGCGTTCGGGGCGTGTTCGCCGACGGGCAGCCCTGCAAGCGCGGGGACGAGCATTGCAATGCCGCGTGCCTGTCCCAGTTTCAATGTGCCGGCACCGTCCTTATTGACAAAGGTCTGTTCGACCGCGGCGACATTGGGCGTGTGCGACTGCACCACGTCCGTGAGTTGATCAAAAAGGGACATCAGGCGTCGCGCCAGATCCTCCCCCGAGGATTTGCAAACGCCATTTGCGACATGCGCCAAGCGCGGACCATCCACGTCGATAATCCCCCAGCCCATATTCCGCAGTCCAGGATCAATGCCCAAAACGCGCATCCGCCGCCCCTTTATTCTTATTCTCTGAAAATTGGTAGCACAAAAGGCGAACAAAGACCAAGAGCCTTTCTATGCACCCAGCGCGTGGCCCACACGCAACCGGCGCAACATGACCCCATTCTGACGGGAAAATCGGCTCGCATTAACCTGTTGTTAAATAATACTTTACGGTAAAAATCGCTCAAAAATGAGGCATGTTGTGAACGCATATGTCCCATGCGGAAATGGCAGTGGTCAGCGGCCAAAAAGCCTCCTACATGCGGGTCATCTAATGCAACGCTGCAATGCAGCATGAACGAGGAACAAGGCAATGGCCGCTTTTGACACAACCCGCCCCGCAACTGGCATCTTCGCTGGTGGTATCTTTCATTTCGTCGCGCGTATCCTTAGCGCAGTCAGCGACTGGAACGACGAACGCATCACCCGTAACGCGCTGTCCAAATTGACCGCACGCGAACTGGATGACATCGGTCTGTCCGTACACAGCATCAACGCAACCGCAAAGCGCCGCGTGAACTAAAGCTTTTCAGGAAGGCTTGGCATCGCAAGCTTTTCTTGAACTGCACGAAACACAGCCGGACGGGCCTGCATATGCGGGCCCGTTTTTTTGTGATGGTCCATGGTTTTGGTGGCGAAATAAAAAAACCGCATCAGCAATGATGCGGCTTTTTTCAAACTTGAATATCGTGCGTATCTTAGCCCAAAATTGGCTTGATCGCGTTGGCGATAACTGTCGTCACCGGATCAGCCTGCATGACCCATGCGCCTGCCTGTTCCATGACCGACCCTTGCTGCAGTGATGCAACACGATCAGCATAGGCAGTCTCGCCAAGATAAGCGAACAGGAACCCCTTGAAAACGAGACCTGCGACGATCAGAACCAGAAGGCCCTTCAGCGGGAAGCGCGGGTTGTAGATGCGCGGACGAGCCACGATCAAACCATCGGCATTCACCGTTTTCACGACACCATGCGCCATGCGGTCATGCCGACGCACAATGCGCTTTAGTCTTTTATCAAATGGGACATTGGCCTGCGCCATGGAACTCTCCAAATAAAAATACCGTAACCGGTCTTAACAAGATCACTAACTGACACCTTTATAACAAGACTTTTCTCTATTCAGCGTGCGAAAAATCACAATAAGGGTTAATTTTTGCACATCGTCAGCGTCGTCCAGTCAACAATACTGGCGCGATCCACCAGATTGAAGCCATTTTGTTGATAAACACGCACAACATCGTCAGCTTGTTCATTCAGTATTCCCGAAAGAATCACATGCCCGCCTGATGCGGCATGATGCCCCATATCCGGTGCCAGCGCGGTCAGAGGGCCCTTTAAAATATTACCAAAGATCAGATCGAATGGCGCCCGCATGTTGATTTCGCGGCTGTCAAAGCCGGTTGCGACATAACAATCAACCCGGCCCTGCAGCCCATTTGCCGCCACATTTGCAATTGCGACCTCAACCGCAACCGGGTCAATATCGCTGGCCAGAACCCGCCCGTCGAGAACCTTTGCAGCGGCCATGGCCAAAACGGCGGTGCCACAGCCGATATCTGCAATATTGGCCGGTTTTTGACCCGCTTCAAGCAGCGCATCCAGCGCCTTCAAACAGCCCAGCGTCGTCCCATGATGGCCGGTGCCAAACGCCATTTGCGCCTCGATCAGCAAGGCGACGGCATCTTGGGGCACCTTGTCCGCGTCATGTGCGCCGTAGACAAAAAAGCGCCCCGCCGCGACTGGCGCCAAGCCGCGCTGCACCTTGGACACCCAATCCTGATCTGGAATTTCCGATATGGTAAACGGCTGGGCCCCGTGCAGCGTTTCGAGAATGGCCAATGCGGCAACATCCGGCGCCTCCAGAAAGTAGGCACCGACCTCCCATAGGCCGGATCCATCCTCGACCTCAAAGACACCGATGCCTGTGGGTTCCGGAGTGACGGCCTCCAGGTCATCAGCCAGCCGATATGCGGCATCTTCGCCGGTAAGCGTGGTAAGTGCGGAATAAGTTGTCATTCGGGATCCAGAGCTGCGTTTTTACCCGGTTAGGTGTTGCCCTGCCCCCCGTCAAGCAGCGTGGTCCGCGCCCGCAGCTGCGTTTGGATTTCCGCAGCCCAGGCCGCGTAGACAGCCGGTCCGGGGTGAAACCCGTCTGCGGACATGTTGTGCGGGCCCAGCGCCAGATCAATTGCGATCTTTGTGCAACCCTGTGTCTCGCGCGCAATGTCACACAATGCGGCGTCAAAACGGGCCGCCTGACGCCCGAGGATCCAGCGTAGGGGCTGCGGCAGCAAAGGAAACTGGCCCATCGGCGGCAAGCCCGACAGCATGACGTGCTTGACCCCAAACGCCCCTTGCAAGCGCGCGATTAACGCACGCTGTCGTGCGATCCACTTGCGCAACGGCACGGCCTTTGTCACATCGTTCACGCCCAGCGCGGTGACAACCACATCATAGTGACGGTGCGGCAGGTCATCCAACCACGCCAGAACATCGCCGGTTCGGGCACCGGTCCGGGCAACAAGATCAAAGGTAATTTCCGCGTCTTCCGACAGTCGCGCGGTCAGTTGCCCCAATAGCGCGTCGTGCTGATGCGCAACGCCCACACCAGCAGCTGACGAATCCCCGATGATCAACAGCCGCAAGGGCGCCCCTTGCCCGACAACCCCGCTGCGGGGGCCGTCAGGTTCAGGCAGTTGCAAGACGGTGGCCCGCAGATAGGCTGCCTGCGCAAGCAACAGGGGCAGCAACGCAAATCGAACAGGGACATCAATCATCGTGCCGGTCGCTGCTCAACCACGGCCCGACATATCAGACGGCAACACCGATCGGGCAAGTCACGCCAGTGCCGCCGATACCGCAATATCCGTTGGGATTTTTGGCAAGGTATTGCTGGTGATAGTCCTCTGCGGGATAGAATGCCGGGGCGTCCATGATCTCGGTTGTGATCGCACCATACCCGGCCTGCGAAAGGCGCGGGGCAAAGGCCAGTTTTGACGCCGTCGCCGCCTGCTGTTGCGCGTCTGAATAGGTGTAAATCCCGGAACGATACTGGGTGCCACTATCATTGCCTTGCCGCATGCCCTGGGTCGGATCATGCCCTTCCCAGAAAACCTGCAGCAATTGGTCATAGCTGATGATGGCAGGGTCGAAGACAACCCGGACCACCTCGTTATGGCCGGTCTTGCCGGAACAGACCTCTTCATATGTGGGGTTCGGGGTATAGCCCGCCGCGTACCCGACCATGGTCGATTGCACACCGTCCAGTTTCCAGAACATGCGTTCCACGCCCCAAAAACAGCCCATGCCGAACATGGCCACATCCATACCCGGTGGGACATCTGTTGACAGCGGCGTGCCATAGACAAAATGTGTGTCCGCAGTCGGGATAGGGGTGCTCCGACCGGGAAGTGCGGCGTCTTTGCTGACCATCTCGGATTTTGCGCGGTTCATGAAAAACATTCGGTACCTCCTTGGTTAGTGCAGATATAGTGTGGCGCAAGCGGTGAACCAATGGCATTTCAGCGATACGTGATCGCAAGCAGGAGAGTATGATGACCAAGACCAAAAGCGCCTATATCTGGATGGCCCTGACCTTTGTCGGCCTGTCGGTGTTGCTGGGGGCGGTGGCGTCGATGAACCTGTTTCAGATGCCCAGCGCCATGGGCGTAGTCACGATGATGATCGCCGGGATGGTTGGGGGGCAGCGTTTTTACAGCCAGAATGATCGCGTGATGGCCGCAAAGGAACGGTTTGTTTTTGCGCTGCTTGGCACGTTGATCATGATCTGTTTGTCCATGGCCATGTTCTTTGGGCTGATCGCCGCCTTGGGCGGGACGTTGAATGGCAACACATTGTCAGCCGCGCTGAACATTCCCGCATCCGATCTGTGGTTCGTGCTTGGCTTTGGGGCGCTGATTGTGGGGGCTGCCGGGACGGCCATGACCTACCTTGGTATTGGCATCGGGCAGAACAACATGAAGAAGGCCGCCGGCAAGAAAGCCGGCTAAAGCGTTATGCGAAAAACCTGGATCACCTAACGCTGCCTGAAATCAAAGATTTCAACGCGTTACGTGATGCTCGATGTATCAGGTATTTCGTCAAACGCTATAGGCGCCTATTCCGCTACAGCCAGCAGGCGTCGCTGAAAGATGGTCTCGTGTCCCGGTGCGGGGTGACGGGGGATCAGCATCGACAACAGCAGTGATACAATCGCCATGCCCGCCGCCGCGAGAAACACAAGACCTGGTGACTGCAGCCACAGATAGCCAAGCCCGGCAGGCAGGAACACTGCCGCGATATGGTTAATGGTAAATGCCACCGCTGCGGTGGGCGCGATATCCTCGGGGTCGGCGATCTTCTGAAAGTAGGTTTTGATCGCAAGGGCCAGACTGAAAAAGATGTGGTTCACCACATATAATGTGGCGGCAAGCACGACCCCCCAGCCAAAATAGTAGATGCCCCCATAGGCAAAAAAGACGCCACAGAGCCCCGCATATTCAAAGATCAGCGCCCGGCGTTCGCCAAAGACGGCGACAAGCTTGCCCAGCATCGGGGCCACAATCATGTTGATAACCAGTGTCAGCAGGAACAGCTGCGTGATCTCGTTGACCTGATAGCCAAACCGTTCAACCATCATAAAGCCCGCAAAGACCACGAAAATCTGTCGACGGGCGCCGGACATGAATTGCAGGGCATAATACAGCCAATAGCGGCGGCGCAGCACCATGGTCTTGTTCTGCGGATGCGGGCTTTCGAATTGCGGATAGGCAAACAGGCACAGCAATGCGACCAGTGCGGTGAACCCGCCCGATAGCCAGTAAACAATGGTGTAGGTCAGGCCCAGCGCCTCCCAACTGAGCACAATCAGCAGGTAGACAACAATTGTGGCGCCTGCCCCGGCCGAGATGATCCAGCCCAGCATCTGCGGCGCGCGGGCCTTGTCGAGCCATTGTAACTGCAGCGACTGGTTGACCGTTTCGTAATAGTGAAACCCGATGGAGGACAGCATCGTAACTGTCAGAATGCCCGCCATCTGCGGAAATTGCGCGGTGACCGCCGTTGCCGCCCCCAGCATCACAAGCGACACCAGGCCCAGCACCTGTTCACGGATGAAAATGATCAGCGCGATGACCCCAACCGCGAAAAAGCCGGGGATTTCGCGCACCGTATGCAGCCAACCGATGTCGGATCCGTCAAATCCGGCAACTTCGATCACAAAGTTATTCAGCAGGGCAGACCAGGTGGCAAAGGCCACCGGCATGGCCATTGCCATGACGAATAACAGCGCCTCGGGACGGCGCCAGAATGGCAGATGCATTGCATCCTGAAGGCGGACAATTCTCATGCCGACAGACTTACGCCTGTTTCGGCATCTTGGCGAGAGCTTGTCGCTGACAGGTTTGTCAGCCCCTGCCAGTATCGCCTAGGCGTCCATTGCCAAGCGGGCTTCCAGCACATCAAAAGGGACACCCGGTTCATCCTTGGCCCCGCGAATGACAAGCGAGGTTTTGACGCTGGCCACATTGTCAGCGCTGGTCAGCTCTTCGGTCAGGAACCTTTGAAAACTGCGCAAATCCGGGGCCACACATTTCAGGATGAAATCGACCTCGCCATTGAGCATATGACATTCGCGCACCAGCGGCCATGTCTGGCACTTCTCTTCAAAAGCGCTCAGATCAACCTCTGCCTGACTGACAAGGCCAACCATCGCAAAGACCTGCACCTCGAACCCCAATTCGCGGGCGTTTACATCCGCATGGTAGCCCTGGATAAATCCCTGCTCCTCAAGGGTCCGCACACGCCGCAGACAAGGTGGCGCGGAAATTCCAACGCGCTTGGCCAACTCAACATTGGTCATGCGTCCATCCGCCTGCAATTCCGCAAGAATCATACGGTCAATCTCGTCTAGTCGTGTGCCTGGCATTGTTCCCCCTGATTTTTGCAAATACTACGCAACTCAAAGGCCCGGCGCAACAATGTTTCGTAAATAAGCAATAAAAGAACTCTTCAAAGGACTGTGTGTCGGGTTTTAACCGCCGCGTTGCGCCGCTATATCGGGACGACACGCTTTCCTAGGGGCCATGAATGTCTGATACACGCCACACCAAAGTTCTTATCATCGGCTCCGGCCCGGCTGGCTATACCGCGGGCGTATATGCGGCCCGCGCCATGCTGGAACCTGTCCTTGTGCAGGGGATCGAACCCGGGGGGCAGTTGACCACCACGACAGAGGTCGAAAACTGGCCCGGCGATACCGAAGTACAGGGCCCGGACCTGATGGTTCGGATGGAAGCACATGCGCGCGCCATGGGCTGCGACATCGTCGGGGACATCATCACCAGCCTCGATCTGCAGAAGCGGCCTTTCACGGCAACATCCGACAGCGGCACGATTTATACCGCCGATGCGGTCATTTTGTGTACCGGCGCGCGGGCCAAGTGGCTGGGGCTGCCGACAGAGGAGAAGTTCAAGGGCTTCGGCGTGTCCGCTTGCGCGACCTGCGATGGGTTCTTTTACCGCGGGCAGGAAATTGTCGTTGTGGGCGGCGGGAATACCGCCGTCGAGGAGGCATTGTTCCTGACCAACTTTGCGTCGAAAGTCACGCTGATCCACCGCCGCGACGAATTGCGCGCCGAAAAGATCCTGCAAAACCGGTTGATGAAGAACGACAAGATCACGCCCCTTTGGTTCCACGAAATCGAAGAGGTCATCGGCACCGACACCCCGTTGGGCGTCGAAGGCGTCCGCGTCAAGCATACCAAGACAGGCGAGATCACCGAAATTCCGTGCAAGGGCGTCTTTGTGGCAATCGGGCATGCGCCTGCCTCGGAACTGGTCAAGGATCAGCTGGAAACCCATAGCGGCGGCTATGTGACGGTTGCGCCGGGCAGCACACGCACGGCGATCCCGGGTGTCTTTGCGGCCGGCGATTTGACCGACCACATATACCGCCAGGCGGTGACATCCGCAGGCATGGGATGCATGGCCGCGCTGGATGCCGAAAAGTTTCTGGCCGAGCGCGAGGACTGATCAGCCTAGGCCACCGACTCATAACTTCGCAACCAGATGCGGATTGAAGCGAGTTGTACGGAGGCGAGGAAATTGTCGTCGCGTTTATCGTAACGTGTGGCTACCGCTCTGAAGTTCTTCAATTTGTTGAAGAAACGCTCGACCCAATTGCGCTCTTTGTAGTACTCGGCGTCATACGGGATGACCGGATTACGATGCGGCATTGATGGGATCACAGCGGCAGCCTTCTGTGCCGCGATCATGGCGCGGATTGCGTTGCTGTCATAGGCGCGGTCGGCCAGGACCTTACAGGCTGGCGGCAGCGCGTCGAGCAGGTCCATCGCAGCATGACCATCATAGGCTTGTCCCGCGCTCAACATCAGTCTGATGGGGCGACCAACCGCATCGACCAAGGCGTGTATCTTTGTGGTCAACCCGCCCCGCGAGCGACCCATGCAATCGGATCGCCCCCCTTTTTGGCCCCGTTGGCGCCCTGCTGGTGAACCCGGATCGAAGAGGAGTCTATCATCTGGACGTCGCCTTCATAAGCCTCTGATATAGCTCCAAGTATACGCGCCCAATGGCCTGCACGCCGCCATCGGTTGAAGCGGTTCACGCAGGTCGTATAGGGGCCGTAGCGCGCCGGAATGTCAGCCCAGGGCGCGCCAGTGCGCAGCCGCCAGAAGATGCCATTTAGCACCTGTCGGTCATCGCGTCGTTTCACCCCGCGTACCTTCGTCGGCAACAAAGGTTCGATCACCGACCACTCGAAATCAGTCAAATCAAAACGCGCCATGCTCGCCTCCTGCTCTTTCATGCAGTGAGTCAGAGCACAAAAATCAATGCAAGACTTTTATGGGTATGTGACCTAGGGTCAGGACCCTAGGCAGACACGCATGTATAGCGGCCACGAAAGCCGGTGCGTGTCCCGCCCCCCGGCTGACTAAACTTGCGCGGGCCAAGGTCTTTGACCAACCGCGCCTCGCCTGTAAGTTCTGCAGATCCAAGACCGGCGCAGTAGCGCGCGACGCGGCGTAGAACCTCCTCGCGGCTGACCGTGTCAACATAATGGGTGATCAGCAATGTGCGGTTCAGGCCACCGGTCCGGATCGGGAACACCAGATACAGGCCCTCGCGGTCAGTGGGATCAGGGAATAGGCGTTCCATCAGATCAGCGCGCCGTTCGGTGACCGCCTGCGGATCGACGGCACAGGCAGCGAGGCCCGCAAACGCAAGCGCGGTAACAAGATGCCTTTTCATTTTTGTCTCCGCGTGTTGGGGTTTTCGCCGCGCGCAGCTAACAATTTCTCGGGACCGGCTCAACCAGATGATCAGCATATCAGATATGTTCTACCGGATCGCATTTGCTGGTCTTGCCGATGGCGTGCTGAACGGGGCCATTCACCCCGAGGGCCGGTTTCACCATGACGGCCAGCCTGCGCTCTATGCATCGCCCTCGCCTCAAAGCGCCGCTGTGGCGATTGATATCTACCTGCGCGCGGATGATCCGCCGCGTGTTCTTGTGGCGCTGGATATCAGATCAGATCGGATCATCGACCTGCGCGACGACGCGACGACGCGCCGTCTGGGGATTGATCCGGCATGGCCAAGCTGTCCATGGGCCGATCAGCGGGCGCGCGGCGAACCCGCGACAAGTTGGAAAGTATCCGATGCGGTGCGAGGGTCCGGGGCAGATGGGATGATTTACGCATCGCGCAGCGTGCCAAGCCGCTGGCATCTTGTCTTGTTTCGATGGAACAGGGGGGATGGCGCGCAGGTACGGCAACATGGTGCGCCGGTGAGCTGGAAACCGGCGCAACCGTGACATTTGCGGTTAGTGGACAGTCACAGGCCGCATGTCATTTTCGCGGGCAAGGTGGAACGCAAGCCTGCGATTGGCGACAAGGGCCAACTGCTCACCTTGTGCATTATGGACCGCAAAGAGGATTTCCAGCGGGCCAGCCTGTGCCTGCATGTCATCGGGCAGGTCAGCCACGGCGACGGGTTTCACATAGACAATGTCCTGAGCGATCGTCTTAAGGTCAAACTTCGTATTCATGGTCTACCCTTTCCGAATGTTGATCGTCTGTATAACGCGTTCCGGCACTGCACGGTTCAAATCGACGTGCAACAATCCGTTCTCAATCACCGCTTCGCCGACATCGACCCCGTCGGCGAGCACGAATGATCGCTGAAACTGCCGCGCGGCAATACCGCGATGCAGAAACACACGTCCCTCCGCATCATCACTTTGCCGCCCACGAATGACCAAAGAGTTATCTTCGACCGTAATTGCCAAATCATCCTCGGCGAAGCCGGCCACGGCCAGCGTGATCCGGTAGGAATTTTCCGATGTCTGTTCGATATTGTAAGGTGGGTAGCCGTCATTCCCGCTTTTCGCGGTCCGTTCGACCAGCCGTTCCAGCTGTTCGAAACCCAACAGGAACGGATGCGTTCCCAAAGCCAGTTTTGTCATAGGACATGCCCTTTATCTTCAAGCGACTGTCTGATGTGGCCCCGATTTCGGCGACCGCTGCTGAAAATATGGGAATTTCAGGGCGCCGATCAAGAGGAAGTATTAGGAAGTTTCGATCTAAACCCCTATCTTAGTGATGATGGACAGCACCAACGGGTCTCTTTTCCGATGAATAAATCGACAAGAATGGAACAGAATGACGTCCTGCGGGTCAAACTGGAAGTCCTCAAGCGCGAACATCGCGACCTTGATGACGCCATTGATGCACTGCAGGACCGTGCAAATGCGGATATGCTGACGCTCAAACGTCTCAAAAAACAGAAACTGGCGCTGAAAGATCAGATCGTCTCGCTCGAAGATCGGTTGCTGCCTGACATCATTGCCTAAGCGGTTGACCTGACGGGGCGACTATTGCCGTTGCAGCCCGCAGCGTCGCGGCTATAGTGCCGGCTCATTTTGACTGCAGGGACGACGCGCCATGACCCGAATTTTGGTTGGCATCATCATGGGAAGCCAATCTGACTGGCCAACAATGCGCGAGGCCGCAGATATTCTCGATCAGCTTGGCATCCCCTATGAGGCCAAGATCGTCTCGGCGCATCGCACGCCCGACCGGCTTTGGGATTATGGCAAGTCCGCTGTTGATCGCGGCTTGCAGGTGATTATTGCGGGCGCCGGTGGGGCGGCGCATTTGCCCGGCATGATGGCCTCTAAAACCCGCGTCCCGGTGATTGGTGTCCCGGTCCAGACCAAGGCGCTGTCAGGCGTGGACAGCCTTTATTCCATTGTGCAGATGCCCAAGGGTTTTCCCGTGGCAACAATGGCCATCGGATCAGCAGGCGCAAGCAATGCGGGCCTGATGGCGGCCGGAATATTGGCCCTGCAAGATCAAGAACTGGCCGGCCGACTTGACCAATGGCGCGCCGATTTGTCAGCCGCAATCGCGGATGCCCCGACCGATGACTGATCCGCTGCAGACAGGCGCAACCATCGGTATTCTGGGCGGTGGTCAACTGGGGCGCATGTTATCGGTTGCAGCCGCCCGTTTGGGGCTGCGCACGCATATTTTCGAACCCGGTGCCGCGCCACCCGCAGCGGATGTGGCGCACCAGCTGACAACGGCCAGCTATGACGATGCAGACGCCCTGACAGCTTTTGGCAAGTCCGTCGATGTCATCACCTATGAATTCGAGAATATCCCGACCAGCGCGCTTGATCTTCTGGAAACACTGGCCCCGATCAGACCGGGCAGGCAGGCATTGGCCACCAGCCAGGACCGGTTGACCGAAAAGGACTTTCTGCAGTCGCTTGGGCTGCAAACCGCGCCCTATGCCGACATTACCGATATGGGCTCGCTCACAAGCGCCCTTGATAAAATCGGAACGCCGGCGATCCTGAAGACCCGGCGCATGGGCTATGACGGCAAGGGACAGGCCCGGATTAACGGGCGCGATGCGGCAGCCGACGCCCTTGCCGCAATGGGCGGGGCGCCCGCCATTCTGGAAGGTTTTGTTCCCTTCAGCCACGAAGTATCCGTAATCGGCGCGCGCGGGGCTGACGGCGCTGTTGCCTGCTATGACCCGGGCGAGAATGTGCATGCCGATGGCATTCTGCGGACCACGACGGTTCCTGCAAAGCTGAATTCGGGTCAGCGCACCGATGCAGTGTTGATCGCGGCCAAGATCCTGAACGCCCTTGATTATGTGGGTGTTATGGGGGTCGAACTGTTTGTGACACCGCAAGCCCTGATCGTGAACGAGATTGCACCACGGGTCCATAATTCTGGTCACTGGACCCAAAATGGCTGTACCATATGCCAGTTCGAACAGCATATCCGCGCGGTGGCCGGTTGGCCGCTTGGGGATGGCAGCAGACATGCGGATGTGGTGATGGAAAACCTGATCGGATCCGATATGGACCGCGTCCCGCAATTGGCGGGCACTGATGCGGCGATCCATCTTTATGGCAAGACTGACGTGAAACCAGGCCGCAAGATGGGCCATGTGAACAGGATCATCAAAGCCGGCTAGGTGGCACTATTCGGTGCCAAAGATGACATCTGTCAGGCTGAGATCCTGATCAAATGCGCCCTCACGCAGAAAGGCGATCACCTCTTGAATGACCAGCGGGTTGTTCATCATGAAAGTGTGGGTCACCGGTAATTCGATATGATCCGTCATCCCTTCCAGCATGGTCGATTCAACCGAAACCTTGCCGTCATCCGGCCCCTCGATCAGGGCCGAGTAGACCGGGTTCAGCGTTCGGTTTCCGGCGATGACCCCAACCTCGTATTCAGGCAGGCCCAGCTGATTGGGCAGGCTGCTGTCTTCGGTTCCCAATTGCAGGCCTGCGGGTCCGTTCACCCATTGGAACGGCTCGTAATCTCCAAAGATATCAACAAGTTCCGAGCCCGCATTAGGCGGCCCAAGCATCACGACACGTCCCATGATCGCGGGGCGGTACTTGGTCAACCAGGCCCGCGCCAGAATACCGCCCATCGAATGGGTGACAAAGTGTACAGGCACATGCCCGCAGGCCGCGACATCCTCGGAGACATGTTCCTCGATCAGGGTCTCTATCGGGGCTTCGGTCGACGGGTAGCCACGGTTGATAACCTTGTAGCCTTCCTCTTCCAGCACCAGCTCCATGGGGGCAAAGGAAATCTCGGTCCGGGCCAGGCCATGCAGTAAGACAACGCATTCCAGCGCGCTGGCGCTGGTCCCGAAAAACGCAAGAAATATGGCGAGGGTCTGCCGCATGATCCTATCCTAGCATTGCTGCACACCAGACAAAGCGATTAATCATCGGCGCGCCGCGGAACGTACCGTCAAAGATAGCGCGATCCCCCCAAGAACCAGCCCCCCCGCGATGATCAGGCGCCAGGTGAGCGGTTCGCCCAATATCAATACCCCGGCGGCCACCGCAATCACCGGCACGCTCAGTTGCGCGATCCCCGCGACAGTTGTGGGCAATTGCGGCAGGACCCGATACCACAACGCATACCCCAGACCCGACGTGATCGCCCCGGCGGTGATCGCCGTCAGGGTCCCTGCCAAAGGCAGATTGCCCTGACCAGCGACCAGCATGGCAAGGCCGGCCAGCGGGACGCATAGTAGAAAGTTGCTTGCGGTCGCGCCCAGTGCATCAGGCGATGCCCGCCCCAACAACGTGTAGATCGCCCAGCTGACGCCCGCGAGCACCATGGCCAGCGCGCCGACAAAGGGCACCGTTGCCTGCCCGGCGGGCCAGAGCAACACGCATAGCCCAGCCAGCGCGATGCCCGCCCCGATCCAGCGCATGGGTGGAATGGCCTGCCCCTCCCACACGGCCCAGCCGAAGACGACCACTTGCAGCACCCCGAACAGGATCAGCGCGCCCAACCCCGCATCAAGCGTGATGTAAGCCCATGAAAATCCGACCATATAGGCACCAAGCGCGCAGGCCCCGGCCAATCGCGCCGGCGTCAGCACGGCCGGACGCGGTGCCTTTCGCAGCGCAACAAGCAGCCACAACATCGCCGCACCTGCCACCACACGGACTGCGGCAAAATCCATCGGGTCCATGCCAAAGATCGCAACACCCACCCGGTTCAGGATCGAATTGGCCGCAAAGGCGGTCATGGTCAGCGCCACAAGTAAGAACAGGTGCATCTGTCAAAGCCCCTCAAACGCAGCCGGATAGATCAACTCCTGGGACTTGGCGGGTGCATCCAGCCCCGCCAGCATCGTGTTTGCGATCGGGTAGGGGCTGATCAGCGATGCGGCCTTGTCCCGGGCAAAACCGGCGGTTTCATAAAAGGCCGGGGCCCCCAAAACCACGACAGGCGTCTGCGTAAGGCGCGCCCATTCCGTCAGCAGCCCGATCATGCGCTTTCCGTAGCCGCGCCCTTGCAAATCCGGTCTGATGGCAACCGGCGCGAGGCAAAGCCAGCCCTTTGGCTTGCGCATATGGGACAGGGCAAAATAGCCGACAATCGCGCCATCCCATGGCAGCACGGTTTCACCGGCGATGGATTTGGTCTTGCGTAGCCTGGCCACCAGTTTGGCCTCTTCCGCGGTGGGGAAAGCCTGCCCAAGCAGCGCCTCGACCGCGGGTTCCTCGCCTGCGCGCATGTCGCGTGCGAAATCAGGACCCATCACCACATCACTCTCCCATCTTGTTGATCACATAAGGTGCAAGCTTGGCCAATGATGCAAGCAGCCATCGGGCATGACGCAATATTGTGAGGACCGGTTGATCACCGGCAACGAAAAAGGCGGCCCCGGATGGGACCGCCTTGATCATGTCTGTGTCAGACAGTCTGTTGTAAGCGCAAATCCGTTTGGATCTGCAATCTTACATCATGCCGCCCATGCCGCCCATGTCGGGCATGCCGCCACCAGCAGGTGCAGCGCCTTCTTTGGCCGGCTTGTCAGCAACCATTGCTTCGGTTGTGATCAGCAGACCAGCAACAGAGGCTGCGTCTTGCAGTGCTGTGCGCACAACTTTGGCTGGGTCAATGACGCCAAACTTGAACATGTCGCCATATTCTTCGGTCTGCGCGTTAAACCCGAAGGCCTTGTCGCTGCTTTCGCGGATCTTGCCGGCAACAACAGAACCGTCAACACCAGAGTTTTCGGCGATCTGACGCAAAGGTGCTTCCAGCGCCTTGCGGATGATCGTGATACCCACGTTCTGGTCAGCGTTTGCGCCTTCCAGACCGTCAAGTACCTTGCCAGCCTGAACGAGCGCGACACCACCGCCAACAACGATACCTTCCTGAACAGCGGCACGTGTCGCGTTCAATGCATCGTCAACGCGGTCTTTGCGCTCTTTCACTTCCACTTCGGACATACCGCCGACGCGGATCACGGCAACACCGCCAGCCAGCTTGGCCACACGTTCTTGCAGTTTTTCGCGGTCGTAGTCGGATGTGGTTTCTTCGATCTGGCCACGGATCTGGGCAACACGTGCCTCGATCTCGGCTTTGTCACCGGCACCGTCAACGATGGTTGTTTCGTCTTTGGTGATCGCAACACGCTTGGCAGAGCCCAGCATGTCGATGGTGACGTTTTCCAGCTTCATGCCGAGGTCTTCGGAGATCACCTGACCACCTGTCAGGATCGCGATGTCCTGCAGCATGGCTTTCCGGCGGTCGCCGAAACCTGGTGCCTTCACAGCCGCGATTTTCAGACCGCCGCGCAGTTTGTTGACAACCAGCGTTGCGAGTGCTTCGCCTTCAACATCTTCCGCGATGATCAAAAGAGGCTTGCCCGACTGGATCACTGATTCCAGCAGTGGAACCATGGGCTGCAAAGAAGACAGCTTCTTTTCGTGCAGCAGGATGATCGCGTCTTCCAGCTCGGTTGTCATCTTGTCAGGGTTAGTGACAAAGTAAGGCGACAGGTAACCGCGGTCGAACTGCATGCCTTCGACAACATCGGTTTCTGTTTCCAGACCCTTGTTTTCTTCAACAGTGATGACGCCTTCGTTGCCAACCTTCTGCATCGCGTCTGCGATCTGACGGCCGATTTCGGCTTCACCATTGGCAGAGATTGTACCAACCTGTGCAACTTCGTCGCTGTCGGATACGGGGCGGGCCGCGCCTTTGATCGCTTCGACAACTTTGGTTGTTGCCAGATCAATACCGCGCTTGAGGTCCATTGGGTTCATGCCAGCGGCAACAGATTTCATGCCTTCCTTAACAATCGCCTGCGCCAGAACTGTGGCGGTTGTGGTCCCGTCACCGGCTTCGTCATTGGTCCGGGAAGCAACTTCCTTGACCATCTGCGCGCCCATGTTTTCGAACTTGTCTTCCAGTTCGATTTCCTTGGCAACAGATACACCGTCCTTCGTGATGCGCGGTGCGCCGAAGGATTTATCCAGAACAACGTTGCGACCCTTTGGGCCCAGCGTAACCTTCACCGCATTGGCGAGGGTGTTGACACCTTTCAGCATGCGATTGCGTGCATCTGTGTCGAATTTGACGTCCTTAGCAGCCATTTTCATGTGCTCCTTGAATAGATTTGTGAATGATTACGACTGGTCGGCTTACATGATGCCGAGAATGTCGCTTTCTTTCATGATCAGCAGCTCTTCGCCGTCGATCTTGACTTCAGTGCCGGACCATTTGCCAAACAGCACCTTGTCGCCTGCTTTGACAGACATCGCGATCAGCTCACCGCTGTCTTTGCGCGCGCCTTCGCCAACGCTGACGATCTCGCCCTCAGCAGGCTTTTCCTTGGCGCTGTCAGGAATGATCAAGCCGCCAGTCGTTTTTTCGTCGCTTTCGATGCGACGAACCAGTACGCGGTCGTGAAGTGGTGTAAATGCCATTTCAGAACTTCTCCAGTTCATGTTTCTCCCAATGTTAGCACTCAACCGTGTCGAGTGATAACGCAGCGTAGTTAGGGATCACGCCGGGCCGAGTCAACAGCCCGCCCCCGGTCTTTTTGCAGAAAATTTCCAAGTAGTTTGCGCGGCCGGATGCAGCCACCATCATTGACCTGGATCAAGGCCCGCGCCCGCGCAGGATGCTAGGTTTTGGGTGTCCGGCGCGCACCGACACGCCGACCCACCGCAATCATAAAGGTGACACATGGGATATCAGACCATCGCAACTGTCTTGAACGCAGACAGCGACCAGAACGCGGCATTCGAGGCCGCAATCGCATTCGCAAAGGAATGGGATGCAGACCTCGAAATATACGGGCTGACGCTGACATATCTTGATAGCCCGCACTATTACATGGGCGCATCGGCGGTCATGATCGCGGAACAGGCCGGTGACGGCAAAGAACGCGCTGCCGCCCAGAAGGCCGAGATCAGCGCGCGTTTGAAATCTGAAAACCTCCGCTGGCACCTGCATCAGGCGACGCTGCCGCATTCCGCCATACAGAATTATCTGGGCCGCAATTTAAGGTTCTGTGACCTGGTGCTTCTGCCCCGGCCCTATCAGGGCTCTGACAACGTGGCTGCATTGGTAGAGGCAGCGCTGTTCGACGCGGAACGCCCGGTTTTGATGATCCCCAGGGGCGCGGCGACGACCGTGAAAATGGACCGGATTGCACTGGGCTGGAACGGCGGGGCCGAAGCATTGTCAGCCATCCGGGCGGCAAGTCCGCTGTGCCGACAGGCAAGCCATGTCGATATCTGCAAGGTTGTCGCAAACGATGCCGACGGCGACACGCCAGACCCGCTGCTGACCTATCTGCGCCGCCACAAGATCGCGGCCGATTTGTCGTTGCTGCCAATGTCAGATCAGGGGGCAGGGCAAACCCTGCTGATGCATGCACACGACAGCGGCGCCGATCTTTTGGTGGCGGGTGCCTACGGCCACTCGCGCCTGCGCGAAGCGGTATTTGGCGGGGCAACCCGAAAGCTGTTGGAAAGTGCAGACATACCGATGTTCATGTCGCGCTAGACACCGCGAAGGGTCTGCCACGGCCCTAGCGGCCGACGATCACGCCAAGCTCGGCAGCCGCCATTTTCAGGTTGTCGAGATGTCCCAGCATATCGTCGAGATTACGTCGCTGGGTCGGCGCATGGATGGACAGTGTCGACAGCATCCGCCCCCGGTCATCAAGGATGGGAACAGCAATCGCAATCATACCGTCCATGAATTCCTCGTTATCCGTCGCAAACCCTTCGGCACGGGCCTTATCCAGCAGGGCCGTAAGTTCGGCACTATCCGTGACCGTCTGGTCGGTCATCGGGGTCAGTGTGTAATTCTTGAGAAACCGTTCCAGATAGTCGGGACGCAGGGTGGACAGATACATCTTGCCGCTCGCCGTGCAATGAAACGGGACCTCGGTTCCAATGGGCAATTGAATGCGGAGCGGCCAATGGGTCTCCACCCGGTCAAGATAGTACATCCCCTCGCGTTCGGGGATGGCGATATTGCAGGTTTCGCCAACTTTCTCGGCAAGCGATTTGAGGATCGCAACCCTGACGGTGCGCACGCGCTCGGCCGACAGGGTATTGATCGCCAGAATACGCATCCGCCGTCCCGGGCTGTATGAGCGGCCATCAATATCGCGTTGTAGAAAACCCTCGGCCTCGGCGGTTGCAAATAGCCGGTGTATCGTGGGTTTAGGTAACCCCAACGCATCATTGACCGATGCAGGGGTAACCGGGACGCCGGCGCGGGCCACATGTTCCAACAGCAGCAGCAGCCGCATATTCGTCGGAATTTGACCCGGTGTTTCGCCGGCGCCCAGTTCAGTCATGGCATCGCATCATCTGTTTGGCAGCAACAGCAACGCCGTGTCGGGAACCAAGGCCACAAAAATCCAGACCGCAAACAATGCCGCGAGATAAGGCACCGTGTAACGCAGCAGCCGGAAATAGGGCACGCCCGTCACCCCGGACGCAACATACAGGTTCAGACCGTAAGGCGGCGTGATGAACCCGATTGATGCCCCCACCAGGAAGATGACCGAGAAGTGAACCGGATCAACCCCAATGGCCGGCGAGGTCACAATCGGGGCCAGGATCGGCGCCAGAATGATCGTCACCGGCAGACTTTCCAGCACCATGCCCGCGATAAAGACAATCGCCATGGCCGTGAACAGAACCGCATAGGGCCCGCCCATGGAGGTCACGAAATCGCCGATCACCTGCTGGGCACCCAGCAGCGACAGGATCTGTTGCATCACAACAG
Organism: Yoonia sp. SS1-5; assembly: GCF_038443705.2. Taxonomy (NCBI): domain Bacteria; kingdom Pseudomonadati; phylum Pseudomonadota; class Alphaproteobacteria; order Rhodobacterales; family Paracoccaceae; genus Yoonia; species Yoonia rhodophyticola. The sequence continues at coordinate 3,431,334 of NZ_CP151767.2, read as the reverse complement.
AAATCGCAATCAGAGGTGCCAGAATACCGGTGATCTGTGCAGAGCGGACAACGATGGACGGAATCTCGGGAATGGTGAACCCTTCGACCACGAACATCTCGGCCCAGCCTTTTTCCGTCACTTCGCGATCATCACCCTTATGGGTGCCCATCATCTTGTTCAGCGGATAGCTGATCAAACCCGCAGCGATACAAAAGCCCACCGTGACGCCTGCCGCTTCGGTTGGTGAGAACTTGCCGGTGTAAATCCCCCAGAGAACCAGACCAATCGCGAGGAACCCAAGCCATGCACCAAACGCAGTCTTCAGCACCCGGTTCAGTTGCAGCGGGATCAGGTAGCCCCAGCCGTTCAAGGTACAGATGATCCAGCAGGCCAATTGCATGCCCACAACCATCAACGTCCCCGGGATGATCCCCGCAATGAACAGATCCGAAATCGGCAGGTTCATCAAAAAGCCGTAGACGATGAAGATAATCGACGGCGGAATGATGATCCCGACTGTACCACCCGCAGCAGCCGTGGCCGCCGAGAAGCGTTCGTCATAGCCACCTTTGACCATCTCCGGATGCAGCATCGAGCCGATTGTCGCGGTCGTCGCCGAGTTCGACCCCGAAATCGCCGCAAACAGGCCGCAGGCGCCCAGCGACGCCATCGCCAACCCGCCCCTAAGCCAGCCTAGACAGGAATAGGCAAAATCCGAAAGCCTTCGGGCGATACCGGACTTGTTGATCAGGTCGCCGGTCAGGATAAAGAGCGGCATGGCCAGCAGCGCGAAACCCTTGTTGAACACGTTCAACAGTTCCGCCCCCATATTGTCGAGCGTCAGCCCCAGCACAAAGGAACAGCCGATCACCCAATAGGCAATGATCAGCAGAACGGGCACACCCATCATGAATAGAAACGTCACCCCAAGCGAGATGATCGTGACCCAGGATCCATCGGTCATTTAAGTATCCCCCCCGATTACCGCTTGTTCGATAAGCGGGTCGCCATTGCGGTAGTTCCGGAAATCATCCACGAGGTTTTCGAACACCCGCCCGGTCAGCATCAAAAAGGCAACCGGTGCAGCCGCAAGGAACCACCACTGCATCGTGTCATCCGTCCCCAGCACGATCTGGAAGTTGGACGCAGACAGCGCCGTCAATCGGCTGGTTGTCGTGACAACGATGACCGCAAGGCCAAACCACAGGACCGCGTCAACGCAAAGGCAAAACAATTGCCCGGTGCGCGGCAAGGCCGTCCGGAATTCGCTGAAACTCAGATGCGTGCGCAGGCGGACATTATACGATGCGCCATACCACGCCATGATCATGAACAGCAGCGGCGGGATGGTCGTCGACCATGGCTGCTGGTTGTTGAACACGAAACGGTCAATCACCCCCCAAAAGATGATGAAGGCGATGGCCAGATAGCTCCAGACCATGATGGTTTTTTCCAGATGCCGCTCCAGCAATGGAACAAATCTGTACAGAAACAGAAAAAACAGGCCCCCAAGGATCGTGGCAATTGCGCCGACGATCCATGCGGCCTCGCTTCGCAAGGCATTCCGAATTTCAAAAGAGTCCTGAGATGCGAATGCAGATAGAATAGCGCCGATGTCGCTGAACATTGACATGGCCTCCCCCCATATCAGGCCGGTTGTGCCGGCTTAATTCTTTGTTCGAAGTCAGCCCCTTTTGCCGGGGCTGACCTGATTTTCTTGACCTGCAGGCAGGCTTAGCTACGCCACCAGCGGCGTGGCTCGACATTCTCTGGCAATGTGTCGACCGGGATTTCCCGCGCAACATTGTAGATGTCCTGATATGTGTCGATGCCACCGGCCCAGCCGTTGATCCGCTCGCGCCACTCTTCCCAGAGCTGCGGCTGAAACTCGGGCGAGCACATTTCTTCGGCCATCTTGATCTGATCATCGGCCAGGAATGCGTTGCGCACATTGTTTTCAGCAAAGATCGTGCCCGGAAGCTGCGGATCAGAGTGACCCACGGTCTTGACCAGCGCCGCTTCGTTGGCGGCCTGCACATGCACCTGCGCAAGATAGGAAGATTCCATGACCGCATCCTGCAGGTAGCCGTCCAGGCTGTCGAAGACAGATGCAGACATCGACGTATGCTCTGTTCCGCAGAAGAAGCGCAGATCAACAGATTGCGACACAACGGGCGACATGTTCGCGTAAGCCACGGCAGATGCCCATGTTTCCGCACCATCAATCAGGCCCTGCTTGAGACCATCAAGTGTTTCTTCCCATGCCACAGGAACCGGGTTCAGGTTCAGCGCTTCCATCGCGATACGGCCCAGCTGTGTGCCCGTCACGCGGTTCTTGGTGCCAAACAGCTGTTCGATGCTGGTCACTGTTTCACGATCTTCCCAGCCAAGGCCCAGCTGGATGCCGCGCAATTCGCAGTGGCTGAACAGGAACTTCAGGCCATGACGGGCCTCAAGCGGATCACGCAGGATGCGCTGCGATTCCGGCGAATACAGGAAGTGATACTGCGCCGCACGGCTTGGGAACATGTAGGCATAGTCCAGCACGTTCAGATATGGCGCACCACCGGCAGAGTTCTGGGTGGAGGCTGCATAGATATCAACGATACCCTGCTGCGTTTTTTCCACACAAGACAGCTGACCACAGATTTGGTTGTCGCCGATAAATTCGATCCGAATCTCGCCGTCAGTCCGGCTTTCCAGGTCGCGTGCGAATTCAAGCGCGCCTGCACGCTCGATCAGAAGGTTCCGCGCGTTGAAGCCCGAGGCACCAAACTTAAGGTTGAATTTTGCCGGCTTCGAAAAGCGGCGTTCGTAGGTGGATTCTGCTGCCGACGCCAGGTTCGCAAGGCTCATCGCCCCGCCAAAAGTACCAGCCGCCATCAGCGTGGAGCTCATCCCGTAAGTCCCTGCAACTTTGAACAGGTCCCTCCGTGAAATGTGCTTCAGTTTATCTCCAACTCCCATGACTCTCTCCCATGTTGTCAATTATTGAGACTTTTCGTTCCAAAAAACACTAGTATAGTAAAACCGTTCTGCCTAGAATTTTTTTCACATAAGCGGGGGATATGGAAGTGGAAGCTGACTATATAGTTGTCGGCGCGGGATCAGCAGGTTGTGTTTTGGCCAACCGATTGAGCGCAGACCCAAATAATAAGGTCATTTTGCTGGAAGCCGGCGGGCGCGACATCAACCCGTGGATACATATTCCGGTCGGATATTTCAAAACCATACACAACCCAAAGGTGGACTGGTGCTACAAAACAGAATCAGACCCAGGGTTGAATGGCCGGTCCATTGAATGGCCCCGCGGCAAGGTTCTGGGCGGTTCATCCTCGCTGAACGGGCTGCTTTATGTCCGTGGACAGCCGCAGGATTACAACCGGTGGCGGCAAATGGGCAATCAGGGCTGGGGCTGGGAAGATGTGCTGCCCTTGTTCAAAAGGGCCGAGAATAACGAACGCGGCGCGGACGAATATCACGGCAATGAAGGCCCGCTCTCGGTCTCGAATATGCGCATTCAACGTCCGATCACTGATGCCTGGGTCGCGGCCGCGCAGGCCGCCGGCTATAAATTCAACCCCGACTATAACGGGGCCGAACAGGAAGGTGTGGGATTTTTCCAGCTGACATCGCGCAACGGACGGCGTTGCAGCGCGGCTGTCGCTTACCTTAATCCCGTGAAATCCCGTGAAAACCTGCAAATCATCACCCATGCACAGGTCGAAAAGGTTATCATCAAGGACAAACATGCCACTGGCGTCACCTACACGGACCGCGCAGGCAACCAGCAAACGGTGACCGCACGGCGTGAAATTGTGCTGTCGGGCGGGGCGATCAACTCTCCCCAGATCCTGATGTTGTCGGGTATCGGTGATGCGGATCATCTTGGTGATCATGGCATTGAGGTCGTCGAGCACCTTGCAGGTGTCGGGCGGAATATGCAGGACCATCTTCAGGCGCGGCTGGTTTACAAATGCAATGAACCCACATTGAATGATGAGGTCAGTTCGCTTCTTGGGCAGGCCAAGATCGGGCTGAAATACCTGATGTTCCGTGCAGGACCCATGACAATGGCGGCGAGCCTTGCCACCGGGTTCATGAAAACACGCGACGATCTGGAAACACCCGATATCCAGTTCCATGTGCAACCGCTCTCTGCGGAAAATCCCGGCAAGGGGGCTGACAAGTTTTCGGCATTCACCATGTCCGTCTGCCAGTTGCGCCCGGAAAGCAGGGGCGAGATCAGGTTGCAAAGCGCCGAGCCGCGGACCTATCCCAAAATCATCCCCAACTACCTGTCGACCGAAACCGACTGTCGGACAATTGTCGAGGGGGTCAATATCGCCCGGCGCATCGCCCGGCACGCCCCGCTGACCTCAAAAATCTCCGAGGAATTCCGGCCGCACAAGGATCTGGACATCGACGACTACGATGCAACCCTTGACTGGGCGCGCAGCAACACCGCGTCGATCTATCACCCGACGGGCACCTGCAAGATGGGTCAGGGAAAAGATGCGGTGGTCGATGATCAGTTGCGGGTGCACGGGATTGCCGGGTTACGCGTGGCCGATTGTTCGATCATGCCCGAGATCGTCTCGGGTAACACCAATGCGCCGGCCATCATGATTGGCGAAAAGGCGTCGGACCTGATCTTGGGCAAGGCCTAGGGTCAGGACCCTAACCTGAAATCTGGTCCAGCAGGGCTGAAATCAGGGCGGGTTCATCACCGCGATGGGTTTTGCCGAGCTCGGCAAAGATGTCGGCGCGCGGATCATCAATGGCGGTCCCGCTGCGTAGGGCGGCCGCCACAAAGCTGGCCCAGGCATGCCTCGCCCCCTCGGCGGCGGGGGCAGTCTGACCGCGTGCTTGTCTGGCCGCGATAACCGGTGCGATGCGAATGGGCAATTTCAGCGATCCATCCATCGCAATCTGTCGCAATTCGTGCCGAAGGCCGGGATTGGCAAAGCGGGCAAGCAACGCCTGCGCATAATCATCCGCACCATCTCGGCTTGCTGCAGGTAACGTGCTTGCGGCCTCTTCCCAGAATGCCGCGACCTGATCGCGCAATTGCGCATCACGGATCGCCTGATGCACATAATCGTGGCCGGCCAGCACCCCCGCATAGGCCAGCAGCGAATGCGCCCCGTTCAGCATCCGCAATTTGCGCAATTCAAACGGCGCGACATCGGCCACGATCCGGACACCCACACCACCCAGATCAGGTATCGGCGACAGCATTGTGTCCGCGATATACCATTCGGAAAACGCCTCGGTTGCCACCGGATGCGCGTCCATCAGCCCGGTGGCATCCGCAACCTCCGCCCGCAGCGCATCGGTTGTTGCCGGAACGATCCGATCCACCATCGTGTTCGGAAAGCGAACATGCGCGTCCAGATAAGATGCCAGATCCAACCCGGCCCATTCGCTGAACGCAACAATGGCTTGCGCCAGCTTGCGCCCGTTGTCCGGCAGGTTGTCGCAACTCACGATATTCACCGGCGGGCCGCATTCGTCCGCCCGGCGCCGCAGCCCACGCGCCAGAAACCCGATCGCCGTTGATGGCAGTTGCGCGGCAAGGTCATGCGCGATCAAAGGGGCGGTCTTGTTCAACCTGCCATCTGCACCAAGGTGATAGCCTTTTTCGGTCACGGTCAGGGTGATCATTTTCACATCGGGGTCGGCAATCCGATCCAGAATGGCTGCGCCATCCTCTGGCCCCACCAAGACCTCATCATGCACCGCCATCCGTTCATAGCGCGCGGCGTCGGCATCCCTGATGACCAATGTGTAGCCGAAACCCTGCGACGCCAGCGCATCCCTGATCGTGGCATGGCGCAGCGACACGCCTGTGATCCGCCATGCCGGATCGGCGACCTGAATATAGGCCGCCTGATGCGCGCGGTGAAAATTCCCGATACCGAAATGGAGGATCCTTGGCATCCCCTATCCCCCCAGCCGATAGCTTTCCAGCGCCAGATCATGGGCCAGAAGCTTGGCCATATCCGCAGCATCCGACCGGCCCATCCGGCCGCGCGCGACCTGCTGACCCAAATGCACCGCCACGCCACGCCGCCACAAATCGTGCCGGGCCGGGATGGATGTGAACGCCCGCGTATCATCGTTAAAGCCTGCCAGGTTCCAGTAGCCTGCGGTTTCCACCACCTGATCAAGATAGCGGGCAATCCCGTTCTCGCTGTCATGAAACCACCAGGGCGGTCCCAGCCGCAGTGCTGGCCAATGCCCTGCCATCGGCGCCAGTTCGCGCGCATATGTCGTTTCGTCCAGCGTAAACAGGATCAATTCAAGCGCCGGGTTATTCCCCACCCGGTTCAACAACGCATCAAGCCCCGTCACCCAATTCACGGGCTGCGGAATATCAGCGCCCATATCAGGCCCGTGCGCCGCAAACAGCGCCCGATTGGTCGATCGGCGTGATCCAACATGCAGCTGCATGACCAGACCATCCTCAACCGACATTTGCGCCATTTCGGTCAACATATGCCCTTCAAACCGGGCGGCTTCCAAGCCGCTCAACTCACCTGCAAGCGCGCGGGTCAGAAGGTCTTGCAGGGTGTCCGCGTCCAGCCATGCTGTTTGCAAATCCGTGACCCCGTGATCCGTTGCGGTGGCGCCCATCTGCTTGAAAAAAGCGCGGCGCTGGCGGATCGCATCCAGATATTCCGGAAACTGCGCGCAATCTGTGCCGGTCAGTGTGGCAAGGGCGGTCATGTCATCTGCAAAATGCGGATGGTGCGGGTTGATGATACTGTCGGGGCGAAATGTTGGAATGATACGCCCACCCCAGTCTGCTGCATCAATTTTCCCGTGGGCGGCAAGATCATCCAGCGCCCCATCGGTCGTCGCCAGAACCGCGATGCCAAACCGATCAAACAAGGCGCGCGGGCGAAAACTGTCCTGCCGCAGACGCAAGGCAATCTCATCGAAATAGAGATCACTGGTTTCAACGGATAGCGGCACATCCAAGCCAAACACCTCTCGAAAGGAATATTCCAGCCACCGTCGGCTGGGGGTCCCCAGAAAGAGATGCCAATGGGCAGCAAAGGTGCGGAATACGTCACGGGGGTCTTTGGCCGCGCCGATCCCCAGTTCCTCAAGCGTGACGCCACGGCTGTAGAGCATTCGGAACACGTAATGATCGGGCTGGATCAGCAGTGCGGCCGGATCCGGAAAGCGGGTGTCATCGGCAAACCATTGCGGGTCGCAATGGCCATGCGGGGACACAATCGGCAGTTGCCGAATGCCGTCGTAAATGAGGCCTGCAATACCATTGAGGGATTGGTCATTCACGCAAAATACTCCTCATGACGGTCTGCGACATCTGCCAATGTTGTCAGCACCGATCGCAAGTGCGTCTCCATCCTGCGTCGGGCGGATGCGTCTTCCCCTGCATCAATGGCCTGAAATATCGCAAGATGTTCGGCATGCAGTTGGCCCATTTGGTCGGCAACATCCAGGGACAAGACGCGCAGGCGGTCCAGCGCCATCTTTTCACGCTCAAGGATGTGCGCCATCCGAGGATGGCCAGTGGCCTGCGCAAGGATCATGTGAAACTGGTCATCCACGGCTTGAAAACCCAACTTGTCCCCCGCAGTCATACAGTTTTTCTGCGTCTCGAGGTTATGTTGCAATGCGGCACGGTGGGTCGGGTCCAATCCGTTCTGGCACAAGGCCGCAACATTGCCCAACTCCAGCGCCTCGCGGATAAACTGCGCCTCTTTGATCCGCTGTTGGCTTAGCTTGGTCGCGAAATTGCCGCGCCCGACCTGCGTCACAACCAACCCCGCCGCACGAAGCTGCGCCAGGGCCTCGCGTACAGGTGTCCGGCTGGCTGCAAACAGCCGGCCGACTTCGGTCTCGGAAATCAGCGCGCCGGGCGCGATCTCCATCCGCAGGATCGCGAGTTTGAGCGCCTCAAAGATTTGAACCCCCACGCTGCGGTCCAGTTCAACCGGACGCGGCGTTGCCGTGTCAAAGAATTGCCCAATGGACCTTTGCTCCATTTGCCTTATGCGCCCCTGCCGCGAATTTCAGCTTGTCCCGCGTGTTCTACATTGCAATAGTCATCCTGTATACAGGTCATACAGGACGTCAGGATGCCGGACGGATACCAGCGCAATGTTGCGATTATCGGGGCCGGGATGGTTGCACGCACGCATGTCATGGCGCTGGCCGATCTGGGCCATAAGCTGCGGCTGCGGGCCGTATACAGCAGGCGGCCAGATGCCACCGAAGCTTTTGCCCGGGACGCGACCCAACGGTGCGGCTATTCTGTCGCCGCTTATTCCAGCCTGCAGGCGATCTGCGCCGATCCTGATATCCATTGGGTCATCGTGCTGACCCCGCCCAACGCCCGTCTGCCCATTGTCGAGGCGCTGGCGGTGGCCGGAAAATCCATCCTGCTTGAAAAACCGGTCGAACGGGACCTGCCCGCAGCCACACAGCTTGTCACAACATGTGAAAAGGCAAATGTGACGCTTGGCGTTGTCTTCCAGCATCGGGTCCGGCAGGCCAGCAGGGCATTGGCGGACCTGATCAGCGGCGGGACCACCGGTAATCTGGCCATGGCAGAGGTTTTTGTTCCTTGGTGGCGGGACCAATCCTATTATGATGAGCCGGGCCGGGGGAGCTATGCGCGCGATGGCGGTGGCGTCCTGATCAGCCAGGCCATCCATTCGCTTGATCTATTGCTGTCGCTTGCCGGACCAGTAGACGCGGTGCAGGCGATGGCGCATTCCACCCATTTGCACCAAATGGAAGCTGAGGATTATGTGACCGCCGCCTTTCGGTTCAAAAACGGGGCAGCAGGGTCACTGATCGCCTCGACTGCGAGCTACCCCGGGGATGCCGAAAGCATCACCTTGCATTTCAGTCATTGCGTCGCGCGCCTGCAATCCGGCGAATTGCGGGTCATCTGGCGCGACGGACGCACCGATATTACCGGCGAAACTGCCGCAACGGGCGGCGGGGCAGACCCTATGGCGTTCACCCATGAATGGCACCGCGACGTGATCGAGGATTTCGCCGACAGCATGGTGCAGGACACCCCACCGCTTGTCCCGGGTCGCGCGGCCTTGCAGGTGCACGCGCTGATTGGCGCTATCGTCCAATCCTCAAACGAAAAACGGGCCGTTTCTGTGCCTGATGTGAAGGTCTGATTATGACGTTACGCTTTGCCGCCATCGGCCTTGATCACCGCCATATCTATGGCATGGCAGGCCGCATGATAGAGGTGGGCGCAGAGTTCGCGGGCTACTGGACCGATGGCGATCCCGGCACGCTGGATGGGTTCGATAAACGCTTTCCCGGTGTGCCACGCATGGCGGACCGTGCGGCACTGATGGAAGATGACAGCATTGATCTGATCCTGATCGCAGCGATCCCTGCTGATCGCGCCGCCCTCGCGATTGAGGCGATGGAACACGGCAAGGATGTCATGACAGACAAGCCCGGCTGCACAACCATGGCGCAACTGGATGCGATCAAGGCCTGCGTGGCCAAAACAGGCCGCATCTGGTCTGTGAATTTCTCTGAACGGTTCGAGGTCGCTTGCGTGACAAAGGCCGCCGAACTGGTGCAGGCCGGCGCCATTGGTCGCGTGATCCAGACCATGGGTATGGGGCCGCATCGGTTGAACCGCCCGACCCGCCCCGGTTGGTTCTTTGAGCGTGAGAAATATGGGGGGGTTTTGACCGATATCGCCTCGCACCAGATTGATCAGTTCCTGTTCTTTACCGGATCGAGTGATGCCAAGGTCACGATGGCCAATGTTGCCAATTACGCCAACCCGGACGATCCCGGGCTGCAGGATTTTGGAGAGTTGTCGCTAAAAAGCGATCAGGGCCACGGCTATATCCGCGTGGATTGGTACAACCCGGATGCCCTGCCCACTTGGGGCGACGGGCGGCTGACCATTCTGGGGACAGACGGGTATATCGAGTTGCGCAAATATGTGGATGTGGCCCGGAATGACGGGACAGATCACCTGTACCTCGTCAATGGGACCCGCTGCGAATATATTGATGCGTCTTATGCGGGCTATCCCTATTTCGCCCGGCTGGCCGCCGACATCCGCGACCGGACGGAAACGGCGATGTCGCAGGCCCATTGCTTCAAGGTCATGGAACTGGCTTTGCACGCGCAAGCGATGGCAGAGGCGTGATCCGCGTTGCCATCATTGGTGCCGGGATCGGGCGCGAACACTTGCGCGCCTATCTGCAGCTGCCCGATGATTATGTGGTGCCTGTTCTATGTGATCTGGATGCGGCCCGCGCGGCTGAGGTGATTGTCAATGAACGCGCCGATCCAGCGGTGACCCATGTCACGTCGGATTTTGATGCGGTGCTTGCGCGCGATGACATCGACCTGATCGACATCTGCCTGCCCCCGCATCTGCATTTCGATATTTCGATGACGGCGTTGCAAGCCGGAAAACATGTCGTTTGTGAAAAACCATTGGTCAGTTCGCTGCGCGATGCTGATGCGCTGATTGCAGCGGCAGAGGCCGCGGGGCGCGTTTTGACGCCGGTGTTTCAGTATCGCTATGGGCCTGAAATCGCAAAGCTGCGCGCGCTGATTGATGCGGGTTTTGCGGGCAAGCCACTGGTGGCAAGCATCGAGACACATTGGCGGCGTGATGCGGATTATTACGACAATCCGTGGCGCGGCACGTGGCAGGGTGAACAAGGCGGGGCCGTGCTGGGCCATGCGATCCACAACCATGATCTGCTCTGCGCGATCCTTGGGCCGATCAAACGCTTGTCGGCCTTTACTGCGACCCGCGTGAACAAGATTGAGGTCGAAGACTGCGCCGCCATCAGTTTCGAGATGGAATCAGGTGCGCTGGCCACCAGTTCGATCACCCTGGGTGCGGCCAATGACACCAGCCGGTTCCGGTTCTGTTTTGAAAACCTGACGGCTGAAAGCGATCTTTTGCCCTATACGCCTGCGGCTGGCACATGGACCTTTACGACCCGCAATCGCGATCAGGCCGCGCTTGACGCATTTCTGGCAGGTCAACCCGCCCCGCCGCTGGGTTTTGTTGGGTTTTTCGCGGCCCTTGCACAGGCGTTACAAAACAACGGCACAGATGCGGTGGTGGCAATGGATGGCCGCCGGTCACTGGAATTGGTCAGTGCGATCTATGAATCCGCCCGCAACGGACGCATGATCGACCTGCCACTGGGTGCAAATGCTGCACTTTATAATGGTTGGCTACCCGAAAAGACTGGATTTTTAGAGTAGATCAATCATGATACAATTCGGCTAAGAATCCGAAAAGACAACTGGGAGGAACAAATGTCTTTCACAACAAAAATGCTGACAACGGCGATGGCATCCGCAGGCTTTAGCCTGTTTGCTGTTGGTGTTGCGGCGCAAGAAATCACTTACATGTGCTCGTCCGACGGGACCGAATGCGCAACGGCCCGCGAAATCTTTGACCGGTTTGAGGCCGAGAATGAAGGCGTGACCGTTGTGGTCGACGAAGTGCCCTACAAGGCCATTCTGGAAAGCCTGCCCGTGCAGCTTGCTGCAGGCACCGGCCCTGACATGGCGAAAGTCACCGACCTTGGCGGGTTAAGCGAATATTACCTTGATCTGTCGCCTTATGTGGATGCGTCCTATTGGGAAGACAGCTTTGGCGGCACACTTGATTGGTATCGCAAGGGCCCTGATGACAACGGCATCTACGGCCTGCATTCGCAGCTGACCATCACCGGCGCCTACATCAACAAGACCCTGTTTGATCAGGCCGGTGTCGATGTCCCCGGCGAAGATGCCACATGGGATGATTGGGCCGAAGCGACCCGCGCCGTGGCCGAAGCCACAGGCACGGATTTCCCGATGGCGATGGACCGGTCCGGCCACCGCATCGCGGGCCCTGCGATTTCATATGGCGCGATGCTGTTTGACGAAAATGGCGAAGGTAAGCTGGTCGATGACGGCTTTACCGCTTACGTCCAGAAGTTCGTTGATTGGCACAATGACGGCACCATGGCGCGTGACGTCTGGGCCGGTGCTGGTGGATCGTCCTATCAGGATGCGGCACAGGAATTCATCAACGGCCAGTTGGTGTATTACTATTCCGGTAGTTGGCAGGTCGCCAAGATGGACGACAATATCGGTGATGCATTTGACTGGGTTGTTGTGGGATCCCCATGCGGCACAGGCGGTTGTTCCGGCATGCCGGGCGGTGCTGGCATCGTCGGGTTCAGCGACACAGAGCATCCTGAACTTGTCGCCAAGGCCATCGACTATCTGGCACAGGAAGAAAACTATGCCGAGATGACAGCCAAGACCAAAAACATCCCCGCCCACCTTGGTGTGGCAGGTGCTGGCGTTGAATATGCCGGGGCATCCGAGGGTGCCGCCAATGCGCTGAACGCATGGGCCGGTCAGGTGGCCAAAGTATCCCCGGTTGCCTTCCAGTACCAAGGTTACAAGAACAACCGCGCGATGTTTAACATCACGGTCGAGCGTGTGACCCAGGCCATCGTCGGCGAATTGTCCGTCGAAGATGCAATGGCGCGTGCCGAAGAAGATCTGGTGACGGCGCTCGCCGAAGCCAACTAAGACCTGCGGGCCTGCCAGTACGCTGGCGGGCCCGCTTTCCGTGGGGGGGACGCGCCGATGTTGATGATCCTGGAACCGGTCATGCGCCTGATCGAGGCGCCGATGAAGTTCTTGCAAGACAAGCTGCGGCTCAAGAACCCCGCCTGGCTGTTTCTCTTCCCCAACCTTGTTTTATTTGGCCTTTTCGCCTTTCTGCCGATCCTCGTGAATGTCGCCTATGCGCTGACCGGATCCGATGGCATTCTGCTGGCCGACCGTCCCTATGTGGGCGCG